>JAHFDT010000090.1 GCA_023248875.1 Myxococcales bacterium | reverse complement strand
AGAGCGCGCGTTTGACTGCGGAGATGATCTTAGGAACTGTCGGCGCGACCCACTCCTCGAGGTGCAGCGCGTAGGGCATGGGTACATCCAGCGAGGTGACGCGCTCTACCGGAGCATCGAGTTCATCGAACACTTTGTGCTGGATGCGGTGGGCGATTTCGGCGCCCACACCAGCGAAGGGCCAACCCTCTTCGACAATCACGCAGCGGTGGGTCTTGGTGACTGAATTGAGGAGGAGCTCCTCATCGAGCGGCTTGATGGTGCGCGGGTCAACCACTTCGACTGAGATGTTCTCGGTCTGGAGCTGCTCGGCTGCCGTCAGTGCGAGATGGACCATCTTGGACCAGGCGATGAGGGTGCAATCGGTGCCGGCACGCTTGATCTCGCCCGATCGCAGGGGAATGGTGTAGTCGCCATCGGGCACTTCGCCCTGGTTCGCGTAGAGTAGCTCGCCTTCGATGAAGATCACGGGATCATCGTCGCGGATGGCCGACTTGAGGAGCCCCTTGGCATCCGCCGGTGTGGCGGGCATCACCACCTTGAGACCCGGCATGTAGGTATAGAGCGACTCGACACATTGGGAATGCTGTGCTCCCAGCTGATGCGCCATGCCGCCCGGGCCGCGAATGACCAGCGGAACCTTGAACTGTCCGCCCGACATCTGCCGCACCTTGGCAGCGTTGTTGACGATCTGGTCGTAGGCCACCAGGGAAAAATTGAAGGTCATCACCTCGACGATCGGGCGCAGCCCCACCATTGCAGCGCCGATACCAACGCCGATGAAACCGCTTTCGGCGATGGGCGTGTCGATGACGCGGCGTTCGCCGAAACGCTGGAGCAGACCCTGGGTGACCTTGTAGGCCCCCTGGTAGTGGCCCACCTCTTCACCCATGAGGAAGACCGACGGATCGCGCTCCATCTCTTCGCTCATGGCCTGGTTGATCGCCTCGCGATAGCTCAAACGCGCCATCTACAACGACCTCGGGTCCATCGTCGGGTCCGAATAGACGTAGCTCCAGACGCTCTCGGTGGTAGCGGGCGGCGAGTTTTCGGCGAACTGCACCGCCTCCTGTACCTCCGCTTTCACCGCGGCCTCAAGGGAGAACAGCTGTTCCTCGGTCAGGTGGAACTCCCTCTGCAAACGCTGGCGCAAAAGCGGCACAGGGTCGCGCTGACGCCACTCTTCGACCTCCTGCTTGGAGCGGTAGGTGGCCGGGTCGGACATGGAGTGGCCGCGGAAGCGGTAGGTGAGCACCTCGACCAGCGTCGGCTGGTGCTCTTTTCGGGCGCGCTCGATCGCGACACCGATGCGCTGTTTCACCTCGAGGACATCGTCGCCACGAAACCGATCGCGCGCCATGCCATAGCCCGCCGCGCGCTCGGTGACATCCGCCACCGCGAGGGTGCGGTAGAGCGGCGTGCCCATGGAGTACTGGTTGTTTTCGCAGATAAAGACGATCGGCAGCTTCCAGAGACCCGCCAGGGAAAACCCCTCGTGGAGCGCGCCCTGGGGAACGCTGCCATCGCCAAAAAAGCAGAGCGTCACGTCGTCTTCCTGGCGGTACTTGGAGGCGAAGGCGGCGCCGGTGGCGAGAGGGATGTGGCCACCCACGATGCCATAGCCGCCGAGAAAGCGACGTTCGGCGGAAAAGAGGTGCATCGATCCGCCGAGGCCGCGCGAGGCGCCGGTAGCACGTCCGTAGAGCTCCGCGAGCACCTCTTTGGCGGTGCCGCCCTTGGCCAGGTAGTGGCCATGTTCACGGTAGGTGGCGACGACATAGTCAGTCGGTCGCGCCGCAGCGATGGCCCCGACGCACACCGACTCCTGGCCGATGCCCAGGTGCAAAAAACCGCCGATCTTGCCCTGGGCGTAGGCTTTGGCTGCAGCCTCTTCGAGGCGGCGGATGGTCAGCATCTGGCGGTAGAGGTCCAGCAACTCCGCGCTTTGATCCATCGCGGCACAACTATAATGTAGCTCGGCGAGCGATGCCAGATAGAGCTACAACAGATAGAGCCATAGCGATTCGACCGGTCGAGCCGCGGGATGTCGCGGCCGTGGTGGAGCTCGTGCGCGTCGTGCTGGCGGAGTTTGGGCTGCAGTTTGGCACCGGGGCGAGCACCGATGAGCAGCTGTTCGCACTGCCCAAATCGTACCAGGAGCACGGCGGGCGCTTCTGGGTGGCTGAGCGCGCCGGCGCGGTGGTGGGTACTTGCGGACTATTTCCCGTCGATCCCTCGGTGTTCGAGGTGCGCAAGATGTACCTTCTTCCAGCGGTGCGCAGCCTCGGCGTGGGGCGGCGTCTACTCGATGAGGCGGTCGCCTTTGCGCGCCAGCAGAGAGCGCGGCAACTGGTGCTCGACACCACCGAGCAGATGGTGCGAGCGATCAAATTCTATGAGGCCAACGGCTTTGTGCGCGACGATGCGCAGAAGCGGGGCGCGCGCTGCTCACGCGGCTATTTGCGGAAGCTATCGGCGAATTGACAGTGCTAAGCGATCGCGTTATCAGAGGGCCCCATTTTCTGAGGCGGTCATGTACGATACTTCCGATCTTCGTAAAGGCTTGAAAATTCTTATCGACGGTAACCCTTACATCGTCGTCCAGGCGGATTTCGTCAAGCCGGGTAAAGGAGCGGCCTTTACTCGCACCAAGATGAAGAATCTGCTTTCGGGCGGTGTCATCGAGCGCAACATTCGCTCGGGCGAGAAGATCGAACCCGCCGACATTGAAGATCAGGAAATGACCTTCCTCTATAAGGAGGGTGACGATTTCGTCTTCATGAACAGGAAGACCTTCGAGCAGGTCAATGTCACCAAGGAGACGGTCGGCGACGAGTGGAAATGGCTGAAGGACAATCTCGATGTGCAGGTGATGTTCTACAACGGCCGCGCCATCGGCGTGACTTCGCCCAACTTCGTGAGTCTCCGGGTGACGCACAGCGAGCCGGGAGTACGTGGCGACACCTCGTCAGGAGCGTCCAAGCCCGCGACCCTCGAGACGGGAGCGACCCTCAACGTGCCGCTCTTCATCAATGAAGGCGAGGTCTTGCGCATCGATACCCGTATCGGGGAGTACATCGAGCGCGTCAAAGAGTGACCGAGCGACAGCGACTCGCACCGCGCCTCGCCCATCTGCGAAACCGGGCGCTCGCACTCGATGCGTTGCGTCGTTTCTTTGCCGAGCGCGATTTCCTTGAAGTGGAGACGCCGCTGCTCGTGCCTTCGCCAGGCTTGGAGTTGCACCTCGATGCCTTTCCCGTCGCGGATGAGCGATCGGTGCAGTACTTGATCACTTCGCCCGAATACCAGATGAAGCGGCTGCTCGCGGGTGGAATGGAGCGGATCTACACGGTGTGCAAGTGCTTCCGTCGTGGCGAGGCGGGCGCACACCACAATCCGGAATTCACGATGGTGGAGTGGTACCGGGCTCCTGGTCACTGGCGCGAGATCGCCGAGGATGTGATCGCCCTTTGCGACGCGGTGAGGTCGGCCGTTCGAGGGGCAAAGGCCGATCTGTCCTGGCATTTCCTGACGGTCGCAGAGGCGATGCACGAATTCGCTCGGATCGAGTGCCTCGGCGATGAGCCGGCCGAGACGCTCGCCGCTCGTGGTCGCGAGGCTGGGTGGCCGGTTCCGGAGACGCTGACGGCCTGGGACGATGTCTTTTTTTCGATCTTTCTTGCGGCGATCGATCCCGGTCTCGCCAGTGGGCCGCCGACGATCCTTCACGATTGGCCGGCGCCGCTGGCGGCCCTGGCGCGCCTCGCTCCCGACGATCCGCGAGTGGCCGAGCGCTTTGAGGCCTATGCAGACGGCCTGGAGCTCGCCAATGGGTTCGGCGAACTGGTCGATCCAGCAGAACAGCGCGTGCGCTTCGAGTGCGAGCTGGCCGCGCGTCGTCAACGCGGTCTGCCAACCTATCCCATCGACGAGCGCTTTCTCGACGCGCTCGGAGAGGGGATCCCTCCGGCGGCAGGGGTGGCACTCGGCTTCGACCGGCTGGTGATGTGGGCCTCGGGAGCAGCTTCGGTGCGCGAGGTTTCCACCTTTGCGCACGACGAGCTCTGACCTTAGAACTGTGCTAAGCTTCCCGCAAACGGCGGTAAGAGGCCTCGCATGCGCTTCATGGTTTTCGCTGCCCTTCTGTTGGCGAGTGCGGATGCGCGGGCGACTCGCTGTCCGAATATTCTGCTGGTGATCGATCAGTCGGGATCCATGGGGGAGGACACCTCGGGGGGCTACGGCTACCCCTCCAAGTGGCTCTTGATGCAGCAAGCGGTGGTCGGGATCGTCGATAAATATGGTGATCAGGTGCCGTTCGGGGTGGAGCTCTTCAAGGACAATGGCGGCACTGACCAGGAGTGCTACGCGGCGACGAAGATCCATGTCGAACCTGCGCACGATTCCAAGGACGCGATTAAGAATCTGATCCTGACGGCTAAGCCGAGCGGCACTACCAACACCGGCGATGCCATCCAGCGAGCCGCCGTCGATCCGGTGATGCAGGACCCTTCGCGGGGGCAGTACATCGTGCTCATCACCGATGGCGATCCCAACTGCAACAGCGGTGAGCCCACCTACAGCATTCAGAGGATTGAGGCCGCGGCCAAGCGCTCACCGACCATCCACACCTTTGTCATCGGCTTCGATGGATCGGGTGGGGTGAACCCCAAGAACCTGAACAACATGGCCAAGGCGGGGCTCGAACCGATCCCCAACTGTACTGGCCTATCGGGAAGCCCCTGCTACTACAGCGCCTCCAACGCGCAGAAGTTCAGCGAGGCGATCGACAAGGTCATCAACCAGGTGGTAGGCGGCGAATTCGGCTCTACGATGTGCGACGACTCCTGCTACGCGAACGGCTGTCCGGAGGGAGCTGTCTGTGTCACCGACGCGAAGACGCAGAAGACCGAGTGCGTGCCCGATCCTTGTAAGGGAGCGACTTGCAACACAGGCGACTTTTGCCGGGACGGCCAGTGTGTACATGCCTGTCTCGCGCCCTGCAAGAGCAATGAAAAGTGTGTCGATGGGAAGTGCCTGCCGAATGCCTGCTCGGGCGTAGTGTGCGAGCTGGGAAAGGTCTGCGATCCCTATGGGAAGTGCATCGATAACCCCTGCGCGGCGAAACCGTGTCGAGTGCCGACGCTGTGCGACCTCGCCTCGGGCCACTGCATCGACGACCGGTGCCACCTCGTTCACTGCCCCGAGGGTACCGTCTGTGTCAACAACGGCAACTGCGTGGCCACCGCTCTCCTCGGCGGGGCCGACGGCGGCAACAGCGATGGTGGTTTCTGGGGCGGATCCCCCCGCAAAGTGGGCTGCTCGATCAGCGGGCGAGCGGCGCGCTCGGCACTGTGGGGGCTGGGTGCCCTTTTTCTGATCGGCCTTGTTCTCGCTCGGCGCCGTTAGACCGTGAGTTTGCTCGTCGCCGAACTGCAGAGGCAGCTGGGAGAGGGGGGCATCAACTTGATCGCCTCGTTTCCTTCTGCGATCTACGACGCAGCGGGGCCGCCCGTGGGCTATTCCGCAAACGATTTGCTTCCCGGTGCGCAGAGCTGGATCGTGGTGGGTTCGGGGGGGCGGAGATTGTGGGAGGCGTTTCAAGGTTGGCTCAGCGAAACGCCCACCAGGCGCTTGGAGCGCGAGCTACATCCACTCGATCGCTATGTGGCGAGGCTCCTCGACACGGGAGACGCGCTGTTCGAGGAGGCCGGGCTGGACGTGCGGCGCTTTGAGCCAACGATCGTCTTTCAGCCGAGGATCGATTTTCGGCACCTCGCGGTGCTGGCTGGGTTCGGTAGCTCATCGCCGATCGGCATGGTGGTGCATCCCGAGTTTGGCCCCTGGTGGGCGCTGCGCGGCGCCTGGCTCGTCGACGCTGCCATCGATCCGACCTCCCTGGCAGGGCAACCATGCGAAGGCTGTCCCGCACCCTGCCGATCGGTGATTGCGCCGGGAACGGAGGGCACGCTGGCCGCCGCAACCCGCGCAGCACGCGAAGCCTGCCCCATTTCGGCGCACCGCTACACGGGAGAGCAGCTCGATTATCACTATGCACCGGACGCCTCACTGCTACAGCGCTACTGATAGATCAGAGCGTTGCGCAAGAGCGCGGCGCCATCGCCCATCCAGCAGTTGTTGTCGACGATCGATGGGCCGTTGAGATCGACCCGGTTGCGGCCGTTGACGACGCCGCGGATGACAAGCGGCGGTCCGCTCTTCCAGGAGGCGACTGCGGTGCCGGTCCCCGTGACGGTCACCACCGAGTAGAGGCAGCTGGCCACGTTGAGCGACGCGACGTTTAGGAGCAGTGGGCTGTTCGGTTCGGCGAGGATGCCGAGCGAATCGTTGCTTTGCTGTTTGCTGCCGCTCGAGGCGGTCAGCAGGTAGCTGCCTTTGGGATCGCCGAAGCGTCCACCCACGGGAAGATCACCGATCGCAGTACCGGAAAGCACGACGCGCCCGCCGGCGTCGAAGTAATCGGCCAGTCGATCGCCGAGTCGAGCGGCATCGGCATAGCCGACCTTGACCACCATGAGCACCACTGCCTGGTACAGCTTGAGCATCGCTAAGGTCGGCGTTGCGGCAGCGATGTTGAAGGTGTCGATGGTGCCAAAAACGCCGGTGGAAACGATCGTGTCACGCAGCAGGTCGGCGCCCGATTGGGTATCGGACAGGACCAATACGCCCTCTTTGGTACACTTGCCGTTGCGGCAGGGAACGCCGAGGCCGCATGTCGTGTTGCAGCCGCCGCAATGCTGCGGGTCGCTGGCGACTGGAAGCTCACAGCCATCGCTGGCGGTGGCGCTGCAGTGAGCAAAACCGGTGGCGCAGGTGGAGGCGGTGCAACCTCCTGCCGCGCACTGGTAGGTGGCGACCTTTTGCCAGGCGAGCGTGTGGCACACCGTGTCGCATTTTCCGCAGTGAACTGCATCGTGTTGCAGATCGATTTCACAGCCGTCGCTGGCGGTCGTTGAGCAGTGGCCAAATCCCGCTTCACAGGTTTTCGCGACGCACTGGCCCTCTCGGCAGTCGTAGGTGGAGACATGCGGCCAGCCCTTCTCGCTACAGCGGTTGCTGCAGCCACCGCAGTTTTCGACCGCAGTTACCGTATGCGCTTCACATCCGTCGAGCGGGCTGTGATTACAGTCCGCGTAGCCGGGCGCACATGCGGCGAGGGTGCAGCGCCCTTCGTAGCATCCGGAGGTGACATTCGGCGCGCTGCAGGGTCGGCCGCATCCGCCGCAGTGGAGTGGATCTTCATCGATGAAGGTGCTGCAGGCGCCACTGCCATCGCAATCCGCATAGCCGACGACGCACCAAGGACCGCCACCGACACCCGCCGGGCCCATGCAGGCGCCTCCACCCAGGAGGAGGAAAACGGCAAGCCTAGTACTACCTGATCCGTTTTTCAGGACTCGCATGAGGTCACAGCTTCGACGGCGCGCGGGGTAGCGAGCGGCCGTCCACTTTGCGCGCGCAAAGCGGACAGCATCCGATGCGTTGCAGCAGCACTTGTTACAGATGGCGCCGCACCTATAGGAGCGTCCACTTCACTTTGCTCCGGGGGAAAAAGCGCCCGGCGAAGGGCGAGGAATCCGTGTGCGACCGCGCATAAGGTCGCGTGGTGGTGAAAGCCGCGCCATGTTCGTCCCTCGAAGTGGTCGAGTCCAATCTCCCCCTTGAGTTCCTGGTAGTCGCGTTCAACGCGCCAGCGGAGCTTGAGGAGTCGCTTGAGTGATGTGCTCTCGGGCAGGTTCGAGAAGTAGAATTTGAACGGCCGTTTTTCCTCGCCGGTGTCTTCGATCACGATCCAGATGGGTTTGAGCGCCGGCCGCATCGTCTTGGTATGGCGCTCGGCCAAATAGACTCTGGCTGCGTAGAAGCGACCCCGCAGTCGTCCTTCGCCGCCGTCGCACCAGCGCAGGGTTCGAAACTTCTTGGCGCTGAACTCAGACACAAAGTCGCTGAGACGAACTGGGGCTTGATCTGCCTTCGGGCGTGTCGAAGGTCTGCCCACCTTGGGAGCGCTCGGTACCGCAGGAGTCATGTCCGGCCGCCAGAACGTAGGCACGCCGGAAACGCCGACGACGTAACAGAGCCCGCGTTGCTCAATTCCGAACCGGAACTCGGTTGCATCTCCGTAACCGGCGCCGGCCAGCATGAGGTGGCGACGAACCCCTGCGGCAAGAGCTGGATCGAGTTGCTCCAGCGCCATCTCCCACTTCGTTCGGAACGGAACCTCCTCGGGAACTCCGGCTGCAGTCCGTCGCTTCTTGTCGGACGCCCATTCCTCCTCGGGGAGGTAGAGACGCATCGCGATGCAGGCGCTGCCCCTGACTCCGGCCAAGTGCAAGCGTACGGCCACCTGGCAGCTGTCGGTCCGGCCCAGGGTGCCCGAGTATTGTCTCGCCACGCCGACCGAGTACTCGCCCTTCTTCGCGAATCCTGTGTCATCGGTGACGAACGCCACGACGCCCGGCATCTGGCGGTCGAACTTTAGTACGCTCTTGCGCTCGCCATCGAGCAGGAGCCCGGTGACGTAATTCCGCATCGCGGATCGCCGCTCTGGTCGGCCCATGCCGGTGAGCATCTCGTCGAGGAACCCGCTGAGCTCGCGATCGAGTTTCTGTAGCTGGTTGGGTGTCATGCCCTCACAAGATCACACCCGATCAGGGCGAGCAAGAAAACGACCAGGGTACTAGAACATCGTCGTCGGGTCTTTGCGCGGCGGCGGGGGCGCCTCAGGGATTTCGATGTGTGGCCGGTCCTCGTCGGCGAGGTCCTCCTCCTCCTCGTGGACGGCCGTATTGCGGCCGGTGCAGTTATCACAGCGGGTGCAAGGAGGAACCTGCTCGCCAAAATAGTCCAGCAAAAGCTGCACGCGGCAACGGCGCGCCTCGGCATAGTCGAGCATCACCTTCAGTCGCTCGCGGTCGCTCTCGCGCTTCTTGCGATAGGCCTCGGCAGCATTCCAGATGACCTGCTCATCGATGTGGGGGGAGCCTTCCCGCTCCCCTTCACTCGGCACCGCCGAGTGAGCCTCCCCCTTGCCGCGCGCCACCCGCGCGGTGTTCTCCGGCGCCTTCATTGCGTACACATCGCCGGGCAGCACCCGCACGAGTTCTGCCTCTTCGAGCATCGCGATCACCACCTGCGCCTTTTTTTGCGGCACTCCGGCGCGCAGCGCAATATCACTAATCTTGCCCGGGCCTGCCAAAAACGCCTGGGTGATCCCGCGCACCTGGTCGCGACCGGGATACTTTTGCGCGACGAAATGCTCCTGGACCTCTTCGTCGCCAGGCCGCCACAGCAATATACACCGTGCCGGTTTGCCATCGCGGCCCGCACGCCCCGCTTCCTGATAGTACTGCTCGACGGAGCCGGGCAAGTTGTAGTGGATCACGAAGCGGATATCGGGCTTGTCGACGCCCAGTCCGAAGGCATTGGTGGCGATCATCACGCGCACCTGGTTGCGCATGAACCGGTGCTGCTCGGAGTCGCGCTCCAGCTTGGTCATCTTGCCGTGGTACTTACCCACGCGGAGTCCGAGCCGCGGCAGCGCGCCTGCCAGAGCGTCGACGTTGTGGATGGTCGAGCAGTAGATGATGCCCGAACCCTTGATGCGACGCACGAGGCGAAGGAGGCGCTTGACCTGCGCCTTTTCGTCGGGCGTAGAGCGCACTTCGAAAATCAGTTCGGGCCGCTGGAAGCCGGTGTGGATCACTTCCGCCTCGAGCGTGCCGAGACGCTCCTTGATGTCCTCTACCACGCGGGGAGTTGCCGTCGCAGTCAGCGCCAGCACAGGCGGGTGGCCGAGCTCTTGGACCACCCGGCGCAGATTCAGATAGGCGGGGCGAAAATCGTGCCCCCACTGCGAGACGCAGTGCGCCTCGTCGATCACGAACAGTGACACCGGTTGGCCGCCAAGCTCGCCCTTGAAGTCCGACGACCCCGCGCGCTCGGGCGTGACGTAGATCAGCTTGCGCTGATTCTCTTCGATCATCTGCAAGGTGTGGCGTTCGTCGGCGGTGGAAAGCGTTGAATCGAGGCGAGCGGCCACTACGCCGCGGCGTCGTAGCTTGTCGGTCTGGTCCTTCATGAGTGCCAGCAGTGGCGAAACCACGACCGTGACGCCCGGCAGTACCATCGCCGGCAGCTGGAAAGTGAGCGACTTGCCCGATCCGGTCGGCATCACCGCGAGTGTGTCGCGTCGAGCGAGCACGTTGCGGATGATCCGCTCCTGCCCAGGGCGAAAGCTATGGAGACCAAACTGCCGGCGCAGGCGCGTGACGATGCTTGCCATCTCGGGCGAGTCGATCGGCCGTTCGGTCGGTACGAGGTCGACACTGCCTCGGTGGCGACGACGGCGGCGCCGACGACGCCCCCCTTCAAACGGGCGGTTGTTCTCCGGCAGCATGGGTGTGCCAGGCTCCGATGCACGCGGAGCGGCGATCGCAGGCAGAGCGGGTGGGTCGGGCGAGGCCCAAAAAGCCGCGCCCGCCACTTCGTGCTCGGTGGCAGGCGGCTCATTGGACTCGGCGGTCGGTGCCGGCGGAGCGGGGACGACCACGGGGACGGCCGCCGTATCGGGTGTTGCTAGCGATGGAGCGGGATCGGCCGGCAGCGGTGGCTGCAGAGGGGCGATCGGTGCGGGAGCCTCGATGGCGGCGATAGGAAGGGGCGCTACCTCAACCGGAGCCAGCGCTGGGGCAGCGACCGGGGCACGCGGGCTGGCTTGGGCGCGCACCCGGGGGGCACGCGCGAGACGCTTGGGCTTTTCTGGACCGGGCCGCTTTTTTTTCACCGCCGGCTTAGTCACCGCTTTCGTTGCGCCCTTCTTGCTGGGGGCTTTCGTTGGCTTTGCGCCGCTCTTCGTCTTCTTGCGCGTGCTACCGCTCTTGCTCACTTTGGCCATAGGGTGGTCTGCCTTCCTACACGACACTGCGTCGATGGGAGCGCCATCGGGCTAGCGACTCCCGAAAACGACTGCGCGCCAGGTGTGGCGCACGAACCGGGCAAACTTTAGGGCGCATTTGGCTGCGGTGCAACCACAAGTTTTGTTATCGTTCCTGGGTGCGCGGGTTCGGGATACTTCTTTCCATCGTTGCTGCGACCCAGCCGGTATCTTCGCAACCTGGGCCGCTCGCCAAACCATTGACCGCTGTGGTCCTGCCCGGGACCCAACGAGTTCCCGACTATCCGCGGGTTCGTGTCTACCGCGCACCAGAACTCGGCGAAGAGCCGGCGATCGAAGCGAGCGAAATCAAGACAGTCCAAGTCGTCCGGGAGGGCGAAGCCCTCGTGTTGTTGCGCCCCGGAAGTTCTCCCCTCCTCGGCGCGGTGATCGAGGGCGCTCGTCTGCCCGTGCTGGGGCGGGTGCGCGGGCGCGCCGGCTGTGCCGCTCAACCCTGGTATGCCCTGGCTCCCGCGGGTTATGTCTGCTCCACCGCGGTTCGGCCGACCGCGCAGCCGCCCACCACCGAACCGGTGCTGGTCGTTCCGTCGGGAGAGCGGTTGCCATTTCACTATGTGATGGTGGGCAAGAAGGAGGGGGAGAAGCTTCCGTTTTGGGCCACTTTGGAGGAGGCGCGCGAAGGCGCCCAGCCGGAACGCCAGCTCGAGCGTGGTGATACCGTGGCCGTTTCGGTCGGGCGACCGATTCGGATCGAGGGCGAGCCGCACTATGTTTCGGTTGAAGGAAAGGTTTTTCCCATCGCCGGGACCTATCCGCTCCAGGGGGGATCGGACTGGCGGGGTGAGACGCTCGATGAGACGACTCACTTTCCTTGGGGCTGGACGACGCCCGAGCTGACCAAGGTCTATGGTGAACCGAAGCGTGGGCGGTCCATCGATGAGCTACCGCGCCGCACCCAAATCGCGATTCTCGAGGAGGCGGGGCAGCGTGCTCAGCGCATGTTGCGCATCGCTGAGGGGCGTTGGCTGCGCGCTGCCGACGTGAATGAGGTCAGGCGGATGGCCCGGCCCGAGGGGATCACTGCCGCCGTGCAGTGGATCGATGTCGATCTGGGCGAGCAGACGCTGGTCGCCTATGAGGGCGAACGGCCCGTGTTTGCCACGCTGGTCTCCTCCGGCCGCGCCATCCCCACCCCGCGCGGCAACTACCCCATCTGGGCCAAGGTCTCATCCATTTCCATGAAGAGCCAGCCCTACGAAGACAAGGCCTACTTCGTCAACAAGGTGCCATGGGTGCTGTTTTTTCAGGCGCACAACGCCATCCACGGCGCCTATTGGCACGACCGTTTTGGCATCACCAAGAGCCACGGCTGCATCAATGTCTCGCCGCTCGATGCGCGCCATCTGTTCGAGTGGGTGGCGCCACCACTACCTGCCGCCTGGAGCGGTTACCGATTTCCCGATCTGCTCGCCTCGCCGACGGTGCATGTGCGCAATTCACACCTCGCGCGCGAACTCCTTCAAGAGCGGCCCATTGGACCGCCTGATCGTGAGCTCGAAGCGCAGAAGTTGTTGGAGGCGGAGGCGCGCCGGGCGAACCCACCGGTACCGTAGTGCTAGGTGGCTGCCATGTTGACGCGGTCCTTCAACTCCTTGCCAGCCTTGAAATTCGGAACCTTGCGGGCCGGGATCGTGAGCGGCTCGCCCGTTTGCGGATTGCGTCCGGTGCGCGCTTCCGATTGACGCACGCTGAAGGTACCAAAGCCACGCAGGTCGATCTTATCCCCTTTGGCCAGGCCGTCCGCAATCAGCTCGAAGATGTCCTCGACGATCACTTGCGCCTGCGCCTTCGGGACGTTGGTCTTGCTCGCGATGGCATCCACCAGATCCGCTTTTTTCATTTGGGTAGCTCCTATGAGCGTTCAGTTTGGGCCGGCATCCTATGGGGCTAGCGGTGGCTCGTCAATCGTCAACAAGTACTTGACGCACGTGCGCCTATGTGGCACATCTCCGCGCGCTTCTGACATATTGATGCGGGGTGGAGCAGCCTGGTAGCTCGTCGGGCTCATAACCCGAAGGTCGCTGGTTCAAATCCGGCCCCCGCTACTAAAAACCCGAAACCCGGCGCCAGATTAGGCGACCGGGTTTTTGGTTTTTGGGGTGCGCTGATGCACTTGCGCGAAGCTGATGCACGGGTGATGCATTTTGGGGCCGATTTTCGCCCGAAGATTTCAGCGACATCTCGGATTGTCGCTGAGATCTCGCTCGCAGATGGCTTTCCTGTGACCTGACCCCCAAAAGTGTCTACGAAAGGGGATCAATCTCAAAGCGTCACCTGCTCGGCTTCTACGCCGTAGGTACCCGCCTGATCCAGTGCGCGTTCGGAACGAAGCCCGAACAGCTTTCGACGCCGGGCGAGTGGTTCTATGTAGGCGAGCAGACCCCTCGCGCTCGATCTGTCGGAGCGGGTGAGATGGGCGCTTGCTCATGGGTGCCATAAGTGGCATACTTCTTTTGGTGCGGCTACGGCGTCTTCCCGAGTTCCTCGAGTGGCTCTCGGGGCTGTCGCCCAAGAACCGCGCCCAAGTAGATGCTCGATTGCTGCGCATACAGGACTCCGGCCACTTCGGCGACGCCCGCTACCTGGGCGACGGGCTGGCCGAGCTGCGGTGGAAGAGCGGCACCCGCGTCTACTTTGCAAGGATCGAGGATGCGCAGGGCAAGGCGGTCTTGCTGATCCTGGGAGGAACGAAACATGGCCAAGACAAAGACATCTCCAAAGCGCGGGTTCTCCTTCGACGCCATGCCGTCGAGGAGGGTTAGGCGCGGTACCCCGGTCGCCGATCACGATCCCAAGGCCGCGCTCCGCGACCGCAAGCTGATCATCAGAGCGCTGACGGAGGCGCTGACGGACGGTGACGCCCAGGCGTTCAAGGAGATCCTAGCCGGACACCTCGAGGCCGTGCAAAAGGAGTCCTTCTACCAAGAGGCGGGGCTCTCTCGCCGGACGCTCTACCGGATGCTCGCCCCAGGCGGGAACCCGACGCTCGAGAACATCGCTCGGGTGGTGAAGGCCATCGCCAAATCGGCGGCTTGATCGGGTGAGAGTCAGCGCAGCCGCGTGGAGAGTCTCCGTGGCGGTCAGTGAATGAGCGGCTTTACGCGCGTGGTAGCTTCACACGAAAACAGATTACACCGGGAGTATGCGGAAACTCCTCCTGCGAGTCCCCGCTACTAAAAACCCGAAACCCGGCGCCCGATTAGGCGACCGGGTTTTTGGCCCCTGGCGCACTGATGCACTCGCGCGTGGCGGATGCACGAGTGATGCATTTGGGGGCCGATTTTCGGTTCTTCTCACTCGATGGTGGGTGCGCGGCGAAAGCCGTTCATGCGCAGGCGTTTAGCAGTCGAAGTCTGTAGTTTCTGAAGCTCCTATATCCGAAAGCCCTTTGCTCGCCCGAAACGCGACAGTGAATCCAAGATCGCATCTGCGGTTTTGGTCCAGCGAAACGGTCTCGATGATTCGTTGTGAGCGTCGATGAATTCCCCAATGGCGTTACGCAACTGCGCAACGCTGTCGTGGGACCCGCGCTGCAGCGCTTGCTGTGTGAGCATTCCGAAGAATCGCTCAACCATGTTGAGCCAGGATGCGTGAGTCGGAGTGAAATGTAGATGAAAGCGTGGATGCCGGACCAGCCAGCGCATCACCGACGGTGTTTTATGTGTCGAGAGATTGTCCAAGACCTCGCGCTCGTCGAAGCGAACGCGCAGCTCGCCACGCCGGGCGCCAACCGCCGTCACGATGCCGATCGCACCGTTCATGACCTCGAGATCGTAGTTGTTGCGGGTTTGGAGAACGCGGTCGTGCAGCAGAAACTCAGGTCGAGCTTGATCGGTTCGGCATCGTGTTCGCTCAATCCGAGCGTGACGCTGGCGGCGTGGAAAGTAGCGTTCCATGCGTCGCGGAAGCCGCTGGGAGCGAACCGGGCGATGGGGCACACCGCATCCCAGTTCAGCTCGATGCTGTGCAGCGACGCGACAACCTGGTGCGGTTCGAGCTGGATGCCGAACAGCTCGTCCATGAGGTGCGCGTACCAGACACTCGCTTCTGCGATCAGCTCCCAGAGCACGTCCAGCGCCGCGCCGGTGAGGTCGTAGCCGGGCGGTAGCCACTTCGGGTGGATGTAGTTCTCGTGCGCGTGGGGGGCCTGGGGTCGGGCGGGCCTGATCTTGGAAGCGATACGATGCCACAACCCCGACACATCGTCGGATGACTCGGCGGCCGGTCGGTGTTGACCTTGGATTGTCCCTACGTCCATGAGCGTTTCTCGGAGCCGTCGATTGACGTTGGATTTTAGAAAACAGTGATGAGAACCACTACCACCGGCATGGTGACCAAGCGCCTGACGAATGGCGGGATCAGAGACCTGCGCGCCCGACTGGATCGTGGCAACGAAGTGATGACCGCAACGGGCAACCGGAAGCCCGTCGAGAACTCCAAGAACAGGCTCAAAGATGGTTCCCGGAGGCAAGACTCCACGCGCTGGTTGGAGAGTCAGCTCCACGGCGTCGATCGAGAACCGGGCCGCGCCATCGGCCGGGAAGACTGCAAGATGGCCGCGAATGTCGTTTCGACGGGGCGACGTCATTGCTTCGCCGTCGCCGTGGAGCCGTTGCGCCGGGGGTCGGGACGTGGATCAGTTGGGCCGTTGAAATGGCCGGG
>JAHFDT010000089.1 GCA_023248875.1 Myxococcales bacterium | reverse complement strand
ATGGTGTGGCTCACCGCTTCTCCTCTACCGAGTTTCGCGGCAGCTCTACCACAAAGGTAGAGCCCTCCGCCAGTCGGCTCTCCACCGAGATGGTTCCACCATGAGCCTTCACGATTTCGGAGACGATCCAGAGGCCGAGCCCCAAACCGCCGTAATGGCGCGCGGAGACCATCCGTTCGAAGCGCTGAAACAGTCGCGCCTGGTCCTCGGGAGCAATGCCGATACCGTGGTCGGTCACCGCCAGCCGGATCTTGTCATCCCCTGCGCTGAGCGCAATTTCGACGGGTTTGCCGGGACCATACTTGAGTGCATTGGAGAGGAGATTCGTCACGACCTGCTCCAGGCGCATCCGGTCCCACCGCCCGATGAGGGTCTCCGAGCCAAACCGTAGGCTCAGAACGCACTGCACCCGCGTGGCCTCCTCCTGCATCCTGCCGGCGACCTCCGCGACCGTGGCGACCAGATCGAACTCTTCGAACTCCAGCTCGAGTCGCCCAGTGGTGATGCGCGACACATCGAGCAGCTCGTTGATGAGCCGCGTAAGCCGCTGGAGCTGCCGGTCGATATTGATGAGGCGCGGAGCGATCCGCGCGGGAGCGAACACCTCGGCGACCTCCTTGGTCTCCTTACGTGCCAGATGAAGCAGCATCTGCGTTTGTAGCTGCAGCGTATTGAGCGGCGTCTTCAACTCGTGCGACGCGATGGACAGAAAGACCTCTCGCGCCTGCACTGCATCCTGCAACTCACTGAGCAACCGGGACCGCTCCGCTTCGATCCGCTTTTGCATAGTAATATCGCGCCCGATCTTGGAAGCACCGATAATGCGTCCGGAGGGATCGACAATCGGTGCGACCGATAGCGAAACACTCAACCGGGAGCCGTCCTTGCGGATCCGCTCCGTGTCCTGGTGATGGACCCGTTCGCCCTGCGCGACGCGCTGAAGGATCTCTTTTATCTCCTCCCGACGATCGCTAGGTACAATGATATTCCCCTTTTGCCCAATCGCTTCGGTCGCGGCGAAGCCATACATGAGCTCGGCCGCGCGGTTCCAGCTGATGATGGTGCCATCGAGTTTCTCGCCAATGATGGCATCATCGGACGATTCCACGATCGCCGCTGCCTCTTGGGCTCTTCGGTAGAGGCGCGCGTTCTCGATGGCGATGGCGGCTCGGTGAGCCAGCTCTTCGGCGACCTGCAGGTCGGACTCAGTGTAGTGCCGTTTCGATTCCCCTTGGACGAGGGAGATGACCCCGATCGCGCGCTGTTGGGCCAGGAGGGGCACGAGGATCACCGATCCGATCTGGAGATCGCGAAACAGCTGGAGCT
Organism: Myxococcales bacterium; assembly: GCA_023248875.1. Taxonomy (GTDB): domain Bacteria; phylum Myxococcota_A; class Polyangia; order Palsa-1104; family SHYY01; genus JAHFDT01. The sequence continues at coordinate 14,405 of JAHFDT010000089.1, read as the reverse complement.
GGTCCGGGTGGCGCGCTGCCGCCACCAGCATCTCATCGGTGATCTCGGCCTGGAGTAGAGACCGACCGGTGCGCAGCACCTCGTGCACCCCGGAGGGCTCCTCCCCCGTGGGCGGAAATTCGCGCCGAAGCCGCCGCGCCAGCACAAGCTTGTTGGGATCGCCATGGACGACGGCCAACTCCACCAACTTCTCGTTTTCGAGTAGCTCGATGGCGCACATGTCACCCAGGCGCGGTACCGCCAGGCGAGCGATGTTCTTGAGGGCAGTCTCGTAATTCAGCGTCGATACCAGCTGCGCGCTCGCCTCCGACAGAACGTTCAAAACCTCTTCGTGGTGCACGCGCTCGGTAATATCGCGGATGTGGCCGGTGAAGACGGGCGGTTCGAGGGTTGGCACCCGCATGATCGAAATCTCAGCCGGAAATTCGCTACCATCCGCCCGCAACCCCGGCAGGTAGTTGCGCTGGCCGAGCACTAGCTGTTGTCCCGTTGCCAAATAGTGGGCCAGCCCGCGGCGATGCTGATCCCGGAGTCGCTCCGGAATGATCAGCGAGGCCATCTCCTGACCGATCGCCTGGGCGCGTGAATAACCGAAGAGCCGCTCCGCCGCCGGATTGAGGTCGGTGATAGCCCCTTCGTGGTTCATGAACAGGATGGCATCGAGCGCCGCTTCGAGGACCCCCCTCTTCACCGCCTCCTCGGCGCGTGTTTCCTCGAGACTGCGCACGAGCGCGTCCACATCGACCAACGAAAGCACGGCCCCTTCGAACTTTCCTTCGGTGGTGCGGTAGGGAAGAATGTGTAGTCGATACCAGTGTCCGCCGCGGTCCTGCACCTGCTCCACCTTGGGCACCGTCGAGGCGATCACCTCCGAGAGCCAGGCTTCGATATCGACCCCCGCGAGATTGAGTCGAATATCGCTGATAGCACGCCCGATATCGGAGGGGATCAGATTGAGCGTATCGTGCGATCGTGGGGTGAAGAAACGACGGATGCGCCGTTCGAGATCCACGATCACGACCGGCATGTCGAGAATGGCAAACACGTTGATGAGATCGTCGTTGAGCTGAAGGAGCTCCTGGTTGCGCATCTGGAGCTCTTCGTTGACCGTGGTCAACTCTTCGTTGGCCGACTGGATCTCCTCCTTGGTGGTATCGAGCTCTTCGTTGCTCGACTGCAGCTCCTCGTTGCTCGACTGCAGCTCTTGGTTGGCCGAGGCGACCTCCTCGATACTGCGCTCGTGCTCTGCGATGATCGACTGCAAATACTCGTGAGTGACGGTGAGCTGTTCGCGCAACCGGACCACCTCCCGGTTGTGCGACGCGAGGGCGCCACCCTCCCCCCCAGGTTCTGGCGGCGGCAGCGCCGACACCTCCTCGAAACAGACCACGAAGCAGCGCTGGCCGCCGGAGGTTACCAGGGGAATGGCCTCCAAATTCACCGTCTTCCGCTCCCCACCGAGGTGTAGCGTGACTCCCTCCCGTCGCGCGGCTGTGCCCTCCTTCTTGGCCTGGTGTAACAGAAGGCGCACATCGGAGCGCAACTCCTCTTTGAGCAGCTTGAGGAGATCGTGCTCCAGCTTCCCCGCCGGCAGTTCGAAGAAAGTGCCGGCACGCCCCAAAATCCGCACGATCTCGAGCGACTCGTTGACCACCACTGCGGGTGGCGCATATTTTCCGACGAGCAGCCGCTCCGCCTCTCTCTGTAGATCGCTTTCGACAGTACGCGCTTCTAATCTTTTGCGCATGCCCTCCGCTGGCGCTCCCACCCTGTTGTCCAGGGGCAACGAGGTGGCCCGAATGCCCATCGATGGTTTGCGGGCATAGATCTTGTGCGCCTGATCCTCCAGCGCGAACAGCTGGCTAAAACCGCCGATGGTCTCGGAATGGCCCAGCAAGAGGAAGCCTGGTTGGTTGAGCGAATAGTGAAACAGCGGAAGCACTCTCTCCTGCAACGCTGGGCCGAAATAGATCAAAAGATTTCGGCAGCTGATGAGATCGATGCGGGTAAAGGGAGGATCGCTGGCCAGGTCGTGCTTTACAAACACGCACAGCTCGCGGACGTTCTGTTGGATCCGATAGCCGGTTTTGGTGCGATGGAAAAAACGCTTCAGCCGATCCTCCCCAAAATCGGCGAGCGCACGGTCGGGATAGACCCCAGCGCGGGCGCGATCGATCGAGGCCGCGCTGATATCCGAGCCAAAGATCTGGATCGGCCGCTGGTGGATCCGCTCGGCGAGAAATTCACGCAGTGCCATCGCAATCGAATAGACCTCTTCCCCGGTTGAGCAGCCGGGAACCCAAACGCGAAACGGCGTCCCGGGCGATTTGGCGGCCAAAAGTTTCGGAAAGACCCGCGCTTGGAGAAACTCAAATACGTGGGGGTCACGAAAAAACCCCGTCACATGGATGAGAATGTCATCGCACAGCAACTTGGCTTCGCTCGGGCTGGCCTCCAGCATGTGGGCGTAGGCATCCAGACTTTCAGTTTTGGAAAGCATCATGCGGCGGGCGAGCCGCCGACGCACCGTGCTGGACTTGTAGGCGGAAAAATCGGTGCCGGTGGCCTGGAAAATCAGCGCCAGGATGTCCGACAGGCGCTCTTCGTTCGCGGGTAGCCCCGTCGGATCGACTGCCGGAGAGAGCAGAGCGGGATGGCGCGCTAGCCGCAAGAGTTCGCTCGCGATCTGGTCCGGTGGCAGGACGTGGTCGACCACTTCGGCCGCGATGGCATGCCGGAGCAGCTCATCCTGCTGGGCCGACTCGGGAGTCTGGGCAAAGGTGATGCCCCCTGCCGCCTTGATCGCCTGCAGCCCACGGGTGCCGTCCGCTCCGGAGCCGGAAAGCAGCACCCCGACCGCGGTGTCCTGCCGCGCCACGGCCAGCGACTCGAAGAGACCATCGATCGCTCCCTGGTGGTGGTGCGGCTCGCGCGCCGAAAGGGCGAGCGTGGTGCCAGAAAGGGCCATGTCGCTACCCGGAGGGACCACGTAGACGTGGTCCGGTGTCACCACTGTGCCCTGCGTGGCCTCGACGACTTTCATGGACGTGTGACGCTGGAGCAGCTCCGCGATCAGGCTGGGCCGATGGGGATCGAGATGTTGGACAAACAGGAGCGCCAGCCCCTGGCCAGCCGGAAGCGCAGCCAGCAGTTTGGACATCGCCTCCAGGCCACCGGCGGAAGCACCGACCCCTACCACCAACCGCAGCTCTTGCTCCGTAGCCGTAGCCATCCGGTCGCCCGTGGGCCGTCTATACACCAAAAACGATCCCTGCTGCGCGGGGATCGTCCTTGGCAAGCTGGGCACGCTCCGATACCCTCCAAGCCGTGGCCGCATCGGCACATGGGGTGGGAGGCGTGGGCCGCGCCACCCTCGGCGTTCTGCTTTTCACCGTGCTGCTCGACCTGCTCGGGTTCGGTATGGTGATCCCGATTCTGCCGCTTTATGCCCAGTCGCTCCGCGCCAGCGACCTGGAGGTCGGCGCCCTGCTCGCGGTCTATTCCGTGATGCAGCTGCTGTTTTCGCCGATCTGGGGCCGCCTCTCCGACCGCGCCGGACGGCGCCCGGTCCTGCTCCTCAGCATCCTCGGCTCGTGCGGCTCGCAGCTCGGCTATGCGCTCGCCCCCACCTACACTTGGTTGCTCATCGCCCGCGCCTTCGCCGGCATCTGCGGCGCCAACATCACCACCGCGCAGGCCTACGTCGCCGACGTCACCGACGAAAAGTCGCGGGCTTCGGGGATGGGGATCTTGGGCGCGGCGATGGGGCTCGGCTTCATCTTCGGCCCCGCGATCGGCGGGGAGCTGGCACGGGTCTCACCGCGGCTGCCCTTCTTCGTGGCATCGGGTCTCGCGGCCCTCAACTTTGCGTTGGCGGTACCGATTCTCATCGAGCCCCGCCCGCCCGGCGAACGCGCCCCCACGCGCGCCTTCACCTGGGCCGCGCTCGTGCGCACCGTGACCGTCCCGAGAATTCTCACGCTGATCCTGCTCTTCTTCATCATCACCTTTGCCTTCGCCAACCTCGAGGGGACCTTCTCGCTCTACCTCGCTCGACAGTTCGGCTATCGTGAACGAGGCACCTCTCGCCTATTTGCTTTCATCGGTCTGATGATGATCATCACTCAGGGGGGGCTCGTGCGGCGAATGGTGCCCCGCTTCGGGGAAAAGCGGCTGGTCGTGGTGGGTACCTTCATGATGGCGCTGGCCATGTTGCTCTTGCACTTTGCCAGTGATCTTCCATCGCTGCTGCTGGCTATGGCAGTGATGTCGATCGGCAATGGGCTCAACAATCCCTCGCTCTCGTCGCTCATTTCGCGCGCCGCCGGGGAGCAGCAGGGCGGCGTGCTCGGTGTCTCGCAATCCTTCGGCGCCCTGGCGCGCGTGCTCGGCCCGATCGCTGGCACCTACGCACTGCGCTTTGGCAACACGACGCCCTACGTCGCCGCGGGGCTGCTGATGCTGCTTGCTTCCGGCGCCGCGGCCAGCCTCGTCCGTCAGCCGGAACTGGCCACCCAACGGGCATAGCAGTAGATGTAGGGCGCGACGAACAGAAGTGCGTCGATCCGGTCGAGCATGCCACCGTGGCCGGGCAAAAGTGCGCCCGAGTCTTTGACCGCCACCGAGCGCTTGATGAGAGATTCACAGAGATCGCCCAGTTGGCCCAGCACATTCGCAGGCACGGCGATGAGGACGGTATCGCTCCAGCTCAGCGAAGGCAGATACCAGAGCTTGGCCAGGACCAGCGCACCATACGTTGCGAGCAGCCCGCCGAACGCTCCCACGACCGTCTTTTTGGGTGAGACCGACTCGTAGAACTTGCGCGGCCAGTAGGGGCTGAGAAAGCGGCCGGCAAAGTAGGCGCCGGTGTCGGAAAACCAGGTGGCGGTCAACATCAAGTAGACCCAGCCGCCCCCCCAATCCCGTTGGGTCAGGGCGACAAAAGGGAGGAGCAAGCCGATGTAGAGATACCCGGCGAGAGCGCCGGAAACACGCCCGGCCACGGTCGCCATTTCTCCGATGGAGAAGAGGAAAAATAAAAAGGTCGCAAGAGTGGCGGCCGCCAGTGCAAAGGGCAGCGCCGCGGAATGGCTGTAAAACGTTCCCGCGAGCGCACAGCCCCAGGCAATGCCAAACCAGCGTTCGTGTGGTCGCGCGCCGGGCAGTGCGATGGCCATCCATTCGCGCAGCGCTAGCGCCGTGGCGGCCAGCACGATCCACCACACGCCGACCGGATTGTGCCACTCGATGGCAAGGATAAGCAGCGGTAGCAGCGGCGCTACCGACAGCAGGCGCAACGTGAGGTTGCTCACCGCCGGATGCGAACTTGCTCGGAGGTCAGGCCAAAACGACGCTCGCGCCCTTGGAAGGTTTCGATCGCCTGATAGAGCGAGGCGCGCGAAAAATCGGGCCACAGCGTATCGGTAAAATAGAATTCGGCGTAGGCCGCTTCCCAGAGCAGAAAATTGGAAATGCGCTGCTCGCCCGAAGTGCGGATCACGAGGTCGAGCTCGGGCAGCACCTTGGTCGAAAGCTCCTGCGCAAAATTGCCGACGTCGATGTCCGATGGGTGGAGGTCACCGGCCACCACCGCCTCGGCCAAGCGCCGCGCAGCAGCGACAATCGACTCGCGCCCGCCGTAGGAGAGCGCGAGACAAAGCGTCATCTTCTCGTTCTCGGCCGAATCGGCGATCAGCACCTCGAGCGGCTGGCGAACGAACTCTGGCAAGCGCGAGCGGTCACCGATGGTGACCAGCCGGATCTCGTTGTCCATAATTTCGGTGCGCTCCTCGACGACGTAATCGCGTAGCAGCTCCATCAGCGCCCGGACCTCCTCCATCGGACGATCCCAGTTCTGCGCGGAGAAGGCGTAGAGCGTCAGTGCTCGCACGCCCAGCTCACGCGAGGCACGTACCACCTCGCGCACCGCATCGGCCCCCTTGCGGTGGCCCTCGATGCGCGGCAGTCCACGTCGCTTCGCCCAGCGCCCATTGCCATCCATGATGATGGCAATGTGGCGTGGCAAGCTATGCACGTTCAACATGCGCTCTCGGTATCACAGGTGTGCAATTTCTTCAATTTGAATACCGCCCGTAAGGCTCCTCCGATCAGGGCGGTCGAGTTCTACCCGGTCTTCCCGGTCAGCACAGGCATATCTTCTCGCAAAGGTCTGGCATCGCCTGCCTGAGTAACCAACTTTGGGCCAGCGCGGCGGAGGCGGTGAACGGGTCGCCCAGCCCCTCGAGCGGGCGCCCATGATGCCGCGCATTGTGGGCCACATAGTTCAGCGCGTGCTTCACCTCGGCCGGCGTTCGCAAGAGATGCTGATGATAGCGGTCCGCGAAGACGCTGCCCGAGCGCGCCATCAGCTTGTTGAGCCCCTTGGCGATACGGATCGCCAAGCCTTGGATACCGCGCGATAGGGCTCGCCGATTTTCCGCTTCGCAGACGAGGTGGAAATGGTTGCGCTGTGTCGAGAAATGGACCAGACGGAAGCCGAACTGCTGGCAGCCTGCGAGGAACGACCGCTCGATGATGCGGAAACAGCGTTGGCTTCGCATGTTCCAGACATGCTTCTGCACGCGCAGTGTGATGTGGACCGGAACGTGTCGCGTGAGTTTGAGGCGCGTGCGGTGAACCACGTTCGGCCTGGGGCATAGCCGCTTTCTGCCGGCACCCGGCCGCTGGCCTCCCCAAGTGGGCAACTTCATTTCTAGCTGGGCCTTCCGGGGGCTCATCTTGATTAGGCATATATTAATCAAACCGGTCTTTGTTGTCAATCCCAAATTCTGGCGCTTGGGCTGAGGGGTAGTTCTTCGATCGGCTCAGGGGACGCTTCGCTCTCACTGTGGACGGCTGCAGACACCCGCCCACAACGAGGCCCCATCGCCTCACGCGGTCGTCGCCGTTGGTTTTTCTTCTTTCGGGGATCCGTCCTTTGGAGGGCGGCAGGCGGCTGAGGCAGCGGGCTGAAGATCCATCACATCTTTGACTTGCCGTCGGGAAGGTGATCTACGGTCGTCATGAGAGTTCGTGACGAAGTGGAGGGCGCCAGGTTGGGCGACGTTCGATTGAGTCAGCGGCTGGTAGAATTGGCTGAGCGGCTGGCGCCGTCGCCGGAGGCGAGCTTTCCCGAAGCGATGGGCAGCGACGCAGGGTTGGAGGGGGCGTATCGGTTTCTTCGCAATGCGGCGGTGACCCCGGCGCAGATTTTGGCTCCGCACGTGGCGGCGACGGTGAGGCGCGGGATCGCCGAAAAACGAATCATCGTCGCCCACGACACGACGGAGATTCGTTACTCGACGCATCGCGAGGGATTGGGCCGGCTCAACGATCAGGGCCACGGCTTCTTTGCCCACTTTGCCATCGCGCTGAGCGCCGACGGCACGAAACGCCCATTGTGGGGGTGCTCGGCCTCGAAACGCTGTTTCGCCACGGCCCTGTCCTAAAGCGGCAGGGGCGCCGCGGCGACAACGGCGAAGGTCGACGCTGGGCGGACATGGTGTCGTCGGTACGAGCGCACCTCGGCACTGATGTGCAGGCGATTCATTTGATGGACCGCGAAGCGGACTCCTATCAAAAGAGCATTCTCCCGCCTAGTCAGTGGTGACACGCTCATCTGGGTGGATGGCGTCTTGCAGAAAGTATTCGTCTCCGTGGATGAGGAGGGGACAGAGGCTGCGGCCGCGACCGCGGTCTTAGCGGTTGGCCTTGGCGGCGTTAGCATAGAGGTGCCTCCGACGAGGTTCTACGTCGACCGACCCTTCCTATTCCTCATTCGCGATCGCGACACGGGCGCAGTGCTCTTTGTAGGACGAATCACGGACCCACGATCAATCTGATATAGCTCCCATCCGGAACTCACCCATACAGCTCCGCCCTGTCGGAGCGCTGCCCAATTCTCGGCCCCGTCGATCACCAGTTCGACGTAGCGACCGGCCAGGTTTCCCGAGCTCGTTGTCTACGGCACGAAAACGAGGTGTTCATCCAGATCCCTGTGGCTCGGCAAGAAGAAGCAGCAGTGGCACGAGTGACGGAAGCTTTGTGGCTGACCCTGCCGGGCGGCGTAGAACGGCCGCAGGGACGCTTCGCTCTTTCTGTGGACGGGCTCCGGCCTTGCAATCTCCTCAGCCCGCCCACAGAAACGCCCCGCCGCCTCAGCCGCTCCTCCCCCGTCTCAAGGACGGGGCTCCGGAAGAAGAAAAAAACAACGGCGGCGATCGTGTGAGGTGCTGGTGCCTCGCTGTGGTCGGTCTTCCGACCGTCCATAGCGAGAGCGAAGCGTCCCCTGAGCCGCTCGAAGAACCGCCCGCCCTCGCAAGTACCAGAATTGGAGATTGACAATGAATGCCAGTTTGATTAATATATGCTCAATCAAGATGAGCACCTGGAAGGCCCAGCCAGAGATGAAGTTGCCCACCTGGGGAGGTAAACGGCCGGGTGCCGGAAGAAAGCGACTGAGCCCCAGGCCGAACGTGGTTCACCGCACACGGCCCAAACTTACGCGACACGTTCCGGTCCACATCACACTGCGCGTGCAGAAGCATGTGTGGAACATGCGAAGCCAACGCTGTTTCCGCATCATCGAGCGCTCGTTCCTCGCCGGCTGCCAGCAGTTCGGCTTCCGTCTGGTCCATTTCTCGACGCAGCGCAACCATTTCCACCTCGTCTGCGAAGCGGAAAACCGGCGAGCCCTATCGCGCGGCATCCAAGGCTTGGCGATCCGTATCGCCAAGGGGCTCAACAAGCTGATGGCGCGCTCGGGTGGCGTCTTTGCGGACCGCTACCATCAGCGCCTCTTGCGAACGCCGGCCGAGGTGAAGCACGCACTGAACTATGTGGCCCACAATGCGCGGCATCATGGGCAGCCGCTTGAGGGTTGGGGCGACCCATTCACCTCATCGACGGCGCTGGTGGCGGCCCAAAGTTGGTTGCTCAAGCGAGCGATGCCAGGTCGTTTACAAGAAGGTGTGCGTGTGCTGACGTCGAAGGCTGGGTAGAACTCGGCCGCTCTGGTTGGAAATGCGTCGAGCGTAGCGCGCCGCCGGCGAAGCGTGGTAACAAAGCACCATGGTGAATGACACATTTAAGAGCCGCGCTTCGCTTCGCCTCGGTTCTCGGTCGGTCGACCTCTTTCGCCTCGACGCGCTGTCTCGAGCGGGTGTCGGCGAGGTCACAACCCTGCCCTTTTCATTGCGCATTCTTCTCGAGAATCTCTTGCGTCATGAAGATGGGCGAACAGTACGGCGCGACGATATCGCCGCGGTCGCGGCCTGGGAGCCGAAGGCCAAGCCGTCGCTCGAGATCGCCTTTCGTCCCGCGCGCGTGCTATTGCAAGACTTCACCGGCGTACCTGCGGTGGTGGATCTCGCTTCGATGCGGGAAGCCTTCGCCCGGATGGGCGGCGATCCCAAGCGCATCAATCCCGAGGAGCCAGCCGATCTGGTGATCGACCACTCCGTACAGGTCGACTCCTACGGCAGCCTGCGTTCGTTCGAGGAGAATGCGCGGCTTGAGTTCGAGCGCAACCAGGAGCGCTACCGCTTCTTACGCTGGGGGCAGCGCGCCTTCCACGGGTTTCGTGTGGTGCCGCCCGACACCGGCATTGTGCACCAGGTCAATCTCGAGCATCTCGCCTGCGCGGTATTTGAGAAGAACGGTGTCGCCTACCCCGATTCGCTGGTCGGCACCGATTCGCACACCACGATGATCAACGGCCTCGGCGTACTCGGTTGGGGCGTGGGCGGCATCGAGGCGGAGGCGGCGATGCTGGGTCAGCCGATTGCGATGCTGCTCCCCGAGGTGGTGGGCTTCCAGCTCACCGGACGGCTGCGCGAAGGAGCGACCGCGACCGATGCGGTACTCACGGTGACGCAGATCCTGCGCGCCAAGAAGGTCGTAGGGAAGTTCGTCGAGTTCTTCGGCGCAGGACTCGACGGGCTATCGCTCGCCGACCGCGCCACCATCGCCAATATGGCGCCGGAATATGGTGCCACCATGGGCTTCTTTCCCGTCGATAGCGAAACGATCCATTATCTGCGAGCGACGGGACGTAGCGAGGCGACTTGCGAACTGGTAGAGCGCTACTGCAAAGAGCAGGGGCTGTTCCGCACGGCCGAGACCCCGGAGTTGCGCTTCAGCGAACGGGTCACGCTCGATTTGGGCGACGTAGTGCCTTCGATTGCGGGGCCGAAGCGGCCGCAGGATCGGGTGGAGCTGCGCGAATCGAAGCGCGCGTGGCGACGTTCCCTCGGCGGGATGATCAAGGGCAACGAGGCACAGTTTGGCGTCTGGGCCGAGGGCGGTGCAACTCCAGCGACGGTGACCGAGGGTGCATCGGTGGAGGGAACCGACTATGCGCTGCACCACGGCGATGTCGTGATCGCGGCGATCACCAGCTGCACCAACACTTCGAACCCATCGGTGCTGGTGGCAGCAGGCCTTCTGGCCAAGCGCGCCGTCGAGCTTGGCCTTCAAACCAAGCCCTGGGTGAAGACCAGTCTGGCGCCCGGATCGCAGGTGGTCACTGACTACCTGAACGAGGCGGGTCTTACGCCCTATCTCGACCAGCTCAAGTTCCATCTCGTGGGCTACGGCTGCACCACGTGCATCGGCAATTCCGGCCCTGTCGCTGAGCCGATTGCAGCCGCGGTGAAGGCCAAGGATCTGGTGGTGTCGGCGGTGCTCTCGGGGAATCGCAATTTCGAAGGGCGGATCAATCCGGTGGTGCGCGCCAACTATCTCGCTTCGCCGCCGCTGGTGGTGGCCTATGCACTCGCTGGCACCATGGACATCGATTTCGAACGCGATCCGATCGGCCAGGGCAAAACGGGGCCTGTCTATCTCGGCGACCTCTGGCCCTCGCAAAGCGAGGTCGCCGAAACGGTGCGGCGCGTAGTGAAGACCGAAATGTTTCGCACCCGGTACGAACATGCGCTCGATGGCTCCGAGAGCTGGCGAACGCTCCCAGTCCCTGAGGGAGACACCTTCCTATGGGACGAGAGGTCGACCTACATCCGGCGCGCGCCCTTCTTTGACCAGGTGACGCGCGAGGTGCCGCCCCCGCCGGGCGATCTCACCGGTGCGCGGGTGTTGGCGATGCTGGGCGATTCCGTCACCACCGACCACATTTCACCGGCCGGCTCGATCAAGTCCGATAGTCCGGCGGGCCGCTACCTCCAAGCGCGCGGCGTTTCACCGCGCGACTTCAACTCCTACGGCGCGCGGCGCGGTAACCATGAGGTGATGGTGCGCGGCACGTTTGCCAACATTCGCCTGAAGAACGAGCTCGTGCCCGGTGTCGAAGGTGGCGTGACGCACCATTTTCCAGAGGGTGCGCAGATGGCGATCTTCGATGCTTCCGAGAAATACCAGAGCGAGGGTGTGCCGCTCGTAGTCATCGCTGGCAAGGAGTATGGCTCCGGCTCGTCGCGCGATTGGGCGGCGAAGGGAACGCTGCTGCTCGGGGTGCGCGCGGTGATCGCCGAGAGCTATGAGCGCATTCACCGCTCGAACCTGGTCGGTATGGGCATCCTGCCGCTCGAGTTTCTGCCGGGCGAAACGCGCGTGACACTGGGGCTCACGGGTACCGAAGTGTTGGCGATCTACGGCATCGCGGAAGGCCTCGCGCCGGGCAAACGGCTGACCGTAGAGGCGGATGGCAAACGCTTTCATGTGGTGACGCGCATCGATACGCCGCAAGAGGTCGAATACTTCCTCCACCGCGGCATCTTGCCCTACGTGCTGCGGCAGATGGCGCGCAGCTGAAGCCCAGGTGGCAACTGTAGTCTGGCTGGAAGGTCGACTGGCCTCCAGCGGCGCCTGAATTTGCACGGGTTTGGCCTGGCATATCGCTTGCTTGGTTCGCACGATCGGAGGTTACCCATGCGATCCATCCTGCTCGGTCTACTCGCGATGCTGCCGCTTTCAAGCATAGCTCAGGCTGATCCGGCCAAGGCATTCCGTACTGGTTTGTACGCGTACCTAAACGCTCATGCATTCTACGGCAGCGCCAAGGTCGTGCTTAGGGGCAAACACCCGGAGATTGCGGAGAGAATCATAGTGGAGTCGGATCCTCGTTACCTCGCCGCACAAAAAATCCGCACAACGCTGAGAGGAAACACTGTCCTGAAGGTGAGGGGGGACTACGCCACGGTGGTAAGAGTGATCAGTAAGGCCCGCGAACTGACGGTTCCTGCTCTCGACGGCACGCGTGAGCATATCTTTCGTTAACGCAGGCCCCGCGGGACGATCCGCCGTTCGACCAGCTCAAACAGCCCTTGTACTGCGATCGCCAGAAGTGCCGCAGGAATGGCGCCGGACAGAATTTCTGCCCAATCATCACGTCGGATGCCTGTCAGAATCGGTTGGCCATAGCCGCCGGCGCCGATGATCGCACCGAGTGTGGCGGTGCCGACATTGATCACCGCCGCGGTCTTGATTCCGGCGACGAGGGTGCGCGATGCCAACGGCAACTCAATCCAGAAGAGGCGCTGTCGCCGCGGCAAGCCCAGCGCCTCGGCCGATTCGATGAGCTCGGGCGGAATCGTGCGCAGGCCGGTGTAGGTGTTGCGGACGATCGGTAGCAGGCTATAGAAAAACAGGGCCGCGATCGCCGGTGGCGCCCCGATGCCGAGCAGGGGAATCATGAACACCAGCAGCGCCAGCGAGGGTACGGTCTGTACGATACCGACCGTTGCCAAAACCAGCTGACCGAACCGCGGAAAGCGAGCTGCGGAAATTCCGAGTGGCACCGCGATCAGGATGGCCAGCGATAGCGATAGCGCAAACAGCCAGAGGTGGTCGCGGGTATGGTGCCCGAGCTCAGCGAGCCGGCTGGGCTCTGTGGCGAGGGGAGTTCCGGGCGCCAAGAACTCATGTGCCACCCTCTTTTCGGTGACGTGCTCAAGCTTGGCGCGCGCATTGAGCCCGATCATCGTCGATTCGTCGAGGCGTCCCACCAGTGTCTGAAGGGCGCGCGCCGCATCGGGGGCCCGCTTGGTGAGATCAGCGCGGTAGATGAAAACCGCCTCATAACGGGGAAAGATCCCGCGGTCGTCGAGGAGGACGCGCAGCCGATAGGCGCGGATCTCCGCGTCGGTCGAATAGAGATCGATCGCATCGAGGGCGCCGCGGTCGAGAGCGCGGTAGGCGAGATCGTGATCGAGGCCACGGACATCCGTCTGGGGCAGGCCATAGCGGCTGCGTAGCGCTGGCCAGCCGTCGGCGCGCTGGAGAAACTCATCGGAGAAGCCGAGACGAAGCTGCGGATTGCGGACCAGATCGGAAAGGGTGCGGATGGTCAGCCGTGCCGCCAACTCCTCCTTCATACCGATGGCGTAGGTGTTGTTGAATCCGAGCGGACCGGTCATCCGGATCCCGCGCTGCACGAGGGCCTGCTCCATCGCCGCCGGCTCGCGCAGTCCCGCAAGGATCTCGTCGCTCAACGTGCCCGTGTATTCGGGATAGAGGTCGATATCGCCCCGCTCGAGCGCGTGAAAGAGGATCTGAGTTCCTCCCAGTTCCCGTCGGTGAATTGCACCATCATCGATGGCTTGGGCCGCGAGCTCGCCGAGAATGACCGACTCGGTGAACTTCTTCGACCCCACGACGACGGGCGCGGCGGAAACTTGGGTGCACACGAGAAGTATCAGTGCGCCCTTCACTGCGGCACCGTTCGGTGGGCCTGCACAAATCTCGTGACGAATGGATCGCTCGGGGAGTCCAGCAGCCGACGGAGTGATCCCTGCTGGACAATTCGTCCCTCGTGCAGGAGGACGATCGTATCGCCGAGAAAGGCGGCCTCGGCCAAATCGTGGGTCACGAGGACCACCGTTTTGTGGAGTGTGCGAAAAATGGTGCGCAGATCCTCCTGGAGCTCGGCGCGGACCAGGGGATCGATTGCTCCCAGGGGCTCGTCGAGTAGCAATAGATTTGGATCGAGCATCAGCGCTCGGATGAGCCCCACCCGCTGCCGCTGACCGCCTGAGAGTTGGCGCGGAAAGCGATCCAGGTGAGAGGGATCGAGGCGCACCAGCGCCGCCAGTTCGTCAATCCGCGTCGCCAGCCTCGCCCGCTCCCAACCGAGGTAGCGGGCCATTAGCGAGCAGTTGGCACGTGCAGTAAGGTGCGGAAACAGACCGCCCTCCTGAACCACAAAGCCGATGCGCTGCCGTAGCGCCATGACGTTGGCGGATGTCAGCAGTGCTCCGTCATACTCGACCTGCCCCTCGTCAGGCCACAAGAGGCCGATCATCAGGCGGAGTAGGGTCGATTTTCCGGAGCCGCTCGGACCAATCAGAACGGCGGTGTGCCCTGCGGCGATCTGCAAATCGGTCGGATGGAGTGCCATCGCGGAGGCGAGCCGTTTGGACACGCCCCGCAGCACGATCATGGAGGACTACAGT
>JAHFDT010000088.1 GCA_023248875.1 Myxococcales bacterium | reverse complement strand
GAGGATGGGCGGCAATCGACGACAAAATGTCCCGCCGCCGAATCAGCACGGGGGTCACGGGAGCAGAGGCTTCTCCGCCGCGCGCAGTTCCGCAGCTTCGACGGTCTGCCGTCGAAGCGAGGACTGTCCGAGCACGGCGGAGAAACCTCTGCGACCAGAACAGAACCACTAGTTGAGCGAAGCAGCGATCTCTTCGACTTCGAAGGCCTCAATGACATCGCCGACCTTGATATCGTTAAAATTCTCGATGCCGATGCCGCACTCGTAGCCCTGAGCCACTTCGCGCACGTCGTCCTTGAAGCGGCGTAGCGAGGAAACCTTGCCGGCATACACCTGCACTGAATCGCGCACTAGCCGCAGCTGGGCCGAACGCTTGATGGTGCCTTCGACCACCGAGCAGCCGGCGATCGCACCGATCTTCGGAATCGTGAAGACCTGACGCACCTCGGCCTTGCCGAGCGCCTTCTCGCGCTTGACCGGCGAGAGCAGACCCGCCATCGCCTTCTTCACCTCATCGAGCGCTTCGTAGATGATGTCATAGAGCTTGATATCGACATGCTCCTGATCGGCCAGCTGCTGCGCCTTGCCCGCCGGCCGCACATGAAAGCCGACGATGATGGCGTTGCCCGCCTTGGCCAGGTTGACGTCGGTCTCGGTGATGCCGCCGACGCCGGTCGCGATCACCTCGACCTTGACCTGCTCGGTGGAGAGGCGCATCAGCGCATCCTTGACCGCCTCCGACGAACCCTGCACGTCGGCCTTGAGCACGATCTTGAGCTCCTTGACCGCCCCCTCGCGGATCTTCTCGAGGATGTTCTCGAGCGTCACCTTCGAGGTACCCGCCATCTCCTTCTTCCGCCGCACATCGCGCCGGTGTTCCACCAGCTCCTTGGCGGCCTTTTCGTCCGACACCGCGTTGAAATTCTCACCTGCGTTGGGTACGCCCGAAAGGCCCAGGATCTCCACCGGTGTGGCCGGCGGCGCTTCGCCGAGCTGTCGCCCCTTGTCGTCGAGCATGGCGCGCACTTTGCCGATCTGTTCACCCGCCACGACCGTGTCACCAGCGCGCAGCGTGCCATCCTGCACCAGCACCGTCGCAAGCGGGCCACGGTTGCGGTCAAGTTTGGCCTCGACCACTGTACCGCGCGCCAGCTTCGCCGGGTTGGCCTTCAACTCCAGTACCTCGGACTGCAACGCCAACATCTCGAGTAGCACGTCGACGCCCTGCTTAGTGCGTGCCGAGACATCTACGTAAATGGTCTCGCCGCCCCACTGCTCCGGCACGAGACCGTGGTCCGAAAGCTGCTGCCGAATGCGCTCCGGCTGCGCCCCCTGCTTGTCAATCTTATTGACCGCCACCACGATCGGCACCTTCGCATCTTTGGCGTGCTGAACCGCCTCGACCGTCTGGGGCATGACGCCATCGTCGGCCGCCACCACCAGTACCACGATATCGGTCGCCTGCGCCCCGCGGGCGCGCATCGCCGTAAAGGCCTCGTGGCCAGGCGTATCGAGGAACACCACCTGGTTGCCCGATTCCGTCGTCACCTTATAGGCACCGATATGCTGGGTGATACCGCCCGCCTCCCCCGCCGCCACGTTGGCATCGCGAATGGCATCGAGCAGCGAGGTCTTGCCGTGGTCGACGTGGCCCATGATGGTCACAACCGGCGGACGCGGCACTAGATCCTCCGCCGCGTCACCGGTCTCGGCGAACACATCCGCCTCCTGGAAGGCGACGTTTTCGATCTCGAAGCCAAACTCCCCAGCGACGATGCCCGCCGCGTCCTGGTCAATGGCCGTGTTCATCGTAATGCCGGTCATCCCCATGCCCCAAAGCTTCTTGAGCACGTCGGTCGCCTTGACGCTCATCTGCTTGGCGACTTCGGACACTGCAATGGTGTCCTCCATCTTAATGACGCGCTTGTGCGCCGCCGGCGTCGTGATCTGCGTGGCCTTCTGCTTCTTGCCCACCACCGCCGGCTTCTTCTTGCCCTGCGGCTGGCGGGCAAAACGATCGCGCCCCGACATATCGCGCTTCTGGCTGAGGTCGCGCACATTGCGTACCGCTGATCCCGGCCGCTCGGTCACCTGAATGATGGGCTGGCGCAGCGATGGCAAATCGATCATGCGCCCGGTCGGCCCTAGCTTGACCTCCTGCTTCACCGGATCGCTCGGTCTGGTCTCGACGGGCAGCGCCGCAGCCTCCACCCGTTCGCTCGCCTCAGCCTCTGCGGCCGCCGCGCGGGCCTCGAATTCGTTCTCCAGCTCTTCGGCCGCCTGCTCATCGATGGGAAGCGCCGCTGCCGGCTCTTCGACCGGCTCCGGTCGGCCAACCACTACCACTTCGGGCGCGCGCGCAGTAGTCGCAGGAGACGGCGTGGCATCCGCTTCTGCGGCCCCCATCGGTGCAGTGGTCGCTGGACGCACTACCGCGCCATCGCGGCTGCGGCGACGAATGACGGTCGAATTGAGCCGCTCTTCGATCAAATTCTCTTTCTGCTCCTTGACCAGAGCACGCTTGATCCGAGCGACCTCTTCCAGCTCGAGGTTCGACATGTGGTTCTTCACTTCAATGCCGAGCCCCCGGATTCTCGTCACCAGATCCTTGTTGGCCATCCCCAAATCCTTGGCCAGCTCATAGATCCGCACCTTCCCGCCCACCACCGGAGGAGTCCCCGAACCCATTCCCTCATTTGTCATGTTCATCATCCCGTGACCTTTTCCATCTGATGCCACAACTCTTCGACATCCATCGGCCGGATCGCCCGCCGAAACGACCGGGCCATCCCACCGCGCTTCACCGCGCTCGTGACACATTCTCGGCGGAGATGCAAATAGCCCCCACGGCCGGGCATCTGCCTGCCTGAGACGGCGATTTCTCCTTGGGGATCAACTACCACGCGTACCAACCTCCGCTGTTCATCGATCTGCTGGCAGCCGATGCAGGTCCGCATCGGCGGATGTTTCACTGCGACGCCTCCGGAGCCGATCCCGTGGGCGGCGGCACCCGGTCGGCTGAAATCTCGCCGAGGTAGACGCGCACCCAATGTTTGAGCTGCTGCAGTTCGGCCGTTCCGAGCCCGGTTGCCTCTTGGAAGCGTCCGAGATCCTCTTCGGCGGCGATCCGGAGCACTGATCCGTAGCCCGCCGCCTCCAGCTTCTCGGCCAGCGATTCATCGACACCATGGATGGAGCGCAGCCGCACCGGATCGGGCTTTTTCGCCTCTTCCGCCTGCCGCGCCGCTTCGGCCGCTGCCCGTCTGGCCGCCTCCGCGGCACGCGCTTTCTCCACCTCTACCTGCCGCGCCGCCGCCTCCTTCAGCCGCGCCGCTCCCACCTCGCCGCCGACGCCAGGCACACCGCCCAGCTCCTCCACCTTGGCGCGCGCCACCTCTTCGGCCGATCGCCACCCCAACTTGAACAGCGTATTGGCCAGCTCCTCCGACGATCCCTCGATCTCCGCCATCGACCGCCGCGAATGCTCCTCGAGCTCGCGCACCTTTGACTCGGAGTGAATATCGATCCGCCAGCCGGTCAGCTGCGAGGCCAGCCGCACATTCTGTCCACGCTTGCCGATCGCCAGCGACAGCTTGTCATCGGGAACGATCAGCTCCATGGTGTGGGTCTCGGCGTCGATCACCACCCGCGACACTTCGGCGGGCGCGATCGCATTGCACACAAACCGCGCCGGATCCTCGCTGTAGGGCACGATATCGATCTTCTCGCCGCGCAGCTCCTGCACCACCGCCTGCACGCGCGAGCCCTTCATCCCCACGCAAGCGCCCACCGGATCGACATCGCGGTCGCGGCTCGATACGGCGATTTTGGCCCGGGCTCCCGGCTCGCGCGCCGAAGATTCGATGCGGACAATCTTTTCGTAGATCTCCGGCACTTCCATCTCGAACAGTTTTTCCAGTAGCCCCTTGTGCGCGCGCGAAAGAACGATCTGCGGCCCGCGAGCGTTCTTTTCAATGTCCACCACAAAGGCGACGATACGGTCGCCCGAGCGATAGGACTCCCGCGGCACCTGCTCGCGCGTCGGCAGAATCGCCTCCGTCTTGCCGAGATCGACGATGATGTTGCCGCGCTCGAAGCGGCGCACGATACCGGTGATTAGCTCGCCCTTGCGATCCTTGTACTCATTAAAAGTGTTCTCCCGCTCCGCCTCGCGGATGCGCTGAATGATCACCTGCTTGGCGGTCTGCGCCGCGATGCGCCCAAAGCGCTTGATCGTATCGTGAAGCCCCAAGAGATCCCCGTAGCGCTTCTGCTGATCGGCGGCCCTGTCGGCCTCGCTGTCCTGGTAGAAAATCTGGAACAGTAGCTCGTCGCCCACCTCAGCCTGCAAACCATGCTTCTCGGCATCGGCCTTGGGGAGCTCGCGGCCCGGCGCGGCCGTACCTTCGGTGACGATGCAAATCTGAAACAGGTCGACCACCCCCGTATCATTGTTGAATTGCGCCTCCAGCTCCCGCTCGAGGCCGAAAACTTTCTTGGCGGCAGTCAAAATCGCCTGCTCCAAGGCATTGATGAGGATCTTTTTATCGATCCCCTTGTCCTTGCCCACCTGGTCGAGCACCATACTCAAGTTCGGCTGCATCGCTACTCTCCTAATACTCGTATTCGAGATTGGCCTTTTCGATCGCCACCAGGTCGATCTCAAACTCTGTTCCATCGACATCGATGCGAACTTTGCCGCTCTCGGCACCACGCAACGTACCAGCGAAATTTCGGCGAGGATTATCGCTGCCCAGCGAAGACAACGTCCGGATGCGGGCACGCTGACCGAGAAAGCGGCGAAAATCCTGCTCGGCTCGCAGTGGCCGGTTGAGCCCCGGCGAGGAAACCTCCAGGGAGTAGTGGGCCGCAATGGGATCTGCCAGGTCGAGCTCCGCCGACACTGCGCGCGACACCCGCACGCAGTCCTCGTGCGAAATTCCGCTCGGTCCATCTATAAATAGGCGTAGGATCCAGCCGCCCGCCTCGTGCTTCCATTCGAGGTCGCAGAGCTCATAGCCCAGCCCCGCCACCACCGGGGCGGCAAAGGTCTCGAGCTGCTTTATGTCGACGGTGCGAGCCATTTTTCCCAAAAAAAAAGCGGGCCAACGCCCACTTTTAGTAGCTCCTACTAAAAATGTCAGCGCGCTCTATAGCACATTCCACTCCTGCTGCAATAACAAACTAAACAGGGGTTACACCCTCGCGGGTTCGCGCTGGGCCAGGTTGATCACCTCGAGATAGTGCCGGTCGGCATAGTAAGACAGCACATCCAAGGCGTCCTTGAACTCGGCGTACTTGAGGCTCTGGGAGGGAAACTCGACCGTCAGCACCACATCGTCATCGCTATCGAGGGCGAATTTGGCCATCGTCATGTCCTGATTGAGCTGGAGCAGGCGCTGATAGAGCAGCGCGGTGCTGGCGGTGCTCTTGGGCGTGAGGACGAAGGGCGAGATGATGAAGAAAACCCAATTTTCCGTCAGGCGGACGTAGAAGCGAAAGGGCGCCACCTCGCCGCGAAAGCCGGAGCGCCAAGTCGGCACGTTGCCTTCGCTGAGGCGCTCGAAATGCCAGCCGTCATGACGGAAAAACTCTTCGATCGATTCGGAGGAGACCATCGGGCTGAGTTTGTTAGTCCGGCGCGCGGATGGTTGTCAAGAGTGTTATAAACTCCCCATGATCGTCGCTGCCATTCAGCTCACCTCCACCGGCGACTTCGCCGCCAACCTCGACCGTGCGGTCGGCCTGGTGGAGCGCGCTGCTGCCCGAGGCGCTCGGCTCATCGTCCTTCCGGAGAACTTCGCCCTGCTCTCGGAGCGGGAGGAGGACAAGTTCGCCTACGCCGAGGTGTGCGATGGCAGCGGCCCGATCCTGCAGCGGATGCGCACGGCGGCGCACGCAACGGGCGCCCATCTGGTCCTCGGCGGCATGCCGGAGCGATCGCCCGAGCCCGGTAAGGTTTTCAATAGCTGCGTGGTAGTGGCGCCCGACGGTACGGTGGGCCCCATCTACCGCAAGATCCATCTCTTCGATGTTGCGATCCCCGATGGGGCAACCTATCAGGAGTCGAAGGGCGTCGCCGCGGGGACAGCACCGGTGGTAGCGGATCTTCCCTGGGGCAAGCTGGGCCTGTCGGTCTGCTACGATCTGCGATTCCCAGAGCTCTACCGCGCGCTCGCTGCTCAAGATGCGCGCCTCGTGGTCGTCCCGGCGGCTTTCACGCTCCACACCGGCAAAGACCACTGGCACGTGCTCCTGCGCGCGCGGGCGATCGAGAATCAGCTGTTCGTGATCGCCGCGGCACAGTTTGGTAGGCACAACCTCAAGCGCGTCACCTACGGCCACAGCCTGATCGTCGACCCCTGGGGCACGGTGCTGGCGGAGGCGAGCGATGGCGAAGGGCTGGCAGTAGCCGAGCTCGATTTCGCGCGGCAAGATCGGGTGCGACGCGAACTGCCCTGCCTATCGCACCGCAAGCTTTAGGCGCCTTATCCAGTAGTTGACTTTCTTTTCTCAGGTGCTCCCATTACCTCCCATGGCTCGCGCGCAACGGATCCTGCTCATTGGTACGGGGGGGCTAGGCTCACCCGCGGCCCTGGTGTTGGCGCGAGCGGGCATCGGCACGCTCGCCCTCATCGACGATGACTACGTGTCGGTCGAAAACCTCCACCGTCAGATCCTCCATCGCACCTGGGAGATCGGCCATCCCAAGGTCGAAAGCGCGGCCCGTGCCATTGCCCGCATCGCGCCGCGCCTGCAGGTCATCGCTCTGAAAGAGCGATTTTTCCCAGAGCGAGCGCGCGAGCTGGTGCGGCAGTTCGACGTAGTGCTCGATGGCGCCGATAACTTTGCCACCAAGTTTTTGGTCAACGATGCTTGCGTCATCGAAGGCATTCCCTTCGTGCACGCGGGTGCCATCCGCTGGAGCGGTCAGCTATTGCCCGTGCGTCCTGGGGCGCCCTGCTACCGCTGTCTCTTCGAGGAGCAGCCGCCCCAGACTGCCGGCACCTCCTGCCGCGAAGCCGGTGTGGTCGGCCCGGTGGTCGGTGTGATCGGTGCGCTACAGGCGGAGGCCGCCCTCGCTCTTCTGGACGCCACCCCCGAAACGACCACCGACGAAAGCATCCTTACGATCTACGACGGACTCACTGGCCGACTACGCCAGGTGCGCTTTCAAAAGAACCCCTTCTGTCGCGTCTGTGTTAGCGGCACACTGCTGCCCACCGAAGCCTATCCGGTGGCCGCATGCTGAACTCGATGGTCCAAGCCCTCCGCTGCCGCGAATGTGGACGCGACTATCCCAAAGAGGCGCTCCACGTCTGCGAAGATTGCTTCGGCCCCCTCGAAGTGGCCTACGACTACGAAGCCGTCGCGGCCCGACTGACGCGCGCGGCCATCGCAACGCGCCCGCCGACGATGTGGCGTTACCGCGAGCTATTGCCACTCGATGCGCCGCCCACAGTGGGCCTCGACAACGGTTTTACCCCGCTCGTGCGCGCCGATCGCCTCGGACAGCGTCTCGGACTCCGCGCCCTCTACATCAAGAACGATTCGGTTTGCCATCCCACCTGGTCGTTCAAAGACCGCGTAGTCGCGGTGGCGCTCTCGAAAGCACGTGAACTCGGTTTCGAAACGGTCGCCTGTGCCTCAACGGGAAATCTCGCCAACTCGGTCTCGGCCCATGCCGCCACGGCCGGCTTAGGCGCATTCGTTTTCATCCCCGACGATCTCGAAGCCGGCAAAGTGCTCGCCACCCAGATCTACGGCGCGCGCGTGGTGGCCGTGCGCGGCAGCTACGATGACGTCAACCGCCTCTGCGCCGAGCTCACCGATCGCTACCGTTGGGGCTTCGTCAACGTGAACCTCCGCCCCTACTATGCCGAGGGCTCCAAAACCTATGGCTACGAGATCCAGGAGCAGCTCGGCTGGCGCCAACCGGCCCACATCGTGGTGCCCATGGCCTCGGGTTCGCTCTTGACCAAGATCGGTAAGTCGCTGGACGAGTTTCGCCAGCTCGGCTTCGTCACGACGTCGCCCACCCGGCTGCACGGTGCTCAGGCAGCCGGCTGCGGACCGATTGCAGAGGCGGTAGCGCGCGACAGCGAAGACATTCGGCCGGTCAAAAAACCACAGACCATCGCCAAGTCCCTGGCCATTGGGAACCCGGCCGACGGCTTCTACGCCAGCCGCGCCATCCGTGCCAGCGGGGGCACCGCAGTAGCCGTATCGGACGCAGAGATCGTCGAGGCGATGAAGCTGCTCGGCGAATGCGAAGGGATTTTCACTGAAACTGCCGGCGGTGTCACGATCGCGGCCCTGCGACGCATCGTTGCAGAGGGGCGCATTCAGGCCGACGAATTAACGGTCGCTTGTATCACCGGCAACGGGCTCAAGACGCAGGAGGCACTGCAGTTCACCGCACCTCCGGTCATCTCGCCCCACGCCCACGAACTCGCGGCACTCTTAGGGCCCGCGTATGAATAAATTGCTCGTTCTCGCCCCCCGAAGCATCCCGGCTGCCTGCGTTGCTCATCGGTCACTTGCCTACGGGCAAGCTCCCTCCTCGCGCCTTGCCAACTGGGCGCCTCGTGGCCGAGCTTCGATCGATTTATTCATACGCGGGCCCTTACAAAAGGAGAAATGATGGCCACAGTCCGTATCCCCACTTCGCTCCGCAAGCTGACCCAGGGCAAGGAGGAGGTCCAGGCCAGCGGCGCCACCATCGGCGAAGTAATCGCGAGTCTCGAGAGCAGCTATCCCGGCATCCGCGCGCGCATCTGCGATGAGAGCGGTGCGCTCCGGCGGTTCGTCAATCTCTTCGTCAGCGCCGAGGACATCCGCTTCCTGAAGAACCTCGAGACCCCCGTCCAAGAGAGCGACGAGATCTCGATCGTCCCCGCGATCGCGGGAGGGCAGTGCTAAATCTAGAGGAGATCGATCGCTACGGCCGGCAGATGCTACTACCGGAATGGGGAGCTGCCGGTCAGGAGCGACTGCGCAACGCAGTAGTCACCATTCACGGGCGCAGTGAAGCGGCGCGCGCCGCCGTGCTCTACCTGGCTGGCGCCGGGGTAGGGAGGCTGAATGTGGAAGCCTTTGCCGACGAGGCACAGGCCCTGAATCCCCTCGTAACCATCGGCCCTGTCGGTATCGATATCGGTATCGGTGACGGAGTCGGTGTCGGAGTCGGAGTCGGCATCGGCAACGGAGTCGGAGTCGGTGACGGTATCGGCGACGGAGTCGGCAACGGTATCGGCGACGGAGTCGGCAACGGTATCGGCGATGGAGTCGGCAACGGTATCGGTGTTGGTGTCGGCCCCGGAGGGGGAAGCCGCAACGGTGCCGGACTCCGTGCCCTTCGTGCCTCCGTGTTCAGTCCCTCCGGCTCCGACACCGACACCGACTCCGTCACCGTCACCGTCACCGATTCCGTTACCGACTCCGTCACCGACTCCGACTCCGACTCCGACTCCGACTCCGACTCCGACTCCGTCACCGGCTCCGACTCCGTTGCCGACACCGACTCCGTCACCGTCACCGTCACCGTCACCGACTCCGACTCCGACTCCGTCACCGACTCCGACTCCGTCACCGACTCCGACTCCGTCACCGTCACCGTCACCGACTCTGTCACCGGCTCCGACTCCGTCACCGTCACCGACTCTGTCACCGGCTCCGACTCCGTTGCCGATGCCGACACCGACTCCGTCACCGTCACCGTCACCGACTCCGTCACCGGGATGAAGTTCGCCGCTCTCGACCACCGCTTTGCCACGGGTGCCGCCGTCGCCGTCGAGACCCTCAAACACCTTCTGGGACTCCCCTTTGATCCCACCCCCCACCTGGGATGAATCTCGTCGACCTCATCGGCAACACGCCGCTCCTCCCGCTGCCCGCGATCCCGGACCGCCCCCGCATCGAGCTCTGGGGCAAATGCGAATTCATGAACCCCGGCGGCAGCGTCAAGGATCGTCCCGCTCTGCAGATGATCCGACATGCCATCGCCTCGGGTCAGTTGACGCACGAACACATCCTGATCGATGCCACCTCGGGCAACACGGGCATCGCCTATGCAATGATCGGCGCTGCCCTCGGCTACAGAATAGCGCTGGTCATGCCGGAGAATGTCTCGGCAGCGCGCCAACAGATCGCCCGAGCCTTTGGCACCGAGTTGATCTTCTCCTCGCCGCTGGAGGGTTCAGATGGCGCAATTCGGCGCGTGCGCGAGATCGTCGCCGAGGCTCCGAAGCGCTACTTCTATCCCGACCAGTATTCCAACGAATCGAACCCCCTTGCGCACTACCTGGGCACCGGGGCGGAGATCCTGGCTACGCTCGGTGACCGCATCACTCACTTCATTGCAGGCATCGGCACCTCCGGCACCGTCATGGGTACCGGACGCCGGCTCAAGGAGCACCGGCGCGCCATCCGCGTCATCGCGGTCGAGCCGGACGATGCACTCCACGGTCTCGAAGGGCTCAAGCACATGCCGACCTCTCTGGTACCGGCGATTTGGCGCCCCGAGGAGTGTGTTGATGAGATCCTGCCGATGGCGACTGAAGAGGCCTGGAATGCCGCGGAGTGCCTGAGCCACCAGGCGGGGCTGCTCATCGGCCACAGCGCCGGCGCCGCCGTGGCGGGTGCCCACCGCATTGCCGCTCGTCTCCCGCCCCGCGAAACCGCCTGCATCGTCTGCATCCTGCCCGATCGCGGCGAACGCTATCTCACCCTCTCGCGCCGGGAATAGCCATGAGACTGCTCTACCTTGCCTCAGGCACCTTGGAGCTCCACCGCAGCATCATCAGTTCACTACTGGTGCTAGGCCACGATGTCACGGTCATCTGGTCGCTCAGCCCCGACTCCACGAGCGCCATTCGTGATCCCATGATCTTGTCCCAGCCCTTTGACGCTGTTTTGACGTCCAACTGGGTTGGTATCACCGATGGAGCACGGCCCATCAATCAGGAGCTGGCCAGGCCCTGCCCGATCATCAACTTGGGCTTGGGCGACCCGTTCCTCGATCTCGTTACCCTCTGGTCGCACTACCACAACATCGCGTCTGCAATGTCAGCGATTCTCACTGATGTGCTCGGCTACGTTGCGTGATATGGGGGAGCCATGATCGTTTCCGATCTCGACACCATCTGCCGCAAGCGACGAACCGACAAGAGCTCGGCCAGCCACTGCTACAGCTTCATCTATGAGGAGCTCTTCGCACCGCTGCGAACTCAGCCGGTGCGCCTCCTCGAAATTAGCATCCAGCGCGGTGAATCGCTGCTCACCTGGGAGGACTACTTCCCGAACGCGCAGCTCTTTGCCGTCGATATCAACGACGCCTGCGCTCGCTTCGCGAGCCCGCGCACGAAGGTTTTGATTGGCGATGCTACCGATGATCACTTCATGGATCGCCTACTGCAAGAAAGAGGGTACGAATCGATCTATGACTACATGGGCTACTTGAACCGCCACCTCATGGTGGCAGGGTCGCGGGACATCTACCTTCGGGCCGAATGACGCTGCAGCTCACGATAGACCTTCTCAACCAGATCTACGCCCACGCGGACGATGGTTATCCGGAAGAGGTTTGCGGATTGATCCTCGGTCCGCGCGGCACCCCTGACGAGATCCGCCGTTGCCACAACCGACAGAATGCGCTGCACGCCGAAGATCCCCTAGCCTTTCCGCGCGACGCCCGTACCGCCTACAACCTGGGAGCAGAAGATCTCTTTTTTCTCGACGCCAGCCTGCGTAGCGACCGACCCACCCAAGTGATCTACCACTCGCACATCGATGTCGGCGCCTACTTTTCCAAAGAGGACGAGCTGGCGGCGGCGGCGGCGGGTGAGCTGCTCTATCCGGTCGACTACCTGGTCATCGATGCCCGGCCCGAGGGTGCGCGCGGCGCACGCCTATTTCACTTTCATGACGGAAGATTTATCGAACTTGCCACTTATCACAGGGGAAACCGACGATGATGAAAACAGTGCTTGCGGTGCTCTGTCTTACGATTAGCTACGCGAACGCGGAGGAGGCAGTGGCCAGAGCCAGTGCCGGAGCCATCGAAGTGTTCGAACGCAGAGGAGTGGATGAACTCCTGGTCGGCTCTCTACCGATCAGCGGCCCAATGCTCGATCTACTGCAGCTCGGGGACATGGTCTACGTCGCCCGTGGCGCGCAGGGAGTGACCGCCATCGATATTCGCCAGCCGGCGGCGCCGCGCGAGGTCACCACCTTCGCCGTGGGGCGCAACGCGGTAAAGCTAGCGGTGACCGGAGGCCAGCTCCTGGTTATTGTCGCCGACTACGCGACCTTGGCCTTTGATCTCGCTGACCCGGCGCACCCAGCTGCCTCGCTGATTGGCGTGCCAGCGCATCCTGGGCCCATCGCAGCGCCAGCTCCCGCGGTCGCTGCGTTGCCAATGACTCCCCAGTCGGCTGCTCCCCCGGCCCATGTTATGGCCGTGCGCAATGGCTGGGTCGCGATCGAAAGCCCGCGACCGATCGCGCGCGGCGACCGCTTCGAGATCCGCAGCCAAGAGCAGATTGCCATCACCGATCCCACGAGCGGCCAACAGTACCAAGCCCCCTCCAACGAATATCACGGCATGTTCGAAGTCGACCGAGTCGAGACGCAGGGCACGACGAGCAAAGCCAGCGGAAGGCTGCCGCGCGGAGCCATCGCCACTGAAGGAGATCTTGCGGTGCCGACCGCCGAGCCGCTCCACGAGCCACTGGCCTTTCCGTCGAATTGGCGGGGAATGACCCGCGTGCGCGCCACGCTCCGCCCCTTTCTCACCGTCGATAACCTGGGGTTTGGCGCGATCGCGGAGCTGGGTGTCGATTACTACCTCAAAGCGCCGGTCCGCGTGGGTGTCTCGATGGCCCCGCTCGGTCTTCTCGCCACCCGGGAGGGGGCCGGAATCGTGGGACAGCTGCGCGGCAGCGCTGCCTACAGCACCGATTTTTTTGAAGTGGGCCTGGCACTCGGCGGGCAGGTGGCGCATCTCGGCGAGAGCTCGTTTCTGCTCGGCCCCTCGATTCGTCTGGGCAGCCTGGACGGGCTACATCTCGTCGTGCAGAACGACTACGTGGTCAACAAGAATAGCACCGGCGACTATAAATTCGGCTTCGCCAGTCTGCACGGTGAGCTGACCATTCCGATGACCCGCAAGCTGACCCTGAGTCTCACCGGCGGCGGCGCCGCCGCGTGGGGCTACGGTCTCCTTGGCATCAACAGCTACCTGCGCGGCACCGGGGGGCCGGGAACGCTGATCTTCCACACCGCGATCGGTGGAGCCTTCATCGACGACAAAGGCGGCACGAACTGCCCCAATGGGCTCCCCCCGTGCACCACCGCCCAGGTACGGGGTGCCGGCCCCACGGTGGCGGTGGGGATCGACGCGCGGTTCTGAAGATGGATGCGAAACTCGATCGCCTGCGTGAGATCGTGCGCGGCTATGAATCGGCATTGGTTGCCTTCTCGGGAGGGGCCGATTCGGCGCTGGTGCTCAAGATCGCCCACGACGAGCTCGGTGACCGCATGCGCGGTCTCGTCGCCGTGTCTCCGACCATGGCCCGTCGAGAACGGGCCTCCGCCGAGGAGTTTGCCGCCCGACTCGGTGCACCGCTCGATATGATCGAATCGCATGAGCTCGAACGGCCGGGCTTCGCCCAAAATCCGACCGATCGCTGCTACCACTGCAAGGCCGAGCTCTTGGAGCTCGCACGGCCGCACGCCGATCGCTTCGGCCTGCGCGAGGTGCTGCTCGGGACCAATCTCGACGATCTCGGCGACCATCGTCCCGGCATCGCCGCTGCCCGAGAGCGTGGCGCCCGAGCGCCCCTCGTCGAAGCAGAGCTCACGAAAACAGAAGTACGTGCCCTCTCGCGGACCCTCGGACTCTCCACCTGGGACAAGCCGCAGCTCGCCTGCCTTTCGTCGCGCTTTCCCTACGGCACGGAGATCACGCCCCAGCGGCTGGCCCAGGTCGACCGCTTCGAAGAGGCTCTCCACGATCTCGGCTTTCGCCAGCTCCGCGTCCGCTTCCATGGCGAAGTGGCGCGTCTCGAAATCGAGGAGACAGAGCTGCACCGCGCGCTCGAAATGCGGCGGGAGATCGCTGCCCTCGGTCGCGATCTGGGGTTCACTTATGTGGCGCTCGATCTGGTGGGATTTCGTTCGGGTGCAATGAACGAAGGACTGGTTGCGTTACGGCGGTATACTTGAACCATGGCCGTGGCTCTCGATGATCCTAGCCTCTATCTCAACCGGGAGCTCTCTTGGCTTGAATTCAACCAGCGAGTGCTCGATGAGGCGCTGGATCCTTCCGTGCCGCTTCTGGAACGTCTGAAATTTC
This sequence comes from Myxococcales bacterium, assembly GCA_023248875.1. Taxonomy (GTDB): domain Bacteria; phylum Myxococcota_A; class Polyangia; order Palsa-1104; family SHYY01; genus JAHFDT01. The sequence goes on along the minus strand of JAHFDT010000088.1, from coordinate 1,428 downwards.
TCGCCATCTCCGCTTCCAACCTCGACGAATTCTTCATGGTCAGAGTGGCGGGCCTCAAGCAGCAGCTGGCCGGTGGGGTGGTCGAAGCTCCCGCGGACGGTCTTCGCCCAGTCGAGCAGCTCGCACGGATCTCCGTCCGCACGCAGCGGATGGTTGCTGAACAGTATCGGCTGCTCAAGCGCGACCTCGTACCCGGTCTCGCACAGTTTGGCATCAAACTCCTCGTCTCATCGGATCTCGATGCCGAGCAAAGGCGCCTTCTCGGGGCCCATTTCATCCACCAGGTCTTTCCCGCCCTCACCCCCCTCGCGGTCGATCCTGGCCATCCCTTCCCGCAGCTGCGCAACTGCACCATCAATCTTGCCATCGCACTCGATCGTGCCGACCACCATACCGAGCGCCAGGAGGAGCGGCGCGATCGCCGTGACCGAGTGGAACGCAAGAGCGCGACGGGAGCCGTGGCCGGCTTCGCCATGGTCCAGGTACCGACGGTACTGGGCCGCTTCGTTGAGATACCGCACTCGGGCTGTCGGCGCGCCTACATTCTCCTCGAAGAAGTCATCGCCATGAATGTCGGCGAGCTCTTCCCTGGGACACGCATCCTCGGCGTATGGCAGTTCCGTGTTACCCGCAACTTCGATTTGACCTATGACGAAGACGAATCGGAGGACTTGCTCAAGACCATTCAGAAAGAGATACGCCGTCGCGACCGTGGCAACGCCGTGCGGCTCGAGCTTGGACACGGCGCCGATCCCGGCATAAAGCGCTTTCTCACCGAGGCTCTGCGCCTCGGCGCGGAGGATGTCTACTCGGTCGACGGGCCGCTCCATCTCGCCGATTTCTCGTCGCTGCTCACCTCCGACGTTCCGCGCGAGGCGCTCGATGAGCCCATCATCCCGCGCGAGGTCCCCAAGCTGCGCGATACACCGTCGACTTTTGAAGCGATCGCCCGCGAGGACCTCCTGCTGCAGCACCCCTACGAGTCGTTCGAGCATGTGGTCGATTTCATCGAGGAGGCGGCAGACGATCCCCATGTACTGGCGATCAAACAGACGCTGTACCGCACCTCCGGCGACTCGCCCATCATCAAGGCGCTGGCGCGCGCCGCTGAAACCGGCAAGCAGGTCACCGCACTGGTCGAGCTCAAAGCCCGCTTCGATGAGGAGAACAACATTCTTTGGGCCCGTGCACTAGAGGAGGCAGGTGTCCACGTCGTCTATGGTCTCATTGGGCTCAAGACGCACTGCAAGGTGGCGCTGGTGGTACGGCGCGAGGGTACTGGCATCCGCCGCTACGTCCACCTTTCGACTGGCAACTACAATCCTTCGACCGCGCGCATCTACACCGACGTTTCGCTCTTCACCTGCCGCGAACCTTTTGGTGCCGATGCCACCGCGCTATTCAATCTCTTGACCGGCTACTCGCAGC
>JAHFDT010000269.1 GCA_023248875.1 Myxococcales bacterium | reverse complement strand
GCCAGATCGATAATCTCATCGAGGGCGCCCTTGGACCCGCCTACGAAGACGGCATCGGGCGGCTCGAGGTCGACGCAAGCCGCGGGCGCTCGACCGGCGACGACTCGCACATTGTCGACCCCATGGGCGCGGAGATTCTCCTCGCAGATGGCGACCCCCTCTGGGTCGACTTCGATCGCGTAGACGCGCCCTTCGTAGGCAAGAAGCGCTGCTTCGATGGCAACTGAGCCTGAGCCGGCGCCGATATCCCACACGACGCTGTTCGGGCGAATTGCAAGCGATGCCAGCGATAGCAACCGGGCCTCCCGTTTGGTGATGAGGCCCTTCTTGGGCATACGTTTGGCGAACTCGTCCTCGTGGAGAAAGCTGAGGGCGGCGGGAGGACGCCAAGCGAGATCCGTGCGCACCAGCACCAGTACATTAAGTGGCGCGATGTCTTTCGCTGGGGCCAATGCCGCGATCGAAAACTCACGGACCCGCTCTTCGGCGCCGCCGAGGTTTTCACAAACAAAGGCGCGCCAATCGGTCTGCCCGTGGGCCAAGAGATGGGCAGCCAGGGCGTGCGGCGAGTTTTCCTCATCGGTAAAGCAGGCCACCTTGGCGTGGCGCCGTAGCCGCGTCAGAAAACCCTCGCGCGGGCGGCCATGCAGCGAGAGGAAGGCCGCATCGTCCCACTTCATGCCGAGACGCGCGAAAGCCCACTGCATCGCGCTCGGGTGGGGAATGACTTCGACATGTTCGGCGCCGATCTTCTTGATCACCAGACTACCGATACCAAAAAAGAGCGGGTCTCCCGAGGCGAGAATGCAGACGTTGTGTTCGAGCGCGAGGGTGGCGATGCGCTCTAGGGCGGCCTGGACGCCCTTTTGCAGCACGATCCGTTCACCGCGGAACTGAGGAAAGAAGGCGAGTTGCCGATCGCCACCTACCAGCACCTGGGCTGTCGCGATGGCATTGGCGGCGCGACTGGAGAGTCCGGCGCACCCATCATCACCGATACCGAGGATCGTGACCGCCCTCATGACGACCTTTCCGTCGAAAGCAGGAGCAGTGCATGCAGAATCGCAACGGCGATAGGACTGCCGCCTTTGCGACCGCGCGCCACGATGTGGGGCGCTCCCATGGCCAGTGCTACCTCCTTCGATTCTGCGGCGGAGACGAATCCCACCGGTACGCCGAGCACCAGGGCCGGGCGAGCGCCCGCTTCACGCACGAGACGCGCCGTTTCGAGGAGTGCCGTCGGTGCGTTGCCGATCGCGACGATGGCGCCATCGAGCAGTCCGAGCTGGTGCGCCTTGCGCATGGATTCGATGGCCCGGGTAGAATTTTCCGCCTTGGCACGAGCGATGACATCTTCATCCGAAATGAAGCAGTGGCTGGCACAGCCGTAGGCGCGCAGCCGCTCCTCGTTGAGGCCGGCCAAGATCATTTTGACGTCCACGATCACGGGGCAGCCCGATTGGAGGGCCGCGATGCCCGCGCGGACCGCCTCGGGATGGAAGCGCATGAGCGTTTTGAATTCGAAATCGGCAGTGGCATGGATGACGCGCCGCACTACCTGCCATTCCGCCGGGCCAAACTCGTGGGGGCCGGCTTCGGCATCGATGATGGCAAAGCTACTGTCTTCGATACTACGACCGAGCGAAGTCATCTGACGCATGTCATTCATACGGTGTTCTCCTGAGGGAAGCGGCCGAGCAGAGCGCCGTTGAAGTCGACCAAGTAGGAATGGACATCGAGGGTACCGCCGGCGTGGGCGTGGAGATGTTGCACCACGCGCTGACAGACGCGGGAGGTGATCTCGCCGAAGCCATGGCTGCTGCAGAGTTCGAGGACGTGGCGCGCGGTGTTGGCGGCGCGAATCTCGTCGCACAGCGCCGACGGCGCGCCCAGCTCCGTCGCCAGCATCGCGAGGAGTTCCATGTTGACTTCGGAGCCAGCGGCGTGGGTTTGCGTCTTGCCATCGGCCATCTTCGAGAGTTTTCCCATCATCCCGACGATGATGGCTCGCCGCGCGCCGCGTCGAGCACAGTGCTTGATCCCAGTGCCGATGAAGTCGCCCACCTGGATGAAGGCCTCCTCGGGAAGCGCGGGGTGAAGCTTCATGGCGTAGGTTTCCGACTTGCCGCCCGTCGTGAGCACCAGCTCCTCAAGGCCGCGGTTGCGCGCCACATCGATCGCCTGCACCACCGAGGCTTTGTAGGCGGCGGTGGAGTAGGGTTTGACGATACCGGTCGTGCCGAGGATTGAAATACCGCCCAGGAGGCCGAGCCGCGCATTCAAGGTCTGCTTGGCCATCTCTTCACCGCCCGGGACCGAGAGCGTGACGCGTGCACCGCCGCTGGGCAGCTCTTCGGACACCATCTCCGTGATATTGCGGCGGGGCACTGGATTGATGGCGGCCCCACCCACCTCGAGGCCCAGTCCGGGTTTGGTGACGATCGCGACTCCTCGGCCGCCACGGAGCTCCACACCGGGCGCTTCGGTGAGCTCCACCTCGGCCACGAGTTCAGCACCATGGGTGCAGTCGGGATCGTCGCCAGCGTCCTTGATCACGCTGGCAATCGCTTGCGCACCGCTTCTTTCGCAGCGCCCAAGGGCGAATGTTACGAGCTGACCATTGGGCAGGGTGGTAGCGATCTCACCGAGGGCTCCACCGCGGACCAATAGCCGCGTCGCCGCCTTGGCAGCAGCAGCAGCACAGGCACCGGTAGTAAAGCCGGTTCTGGTGCCGCGTTTTTTGGCCTCGGCCGTCACTGCGATTTCTTGGCCGGGTTGTTGAAAAAGGGCTCGAGGCGGATGTTGCTATCCAGCACTCCAGCGGCGATTAGCTGCTGGCGCAGCGGATAGATCACTGCACCATCGCCGGCCAGGAAAACGCTGACTGGCACCTCCGTCCTCAAGCAGTCGGCCAGGTGTGCACTGGCTGCGCCCAGCCGCTCCGGATGGCCGACCCATGGGATCGTCGAGCGGCTGAAGGTCCGTAGCCCTCTCGGGAGCCGCGCCGCAACCTCCACTGGGGGCAGGAAATAGTGATCCGACTCGACCAGCCAGTGCAGCGAGGCGTGATCGATTTGGGGCGCGAACGGCGCACCGTTGACCAAGCCAAGCGCCGCAGTGATGGCGGTATCGGTCGCCACGATCCAGGTCGCGCGCCGAGGAGTACGATCGTCGGGGAGAAACTTCCCCCACGGCCCGGAAAAGGGGATCTCATCGCCCACCGCCCGAAGGTGGAGCCAGTTGGAGGCGAGCCCTTCGCCGATGCGGCGCACAAACAGGGTGAATCGCGCCTGTTCGCAATCGGGCGAGGCGATCGAATAGGCGCGTTTGGCGAGCTTGCCATCCGGCAAGGTCAGCCCGGAGTTGATAATCAGGTACTGGCCGCCGACGAAATCGAGCGGTTCGGCGGGCGCGAACTCGATGAGCCGAGCCGACCCGAGATCGCGCGTCGTCACCACGCGGGCTGTTTTCGACTGCGCCATCGCTATCTCGCCGGATAGATCTCGTGCACAAAGTCGTGCATCTCATCGAGGTCGCGATAGAAGCGCTGCAATCCCTCCGTTTGATTACGCAGGTCGAGCTCCACCTTCTTGGTCAAGATCACCAGCGAACGGTAGTAGGGCAGCTTGGGATCGTCGACCGGTGTGCGGGCTACTTTCTCGTCGAGCTCCGTCAAGGCATTGGCAAACCACTGCTGCAGCCGCGCCAAGTCGGTCGCCTGACAGAGCGATGCGATCGGCCCCGGTTGCTGGGCCGTGCCGCCGAGCTCCGCCAGCTCATGTTGGCGCTCTGCTTCGTTTTCCAATCCCAGGATCCCCATG
>JAHFDT010000087.1 GCA_023248875.1 Myxococcales bacterium | reverse complement strand
CCTCTCCACTGCGCTCGGACAACGCGCTCGGTGGCCGCGTCGCCCAATCGGTCGCGGAGCTTTTCATAGATTGTCTTGCCGCGGGGGGACCGGTGGGAAAAGCGCCGTACACTATCGCGCGTCGGATCGGCCTCGTCGAGGGTATTGAAATAGGCGGTCGCAAATGGCACCTGCGGTGCGTAAAGGATCCGGTCGATGGTCGGGACAAAGCTGACCCAGTGGAGGATGTCCCGGGCAAACTCGCTGCGCTGATACTCGCGCAGGATAAAGCGATCCGTGAGCCAGGAGGCCGCGACGTCTGGTGACCAGGCCAGATCTTCAGGTTGTTCGTGCGCGAGGAGTCGACGCTCGAGGAGCAGGCCAAAGAGCGCTCGCACAAGCTGGAAACTGTGGAATTTACGAAAACGCTCGGCCGGCAAAATGCGATAGATCTGGTCCGAAACCAGCACCATCCCAGGATGCGCCTCCGCCAATTCCAACCGCAGCGGCGCCTCCGCCATCCGGATTTCCTCCCCCGCGTCGAGCGGGAGCCCGAGCTCGAACAGCAGTTCGATCGCCTCGCGCCCGGCCTGGAGCACCAGCTCGGCGCGATCCTCGTTGAGGTAGGGTGCCGCTTTCCCAGGGGGCAGTGGCGGGGGGGAGGGAGGCGCATGGCTGAGGTAACGCAACCTCACGCCGCGGTGTTCGAGTGTTCGTTCCCCAAGGCCGCGATCGATGAGCAGCGTCAGATACGGGGAAGTCCCCTGCCCCGCCACCACAACCTCACCCGGCGCACGCACGCTTGCCTGGTATTCGCATGGAGCCGGCGGCGCCGTGGCATCGTAGCCTGTTTCGGAGAGTGCCACCGGCATCGGGTAGAAGCCGCCCGCCAATCGGCAGCTGCCTTCCGAACAGCCGAAGGCGCCGTGGCGCTTGGGCACGGTGGTGGTGAAGGCAACCTCAACGTGGGTTCTAGCGCCGGGTGCCAGCGGCACCCGTAGCGGCACCGAGATCACTGTTCCGGGGCCGGCGGGCGCCGCATCGAGAAACTGGGGCTGCGTGGCCACGCCTTCCACGGTGAGCTCGGTGATCACCATCGTTGCTGGACTAAAGGAGCGCGGAAAGACCCAGTAAAAGTTGTAATCGTTGAGCGCCGGCGACGGGGCATGCAGGCGCGCCGGGAAACGCCAGAGCTGGAGGGCAGCCAGCGAGGTTCGGCTGGTGTTGGTCAGGTCGATCGCGATCCGGCCCTGCACAGTGCGCGCCTGCGGTTCGATGGCCACGTCGAGGCGGCAACGCGGATGGGCGAAGGCGCTCAGCGAAGCACAGAGCAGCGTGAGAAGCAGCCGGGGGTAGAGCATACTTGAGAAAGAGCATACTCGTGTTAGCCTCTTCGCAGGAGGTTCTCCATGTCGCTGCGCGAAAACGATATCCGAACCGCCCGCAAAAAGGGGTTCGTAGCGGCGGCAGCCACCGGTGGGGCGGCCGTGCTGCTCATCGCGGGATCGCCCATTCTGGGCGTGATGGCGCTGGTACCGGCCGGCTATCTCGGTTGGGACTGGTTCAAGTTCCGCGCTCAGCGCGGCATGCGTTTTTAGACCGCTTTCACGTTGAAATGAGCGAGCGAGGCGGTCGAGACCGAGGCGAGGCGAGGAGCGACGACGACGCGCTACTAGCGGTAACGCTAGGAGGAGCGACGAAGCATTCGCCGACGGGCTCGGTTGCCGCAGCCGATCATTTCAACGTGAAAGCGGTCCAGGGTCTTCCTACCTGAATAACCAGGGAAGTGTACGCAGCAGCCGGCGATACAACTTCTCCGAATAGGGATACCACCAGAGCTCCCGCCTGAGCGCTAGCCGGTCGTAGTTGACGTGGCGCAGCTCGCATAGATCGCGGAGCCCCTGCGCGGCGTGGGTTCTGCCCAGCCCCGACTGTTTGACGCCGCCCCAGGGCGTCTCCGGTGCGCCAAAGGTGAGCAGGCAGTCGTTGACCATCACCGTGCCCGACGCGATTCGCTCCGCGATCCGTTTTCCCTTCTGAACATCCTTGGTGAAGACGTAGGCCATGAGACCCAGGTGGGAATCGTTCGCCAGGCGCACCCCCTCCTCTTCATCGCGGATGCGCATGATCGGCATCACGGGTCCGAAGATCTCCTTGCGCATCACGTCCATCTCCTGCCGACAGTCGCCCAGCACGGTCGGCGCAAAGAAAAGTCCACCACCGATGTCCGCCCGGCGACCGCCGCAGAGGAGACGCGCCCCGGTCGAAAGCGCCTGGGTCAGCCGCTCCTCCACAATTTCGATCTGCCGATCCCAGGTCATGGCCCCCACATCGACTTCGCTGCGCGCCGGATCGCCCTGGCGCAGCTGCCCGACCAGGTGGACAATCTTCTCGGTCAGCTCCTCGTAAACCGACTCTTGTGCATAGACCCGTTCCACGGAAACGCAGGCCTGTCCGGAATTGGCGAAGGCGCCCCAGACCAGCGCCTTAGCAGTACGATCGATGTCGGCATCTGCGCAGACGATCGCCGGGGCTTTCCCACCGAGCTCGAGTGTACAGGGAAGGAGCCGTTCGCCGCACGCCGCAGCGATCTTTTTGCCGGTCGCCGTCGATCCGGTGAAAACACAGTGGTCGATGCCCGATTCGATCAGGGCTGCGCCCGTCGCGCCGCGCCCCGTCACCACTTGGAACAGATCGACCGGCAGCCCCGCGGTGTCGTAGATCTCCTTCGCCTTGAGCGCAATGAGTGGCGCCATCTCCGACGGCTTCAGTACCACTCCGTTGCCGGCGAGCAGGGCCATGACCGTTTCGCCCATCGGGATCGAAAAGGGAAAATTCCATGGCGCGATGATTCCGACGACGCCGCGCGGCGCATAGTGGATATAGCTCGCGCGATTCTTGAGCAGGTGCAGTGAAATCGGCTCCGGCGCCAAGATCTTGTGCGCCCGCTTGGCGAAGTAGGTAGTGAGGTCGGCGACCACCATCACCTCCATCGCCAGCGCCTCGCTGCGCGTCTTGCCCGTTTCGCGCAGGATGGCCTCGCACAGCTCGTCGGCCCGCTTGAGAACCAGATCGCGGAATCCCAACAGGCGCCGCGCCCGTTCGCGCACCGACAGCTCTCCCCAGCGCGCCTGTGCCGAGCGCGCCCGCAGCACCGCCGCGCGTACCTCCTCGGCGCTCTGTTCTGGCACCTCTCCCAATACCTGTCCCGTCGCTGGATTGCGGCTGACGATCCGATCGCTGCGCTGTCCCTGCGTGGCGGCAACTGCGCCCATTTGGCACCCCCCTGGTACGGTCCAGGTATGTTAGGCAGGTTCTGCAGGTTGGCAAGTCGATCATGCCGCTGCCTGCACCATTGACCAGCCCCACCACCGTTCAGTAACATCAAGCTCTCGCCATGGATGTCAGCACCAGCGTCTCCTCGTCGGTTGCCGCTCCCCGATGGTCCCCTGGGACAGTGGTGGTGGATCGCTTCACCGTCCAAGAACTCGTAGGGTTCAGCGCCCAGGCGGAGATCTATGGCGGCCAGGATGGCGACGGCACTCCGGTGCTGCTGAAGCTGTTGAGCCGGTCGATTTGCCGCCGCTTGTCGCGTGACGATCTTCGCGCCCAGGTGGCGCAAACCTTTACTGCCGTCGCGCAGCTCGCACACAAGAACATCGCCACGACCCAGGGCTTTTTCTGGGCGAAGGGGGAGGCTTTCTTGGCGACGGAAGGGGCACTGGGGATGTCTTTGCGGCAACTCGCCGAGAAGAACCGTGGTCAGGGAGTATGCCTGTCGCTGCCGGCCGCCTACCATCTCGCCATCCATATCGCCAACGCGCTCGCCTATGCTCATGGTGCAGTCGCCCATGGTTCCCTCGGCCTCGATGCGGTCTCTATCGATCGCGCAGGTCGGGTGAAGATTGCCGACTTTGGCATGTATGTCTTGGGCGCTCTGGAACAGCCGAGCGCTCCGCCCCCCACGCCGAAGGGGGATCTTCAGGACCTCTGCGCGCTGCTCTTCGAGCTCCTCACTGGACAGCCCGTGACAACGCCCTTTCAGCGGCCGAGCCAGCTCGTCCCGGATCTGCTCCCGGCGATCGACGCCGTGCTGGAGACGGGCCTCGCTGGGCGCTGCGCCAGTGCCGAGGAGTTCAAACACCTCCTGCACGACCAGCTGGGCGCCCTCGTGGGAGGGGTGCCCACGCCTGCTCGCCGGCCCCCACCCCTGCCCGGTCGTCCGATCCGGCCGCCCTCCATGCCGGTGGCCAAGACGGCACCTTCGACATTGCGCACTGTGGAGGATTCGCGGGAGCGTTGGTTGCTGCAGAAAGACCGGCTCGACTACGGCCCCTACCGCCTCGCCGAGGTCAAGGAGCAGATCGCACAGGGCAAGATCCTCGGTGATCACCTCCTCATCGATACCGAGAACGGCGAACGGCGTGCCGTAAAAGACCATCCCCTACTGGCGTCGCTGGTGCGGCAGGCGGAGCTCAACCTGGCGGAGCACCGCCGCGCCGAAGAGGATGCGGCCGAACGACGCCGATCGCGGCGTCGGCTGGGCACACTCCTATCGGTGATTGCCGCCGTCCTGACCCTAGGTGGCGTCGGTGTGATGGTGATCGTGAGTCGCCAGAAGCCGCCCGAGACGCGTGTTGTCTATAAGGAGCGCGATAGCGAGGATCTACTCAAGGGCATTGAGATCACCATGAAGATCGATCCTGCACCTCCTAGGCCCAAGCGGCCCCGCCCGGTCAAGCGCGCCGTGGCGCCGGGCGACAATGTCGATGTCACCAACTTGGGCGACGCTAGCGAAGAGGGCGGCGACGAAGTACTCAGCCAGTCGGTCGTGCAACAGGTGATGGCTACCCACTTCGGTGTGCTCAAAGGTTGCGTACTCGAGGAGCGGCGCCGCAATCCCGGGCTTCATACGGTCGACATGGATTTTGTCATCCGTGGCACCGGACAGGTTTCTGCGGTCAAGGTCAACGGACAATCACAGGGTCCGGCGGCCTCCTGCATGCTGGCGAAGCTGCAGACCCTCTCGTTTCCGCGCTTCAATGGGGCGCGAACCAATGCTTCCTTTTCGATGAACCTGAAGTAGGTTTAAAACCCAGCGGATCGGCCGGTGGTGCGCTTTTCCGGCGCCGAGCACTTCACTCCCGCCACATCGGCCATCGGAAAGTAGAAGCGCTCCGACTTGTGCGTCTCGAGCGTCAGCAGATCCGCGGCCGTCTCGGCGCGCGCCACCCGGGTCACGGTGACCACCTCCGACGATAACCCGACGAACACCGAGACTTCGACCTGATCGGGCACCAGAAACGCGGTGCCCTCTTTGCGAACACCCGGTAGTGTGTCGAAAATGCGTGCCAGTAATTCCAGTTTCATGGCCGAATCTCCTAATTAAATTAATTGAGACGGGTGGGAGGCGGCTCCTCGTCATCCGACGAGAAAACCACTTCACCCGGGGTCTGCTCCGAACTACGGGCGGTGGCGCGCGCTGCCGCGGCAGCCGCCAGCTCTTCTTCGATGCGCGGAAAGCTGTAGCGCATCTGTCCATCGGTGCTAGTCGTCACATCGCCATCGAGGTCGACCAGTAGCCGTTCCAGCTCCTCCCGGACCAGCTTCACCGCCGCCCCCGAGCGCGCCTGCGCAATGGTCACCAGCTCTTCGGGCGGAGCGGCGGCTCCCCGTCGGTCGACCAGCTCGTGCAAGAGCGCGGCTCGCGCCTGCGCCCGATCCCGCTGGCGCTGCTCCCCCCGTCGACGCCACCAGCGCGCCGCGGGAATGGCAAAGAACAGGGCGGAGAAGAGGAGCGGGAACCAAAACACCGCCACTTCCGCGCCGGCCGTGTGCAGTCCAGCACTGGTAAGAAAGGCCGGCCCTACTGTTGCTGCCGCGAACAGGTTGAAGCCATTCATGATCCCGATAGCCGCATTGGTGCCGGACGTATTGCCAGTCAATTCTAGAGCCGTGGGACGCTCCTGCCAGGCGTAACTCCACTTCCCCGCGGGCCCTTCGCCCGTGGTCTTGCGCAGTTTTGGGAAGGAGTAGACCAGGGTCCCATCCGGGGCTACTTCCGGTTCGCCATCGTAGGCAGCAAGTAGCCGCGTCGCCTCCTCGTCGGCATGGGTGTGGCTCCAGCCGGTCAGGGCGACCAGATCGGTCGCCGTGATCCGCCCGGAAGCGGACCGGATGTAGGCGCAGATCTGTCGTTCGCGCGCCAGCAGGTCGAGCGGTGGCGTGGGCGGCCCAAAGACAAAATCGAACACCGCCCGATAGAAGCGCTTGCGTGGCCGTCCGAAGGCTTCGCGCCGGCGAGCCTGCGGGGGCGCCCAGTCGGGCATCATCCACCAGAGCAGCCAAGGAAAGCCGAAGCCCGAGTCGCCGCCGCGGCGATCCTCCCGGTCGGAAGCGTTGGAGGCCAACACCAGACCGATCATGATCGCCAGGAAAGCCACCACGTAGAACACCAGCGTGACGACGATCCCAATCTTGAAGGCCACGGTAAAGCCGCGCCACAAGGCCGCCGCGATGCGGTCGATCCGCTCTGCGAGGGGCACTCGGTCGCGCCGCACAAGGTCGGGATCAAAGCGGTAGAGGAGCTCGCCCTCCTCGGTGACCGCGAGGTGGCTGCGGTAGGTCGCCATGAGCGAGCGCAGCGCCTCCGCGGAGGCCGCTTCCGGTAGCCCCGTCAGCGCCACCGCATCCGCGCGGGTCAGGGCACCTTTGCGCCCGGCGAGTGCCTTGAGCAGAATCTGCTCCGCCTCGCGATCGGAAAGCTGCTTTTGAAGAAGTTGTTCCGCCACGTGATTATCCTAGCGCGTTCCCTGGTTTCGGCCAGCGCTCTGCCGTGTTTAGGTTGGAACCGGTCTTCCCAGCTGGTTCAGTAGCTGATCGCGAAGGCGATTGCGCAGACCCGTCAGATCGCCGAGCAGCTGGCCGATCGCTGCCTCCTCCTGCAGCCCCACTGCCAAGCGGTGTGCTGCGCTCAGCTGATCGACCGCGCCCTCCAGGCACAGGTGCAATTCGCCCCGCCGTTCGCGATCAGTCATAGATGCGCTCATACTCGAGTTTGGCAACCATTTCAACTCGAGGTTATAACCAAAGAGATGAGTCACATCGCCTACCTCTGCACCGATCTGCTTTTTACCTCTAAGATTCGCGAAACGGCGCGCCTCCTCGGACGTGAAGTTTCTGGCGCGCGCGATGCTGCGAGCCTCGCTCGAGCGGCACGAGGAGCAGCTCTCGTGCTGATCGATCTGCGGCTGTCCCTGGCGCTCGATGCGCTGCAGGCTCTCCGCGCTGATCCGCTGACCGCCGAGATCCCGAGCGTGGGTTTTTGCGAACATGAAAACCTCGCTTTGATGGCCCGAGCGCGGGAGGCCGGCTGCACCCAGGTACTCGCCAAGGGGCAATTCTCTGCGGAGCTAAAACATTTATTGGGCCAGTAGATCGTGAGACCACCGGGGCGCATGCCGCGCCCCGGCGATGGGTATTTCCTTAGTAGTTGTGGTTGGGTTGCGGGTGCTGCTCCGGCTGCATCTGTTTTGGTTTCAGCTCCTCGGTGCCGCGCACGGGCTGCTTCTCCGGAACGCTGATCTTGTCGAGCCGGGCGACGTTTTGCTTCTCGGCGATGTTGCCGTAGCGCTCATCCGCCTCCTTGAGCTTCGCGAACAGCTGCGACGTCACCGAGCCGAGCTGTTGCCGATCGCTGCTCTTCATCGCGGAGCGCAGTTGCGGCAGTACATTGCGTGAATCGGTGAGAAAGCGGTGCAGATCATCGACCTTGTCCATCTCCACCATCTTGGGATCTGCACTCGATTTGAAATGGCCGACGTGGATCAGTGCCGAAGAGATCGCCTTTTCGAGGTTGTTGATGTTCTCGCGTTGGATCGTCTGATCCATCTTGCCCATGGGAATTTGCGACATCGAATAGAGAACCTTGGCGTTGTTGAGGGCGTCCTGGATGTAGGCGTCCACTTCCGTCAGGTGCTTCTTGGTCTCATCCCACTTGCTGCTCATCCCGGGCTCCGCATGGTCTGCATTCGCGAGGCCTCCTAGGCCCGTAAGCCCGAGGCCGACGACCAGTGCGATTGTCAACGTGCGCATTGCCACACCTCCTTCGCTCCCGGGGCAGGCCGGGTCCTCTAGAGACAATAGTTTTCGCCGGGGCTCCGGCAACCCTCACCGGCGAACTTGACGATCCGGGCGGGACGTGGTCTGAAGAGGGCCATGCCGGCACCTCTGCGAGTCTTGCGGCTTCGATTTCGACGCGGCGAAGAGTTCGATCGCTCCTATCTGGTTGCGTTTTCCTCCGGAGGTATTTTCTACCCATCGCGCGAAGCGTTGCCGGTAGGTACGTCGGTGGTGGTCGCGATTCGAGTCGGTGCACTGCGCGAGTGGGTGGTGCTACGCGGTAGCGTGGCTTGGCGGCGAGCCGGCCGCCACCGGGAGAAGCTGCGCGCCGGGCTGGGGATCGAATTTCATCCCGGCGACACCGCGAAGCGCGACTTTCTCCTGTCGATCTCGCGCGGCAGGGTACTGGCCGCCGTCCCGCGACGCCACCAGCGCCTGCCAGTTCAGCCTTCGATCGAGGTCGCGTGGCGCAACTCCTTCGAAACCGTCCACCATCGCTCACGTCTCCTTGATATCGGTCCGGGAGGAGCACGGCTGTCGGCTGACTCGCCGCCGATCGCTGGCACCGATGTGGTGATCGATCTTCTGCTTCCCGGCGCGCAGTCGTCGTTGCCGGTCGCGGCTCGTGTCGCTTGGGTGAAGCCGCCCGAGGCCAATGCGACCGAGGTGGGCATGGCCTTTCGCTGGCGGGATGCCGGCGGCGCGCGGCGGCTGCGTGAGCTGTGCCGCCGTCTGACTGAAAACAGCGTCTAAAGCCGTACGGTAAACGCGTACAGGAACCCTGCGTTGCTGAGCAGGTAGACCTGGCGACCATCGCTCGCGACCGGTGCCGACACCCCCTGCCCCGGATCGAAGTACTGCATCAACCGGCCGCTCGGGCGGTCCACCACGTAGGTGCCACCCGCGGCCGCGGAGACGAGCAAGAGGCGTGGCCCCACCAGAACCGGCGTCGACAGCACACCCTGTTTGGCCAAGGACTGCCGCCATAGCAAACGGCCCTTTCGATCGAGGCAGTGAAGCCCCGCTTTGACCGCGGAAAAGCAGATCTCCTCGCCCGCTGCCTGGACCGTGCCGGCCCCTTCTACCTCATAGCGCCAACGCACTGCACCGTCGGCGGGAGAGAGCGCATACACACCTCCAGAATAGGACGAGGCATAGAGCGCCCCCTCCGCGATCACCGGCGTCGAGTCGACATCCACGAAGCGCGTCGCCCCCGCTGCGAGGGAGTGGGCCCAGACCACTTCGCCCGTCTTGGCGCTGAGCGCCACCAGGTAGCCATCGGCGAAACCGACGTAGGCTCTTCCACCGTAGAGGAGCGGGCTCGAAAAACCGCGGATCGTGAAGCTCTCTGGCGCGTCGCGGTCGTACTGCCAACGCCACGCCCCAGTGGCTGCATCGAGGGCATAGATGCGGTTTTCGCCGTTGGTGAAGCAGAGCAACCCTTCCGCGAGGGCGGGAACGCCTTCGATCGGCCCCTTGGTGCGATAGCGCCAACGCTCCTTGCCGGTGGCCGCGTCAAACGCATACATCGCCCCGTCGTTGCCCCCTACATAGACCGTACCGATCGCGGGTTCCAAGAGCGGCTGACTGGAGACGCCCCCTTCAATGGGTTGATGCCAGAGGATTTCACCGTCGTCCGTGCGAAAAGCAAAAAATTGTCCGCCGCGCGAACCGAGGAAGAGCCGCTGCCCATCGCTGGTTGCGGCCGCAAACTCCTGCGGCATGTACTCGACGATCGGGGTCGGCGTCAGCTGAAGACGCCAGTGCACCGAGAGAACCTCCTCGGGCGGACCGTAGATCTCGGACGACGTTCCAGAACTTGCGCAGCCCGCCGCAAAGGCGACCGCACACCCCCAGCGGTTCATCCTCCCTGGGTCTCGTTGAGTGCGGCCAGATGTACCTGGATCGAATCGCGCAGCGGGCTTTCAGGAGACTTTGCGAGGATCTCCTGGTAGATCGCCCTGGCCGCCTTGGGTTCCTTCTGCTTCACCAAGAGGCGAGCCTGGGCAAACTTGGCCCGGTCGCGAAAGGCCTCGCCCCCGTGGCTCTCGAGTGCGCGAAAGGCCTCCACCGCCTCCTTCAGATTGCCCTCGGCTTCGAACGCCAACCCCAGTCCTTCGCGCGCCACACGCGCCAGCGGATCGTTCGGCTCAGCCGCTTTGAGGAACTCCTGATAGGCCACGATGGCCTCGCTGTAACGTCGCAAATCGTGGAGCGCGCGCGCCTTGGTCAGAAGACTTTCGCGCGCCGCGGCGCTCGCCTTATGCTCCCTTCGGAGCTTGTCCACCTCGGCAATCACCGCCTCGCTGCGCTCCTTCTCCGTCTTATAGCGCGGCACCTCCTCGGCGGGAGGATCGTTATGCGCCGGATCGGACTTTTCGGAGATCAGATCCGCCAGTGCCAATCGCACCGCGCGCCCCATCGCGGCGGTCGCCTCTTGACGACGGCCCGTGAAAAAATGGTCCAGCCCCCAGCTGATTGCCAAGACTGCGAGTGCGCCGAACGTTGCAAAGCCGATCGCCCGACCGTAGGGGCTCAGCACCTCGTAGGAACGCTGCCAAAAGGAGACGAATTCATCGGGTTGGAGCTGGGCTTTCCGAGTGTATCGCTTCGCCACGTCTGCCTCGAAAATTTACGAGAGGACAGACCCTAGCAAACGGCGCGCAGCGGGTCAATGTGTGTTACCAAGAGTGCCGTGCGCGCCCTGATCTTGATCCCGCTTTGGGGTCTCCTCGTCTCCGCTTCGGCAGACGAGCGCGAATTTGCACTCAGCGCCTCCTCGGACGCGGCTCTCCTGCGCAGCGAAGGGAGCCGCTGGGGCGGCGGCGCCACGCTCGAACTCTCCTATGGGCTCAGCGATGCGGTCGCACTGCGGGCTACGGGATCGCTTACCGCGCACGAAGGATCCACCCTCGCTTACCAGACGGGCCTCGGACTCGGTTTCGCTCTCGATATCCTGCGCGTAGTGCCCTTCGTCGACTTCTCCTTCGGTCTCCTCGGCCGTCGCGCCGAAGGGAGTTGGTCCAACGATTTTGGCGTCACCGTCGGCCTCGGCGCCGACTACCTCGTCAGCCGCCGCCTCACGCTCGGCGGCATCGCCCGCTTTGGTGCCAGCTTGACCTCGAACCGCGAGACGCCACTGCTGTTTTATGTCGGGCCGCGTATCACTTTCCGTTTTGGTGGCTAGAGGGAATGAACGTGATCGATCGTTCGGACCCTTACGGCCATTTCCGCGCCGCGTGAAGGACGCGTAACAGTGCAACCGTGCCACCACGAACGCGATATGGAATCAAGTAGGGTGTCCCGGGTACGACCAGCTCCCGTGTGCCCAACATTCGGCCGGGTCGTCCCATCGCCGGGTGCTCAGTGAGCTGGCGGACGGCGATGAGAATCCGCTCGGCGGTCTCATGAGCGGCTGTTGGGTTTTCCCTGCCAATGTAGCGACGGAGGGCAGCGAGGTCCGTCACGGCGGAGCGGCCCCACTGCAATGTCACCTCGGACGCCTTGTTTCCTTGCCGGTGCCCCAGGAGCGAAGCCAGACTGAGACCTTCGAGTGATCGATCAGCCGACCTGCATCCGCATCAGCAAGGCCCTCATGAATGGCGTCTATCTGCCATTCATTGAGTGAAAGGTAGGACTCTAGCGCGTCCAATGCGAGCCAGGACTTGGTCCGGGCAGTAGCACGAGCAAGATGGGCCAGACGATCCTTCAGGCGGGCCGGTACGCGCACGGTCATGGTCGTCGATGGCGATCGCTTCTTCGAAATTACGTTGTGTGGCATTTAGTACAATGTAACACAAGGTTTCCCAGCGGCCACGGCCTACTTTCGCCCCTTCCCGCGGCAGAGGATTTTCAGCGGAGTGCCGACGAAGCCGAAGTGCTGGCGCAGTCGATTGGACAGATAGCGTCGATAGGAAAAGTGCACACCCTCGGGATGATTCACCGACAGTACGAACGCCGGCGGGCGAATCGCGGCCTGGGTGATGTAGTAGAGCTTGACGGGTTGCCCCCGATAAAGCGAGGGCGGGTGGTGTTCCACCAAAGTGGCGAAAAAGCGGTTGAGCTCACCGGTGGAAATCCGCCGCGTATAGCTGCGGTAGACCTCCTCCACGGTCGCCAAGAGTTCGCGGATTCCCTGGCCGGTTTTCGCCGAGCAGCTCACCACCTTGGCCCACGGCACGAACTGCAACTTCCGCTCGAGCTCCTCCTTCAGTTTTTTTCCGCTTCCGCGCCCCTTGAGCAGATCGCTCTTATTGAAGGCGACCACCAGGCCGCGCCCCTTGTCTTCGCACATCCCGGCGATCTTGGCCTCCTGCTCCGCCACCCCTTCGATCCCATCGATCACCAGCACTGCGATATCGGCGCGCTCGACCGACTGTTCGGCCATGGTGACTGCGACGCGCTCGAATCCGGCGACGCGTGCCCGCCGCCGAATCCCAGCCGTATCGATCAGGCAGTAGCGTCGCCCTGCAAATTCGAGTTCGGTGTCGACCGAATCGCGCGTGGTTCCAGGCATGGCATCGACGATCACCCGCTCCTCACCGAGCAGCCGATTGGTGAGCGAAGATTTGCCGGCGTTCGGGCGTCCGACCAGCGCGATCTGGATCGGTGGCTCCGCCGGCACCTCCGCTTCGGGCGGCAGCGGGGGAGCATCCGGCAAACGAGCGGCAATCGCATCGCACAGTTCGCCGATGTTGCGTCCGTGGGAGGAGGAGATGCCGATCACCTGGTCGGCGCCAAGCTCGTACAGCTCGCTGGCCTCCGCTTCGCGCCCGGCGTGGTCCACCTTGTTGGCCACCCACAGAACCGGCTTACCGGTGCGCCGCAGGCGCGCTGCTACCGATCGGTCCTCGGCAGTAAGCCCGGCGTGGCCATCGACCAAGAAGAGCACCAGGTCGGCCTCATCGACCGCGCGCAAGGCCTGATCCACTACGCTGCGCTCGAGGGGACGAGCGGGCACCTCGCTCTCGATGCCGCCGGTATCGACCAGGCGAAATTGCTTGCCACACCAGAGGAACTCGCCGTAGCGCCGGTCCCGCGTAATCCCCGGCTGATCGTCCACCAGCGCCGGGCGCCCGCCCACGAGGCGATTGAACAGGGTCGACTTACCGACGTTCGGGCGACCGACGATCGCCACCAGCGGAGCTGCAGAGCTCACCCTCCGTAGCCCATTTCCTCGAGCGCGTGCGGATCCTGCGACCAGCCGGTATCGACCCGCACGAACAGCGTCAAGTGCGCGGGACGGCCGACGAGCTCCCCGATTTCGCGCCGTGCGCGCGCGCCGATTTCCCGCACCATCCGCCCCGCCCCACCGACGAGAATGCGCTTTTGCGCCTCCTTCTCGACATGGATGGTGGCGCGGATCATCACGTCCCGATCGCGCTCTTCGAAACTGTCGATGGTCACCGCGACCGCGTAGGGCACCTCTTCCCGCGTCAGCACAAACACCTGCTCGCGTACCAGCTCGGAAGCCAACCAGCGCACCGGCCGATCGGTCAGCGCATCGTCAGGAAACAGTTTCTCCCCCTCGGGCAGGAGCGCCATCAGCTCGTCCACGACGCGGTCTGTGCCCTCCCCTTTCGCCGCGGAAATCGGAATCAGCGCACGAAAGGGATAACGCCTGCTCCACTCCTCGAGCACGGGCAGGAGCGCGCCCTTTTTGCGCAACAGATCGATCTTATTGATCACCAGCACCGTCGGCTTCTTCGCACCCTCGAGCGTTTGCAGCAAGAGGTCATACTCGCGGCCGATCGCCCGGCGCGACTCGGCATGCGGCGCTTCCACCAGTACCAGCACCGCATCCACATCGGCGATCGCCTCCTCCGCCTGTTGCACCATGTAACGGTTGAGCTCACTGCGCCCTTTGCCATGGGGCCGGTGGAGTCCGGGCGTGTCGACGAGCACGATCTGCCCAGTGGGAAGGTGCTTGACGCCCAAGATACGGTCGCGCGTGGTTTGGGGTCGCGGCGAAACGATCGCGATCTTCTGGCCGAGGAGCCGGTTGAGGAGCGTCGACTTGCCCACATTGGGCAGGCCGACGATGGCCACCACACCGCTGCGGAATCGCTTGCTCATTGCACGGCGGCCATCTTACCTCATAACTCTGGCCATGAGCGAAACCTGCCGCCAGGCCATCGAACATCAGGAGATGCAGCTCCTCGCCGCCGAGCGCTCGCTGCGCAATTCACCGCTGTCCGGGGCACTGATGGTGGCCGGGGCACTGATTCTCCTGCTGCTGATCGCGGGGAGTCTCATCGCCTACCAGCGCCGGCTCGCGCAGATAGCGGATCATCGACGTCACCTGGCCGAGCAGGAGGTCATTCTCCTCGGTCACGAGCTGGCGCTGTGCACGCATCAGGTCGCAGAGTGCGACGAAGAAGGGACTACTTCAAAGACTGCGCTTTCTCCTGGTGGATCGCCTTGAGAACTTGCACCGCCTCCCCCGCACCGACACGCTCCGCCGCCTCGATCGCTCCTTCGAGGCGCCCCACCTCCTCCACCGCGCGTCGCACCAACGCCTCATGTAGCTGCCGAAAGGTTTCGAAAAAATCCACCAACTCGTCGCCGCGTCGCAAATCGTAGATCTGGCCGAGTCGACCGTCGCGGATCTGGTTCATGTACAGCTTGATCTTGTACAGTGGTCCGGCGACCTTGTGGGTGAGGATGATGCAGTAGACCGTCAGGACGACACACAGCAGCAGACCGAAGGTCACCAATCCAGCCGCCAGTAGATGGTCACCGTATTCGAGCTGCGCTCGGAGCTGGGCCGCCTCGCCCTCGCTGCCCGTCAGAAGCTTCGAGGTGTAGATGACCCGCGAGGACTCGGTGACGAAGTGGTAGACCAGCCAGCCGAAGCCGGTCGCTAGCAGGGCCGAAACGGCCACGAAGATGCCGGTGAAGCGCAGCTGGTAGCGATTGTCGAGCAGATAGTTGCGGAGGCTCCTTCGGGTCTGGCCCGCCCAGGGTTCGGTGGGCAGGGAGGCGCTGGGACGGACGTGAGAGGGTTCGGAAGCGGTCATTGGATCTCCTTCACTGCTGCTTGAGAAAACTGGCCACCTGCTCGGTCAATTGCTGGACGAGCCCCTGACAGCACATGTCGCGTGACGTTCGATCTGGCTCCCCAGGGATGGAAGCCCCTGCGCTAGCAGTCGCCTTGATGGATTGACCGGGATAGGTTTCGATCGCGACCGAGATATCGCAATCGAGTCCAGCCGAGCTGCTCTTTAGCCGCAGTGTTCCATCGATCATCCAGCCGCTCAAACGGTGGGTCGCCAGCATCTGGGCAGTCGGCCGATGGTCACCGCCAACCGTGAGGGTCACCTCCGGCTGGCGGGCGATCTCCGACGCGAGCATCTCCGCGAGTCGTGCGGTGGTCGCGCTTTCGGTGCCATTGACGTTGACCGTCACGAAGTGGCGCGCCCGAGGTGAAAGCACGGCAGGTGCTATCGGTCGATCAAAAAGTTTGAGTGCCTGCGCCACCTGCGCTCGCACGTAGGGCGATGGATCGCTGCCGAGGGAGCGCAGCGGTTCGACGGTACGAGGGTCTGCCAAGCGGCCGAGAGCGGTCGCGGCCGCACCGCGCACCGTATCATTCTCGTCCTGCAGCGCTTCGAGGAGAGCGGGGACTGCGCGCCGATCGTTGGCTTTTCCCAGGACCAGCGCCGCCTGGACCTTGACCTTGTAGGAGGAATCGACGAGCAGGGCGCGCGCGAGCTCGTCGATGCGATC
The DNA here is from genome assembly GCA_023248875.1 of Myxococcales bacterium. Lineage (GTDB taxonomy): Bacteria > Myxococcota_A > Polyangia > Palsa-1104 > SHYY01 > JAHFDT01. The sequence continues at coordinate 164 of JAHFDT010000087.1, read as the reverse complement.
GCCATACGCAGGAAGGGCCAGCAGGAGAATCAGCACTCCGAAATGGAATCTCAAGTCGTTCCTCCCCGGTCGGACTGGTAGGCGCGAGTCAACGCGACATAGTGGGCAGCCGAACTCTCGAGCCAGGCCAGCTCCTCTTCCGTGAGCGGCCGCTTGACGCGGGC
>JAHFDT010000086.1 GCA_023248875.1 Myxococcales bacterium | reverse complement strand
GCGGCGATGGCAACCGTTGCACATCGGTGGGCGCCAAACGAGTCTGCTCTGCGACCTGCCTCGATGATAGCGCATGTCCAACGGGATATCGCTGCCAGCAGGTGGCGAGTACGTCGAGCAGCAGGATCGTCGGGCGGCAGTGCTTGAAGTAACACCCTCGCCAACGCTGTGCGCACGCTATAATAATTCCACGGGACCTGGGCGGAGGAGCTCGATTCTTCCATCGGGATGCACTCGGGCTACGGTCGACGGTGGTGCGCCGCTCGTTGGCCCACCATCGAGAATGCACTCGACACCGGGCAGGGTGGCCGCGCTGGCCGAATGGGCGGGGGGGTGACCGGTGCGGTTGGCACTGGTGGCGGTGATAGGGCGGGCAAAGGCGTGGACCAGCGCCTGGGCGATGGGATGGGGTGATTGGCGAACTCCCACAAAGCCGTCGGACACCAGCGGCGTAGGCAGGTAGGGCTTGGCCGGAAGTACGAGGGTGAGGGGGCCGGGCCAGAAGCGATCGATCAGCTCCTGGGCGCGTTGCGGAAGGATGCTCACAAGCTGGTGGAGCATCGCGGGGCCGTCGACGAGCAGCGGGGGCGGCCTGTCCGCCCGTTCCCCTTTGATTTGGGCGAGCCGCTCGAGCGCGCGAAGCGAAAGCGCATCGGCGGCCAGGCCGTAACTCGATTCGGTCGGAAAGGCCACCACGCCGCTTGCGCGCAGAACCTCGAGCGCACGATCGAGATCAGTGGCGCGCACCGATGTCCCGACGGAAATGCATTCCTTCAAAGGAGATGGCCCCAACGCCTGCGTAGGCGCGGGCGCGCGCGGCAGCGAGATCATCCCCGAGGCCGGTGACGCTGAGCACGCGTCCACCGCTGGTTCGCAACACCGTGCCGTCCCAGCGCGTGCCGGCGTGGAAAACCAGCACATCGTCAGGCACCGCGTCGAGCCCCGCGATCGTGGCACCCGTCTGCACAGGGCCGGGATAGCCGCGCGCGGTGAGCACTACCGTGCAGGCCGTTGGGGCCGAAAAAGCCACTTCGGGCGGGCGATCTTCGGCGATGGCGAGAAGGGCCGCTGCGAAATCGCCCTGCCAGCGCGCCATGAGCGGCTGGGTCTCAGGGTCGCCGAAGCGACAGTTGAATTCGAGCACCTTGGGGCCACTCGGGGTCATCATGAGGCCGGCATAGAGCAGCCCGGAAAAGGGCGTCCCCTCGGCGGCCAGGTGCCGCACGGTGGGCTCGAGGATTTCCCGTGTCACGCGCGCGAGCAGCAGATCATCGACCACTGGTGTTGGCGAGATGGCCCCCATGCCGCCGGTCATCGGACCTCGATCGCCGTCGAAGATCGTCTTGTGGTCCTCGCAGGGAGACAGGGGCCACACTCGCTCGCCGCTGACCAGTGCCATGCAGGAGGCCTCGCGGCCGACCAGAAACTCTTCGACCAAGAGCCGAGCGCCGGCGCGCCCCACGAGCTGGCCCGCGAGCATCCGTGGAATGGTCTCACGCGCCTCGGCAGCGGTCGGGCAGATGACCACGCCCTTGCCCGAGGCGAGGCCGTCCGCCTTGATGACGACGGGAGCACCCTCCGCAGTGAGTTCATCGGCGAGTGCGATCGCCGCGCGCTCGTCGGTGAAGGTTCCGGAGCGCGCTGTGGGCACACGAGCGCCGGCCATCACCTCTTTGGCAAAGGCTTTGGAGGCTTCGATCCGGGCCGCCGCAGCGGAGCAGCCGAAGGTGGGGACGGACCGCTTGCGAAGCTCATCGCCGAGGCCGGCGACCAGCGGCGCCTCGGGCCCAATGACCACGAGGTCGTATCGTTCCCGCATGACATGGTCCACCAGTTCGCCGATCGCCTCGGCGCCGATCGGGAGGGTGCGCGGCGTCCCGGGATTGCCCGGCGCGCACACGACTTCCCGGACAGACGGGGATTGGGCCAGGCGCCAGGCAAGAGCGTGTTCGCGCCCCCCACCGCCTATCACGAGAACGCGCATCAGTGTTTGAAGTGGCGCATACGGGTGAAGAGCATCGCGAGACCCTGCTCGTTGGCCGCGGCGATCACCTCTTCATCGCGCACCGATCCCCCCGGCTGGATGATCGCCGTCACCCCCGCTCGGGCGGCCGCATCGACGCCGTCACGGAAGGGAAAAAACGCATCGGAGGCCAGCACTGCGCCGCGTGCCCCGTCGCCCGCTTTTTCCACCGCGATCTTGACTGAGTCGACGCGTGACATCTGTCCGGCTCCCACACCCACCGTCGCACCATCGTGGGTAAGCACGATGGCGTTCGACTTGACGTGCTTGGCAACGCGCCAGGCAAAGTCGAGATCTCTCAGTTCGGCTTCGGCCGGCCGTCTTTGAGTGACGAGGTCGGCGTCGGCGGCGGCGCGCAGCTCGGCGTCGCTGGTTTGCACCAACAGCCCACCCTGAATGGAGCGTAGCGCGATGCCCATCCCCATCCGATCGCCCGTGGCCGTCGAGTAGGCGAGTAGGCGGAGGTTCTTCTTCTTGCCGAGCTCGGCACGCGCACCCTCCTTGAAACCGGGGGCGATCACACACTCGAGAAAAGTTTCGGCCAGCGACTTGGCGAGCTCATCGTCGACCGGGCGATTGAGCGCCACTACGCCACCAAAAGCGCTGGTGGGATCGGCCGCGCGCGCGCGCAGGTAGGCCACGGCAAGGGTATCGCTTTCGGCCGCGCCGCATGGGTTGGTGTGTTTGACAACCACCGCGGCGGGCTTGGCAAACTCGCAGACGAGCTCGAGTGCGGCATCGAGATCCACGTAGTTGTTGTAGGACAGCTCCTTGCCTTGGAGGACTTCGGCGCGCGCCACCGAGGGGCCGAGAACCCGCGGATTCAGATACACCGCCGCCTGCTGGTGCGGATTCTCTCCGTAGCGCAGTGTGCGACCTTCCACCCACTGCATCGTCAGCACCTCGGGAAACGGTGCCGGCCAGGCATCGCCCTGCGTCTCGCCCGCCTCGAGTGGCAGCGCGGTGAGGTAGTTGGCAATCATGCCATCGTAACCTGCGGTGTGCACAAAGGCCTTGCGCGCCAAGCGAAAGCGCGTGGCCCGGCTGACGCTGCCATCGTGAGCATCGAGCTCGGCCACCAGCTCTCCGTAATCGTCCGGGTCGACCACTACGGTCACGCGCTCGTGATTCTTGGCGCCCGAGCGAATCATCGAGGGCCCGCCGATATCGATGTTTTCAATCGCCTCCCCCAATGTGACGCCGGGGCGGGCGATCGTTTCGGCGAACGGGTACAGATTGACCACCACCAGATCGATCGGCGCGATGCCGTGCTGGGCCATCTGCGCACGGTGGTCATCGGTAGGGCGCCCCAGGAGTCCACCGTGGATTTTGGGATGGAGCGTCTTGACTCGCCCATCGAGGATCTCGGGTGCGCCGGTGTGTGCGGCGACATCGGTGACAGCTATTCCCGCTTCGCGGAGCAGACGAGCAGTCCCCCCCGTGGAGAGCACCTCGACGCCGTGGCGAGCTAACGCGCTGCCCAGCTTCCCCAACTCTCGCTTATCGGAAACGCTGATCAGTGCACGACGGATACGAACCATGGGCGACCTCCTCCGCGAAGGTGCCCGGGGTTTACCAGGCAGAAATTACAGCGTCAATTGGGCTATTCGAGAGGATTTTCCCCGCCATCGCCCATCTTGAGCTTGAGGAGACCGCGTACTTCGACCTGGCGGATGCGTTCACGGGTGAGGTTGAGGATCTCTCCGACCTCCTCCAGTGTGATGCCGCCGCGGTCGGCCACATCGAGCGAACAGGTGTCCTGCATCTCCCACACCTCGAGATCGGGGAAGTTCAGTTTGATCGAACCGGTTTCCGGATTGACATCGAGATAGAGGTGGTGCTTGCAGGAGACGAACGGGCAGGGGCGTGCCATGTCCTTGCACTCGGCCCGGCTCAACGGGCGATCGACATCGGGCATTTGCAAGAGCTGCCCCATTTCGATCTCTTCCTTCGTGAGGCGCTTGGGGGCGATGGTTTTTGAACGAGCACGCATGCGGCGCTGGCCGCGGACCTTCCGACTGACTGGAGGCGGCGCCGTCACCTCGCTGGCGGGCGTTTCATCTTCAAGGCCTTCATCGTCGAGCTCCTCGTCCATTATCTTGTCCATCCGCTCCTCGCTTTCTAGCCGCTCGCCCTGCGGCTACAAAAGGTCACCGGCGCCCTTGGTTGCGCCGGTGCCGAAGGCGCGTGCTTTCGCCGCACGCACGAGCGGCGTGACGATCCGCCGCTCCAATAGTTCCATCCGGCGCATCAGTTCGCCGGCTTGACGTCGTGTATCTCCGAGCAGTCGTACGTTTTCGCGGCGTGCTCTGAGATCCGCTTCGGGCGATGCCAACTCCTGCTCAAAGGCGGCTGAGAGCCCCTCCAGACCGCGCTCGATAGTCTGCATTTCATCGCGGAACCGGATCGCCCGCGCAATGTCTTCGATCGTGAGGCTCTCCTCCATCCAGCGCTTGATCTCGGTGATGCGCCGCAAGGTACTGGTCGGGTAGAGCCCGAGCGAACCCTGATGCTTGCCCTTGCGGCCGACCCGGCGACTGCGCGGCAAGAGACCGAGTTGGACCCACTTGCGAAACGTGGCCTCGGAGAGGTGCTCGCCCCGCTCGAGAAACGTTTCCACGATCTGGGCGGCCGTGAGGCCCTCCGGGTGCTCGGCTTCCAGGCGCATCAAAGTCTCTTCATCCAGCCGTCGTCGTGCCGTAGTGCGCGACGCTGCTTTCACTGGATTCTCCTCGACACGGCAGGAGCGCCGCTCTCCTGAATCTCCTCGCGTGTGCTTAGGAGGTTCATTTTCTAATCGCGAATGTATTCTACTGAATAGACTACATGCAAGCGAAAAACAAACGGGGGGTCCAACTATCTTACTGCTCGGACGAACAGTGACCAGTTAACGAGTGCTTGGTCCTACCGCCGCCCTTTCCGGGCGTTGCAATGCCAGTACGATTTCATTCGGCCCGGTCGTCCGACGGAGAACGGCTATATCGATCGCCTCAATGGAAAGTTTCGGGATGAGTGCTTGAACACGAGCTGGTTTGAACCACTCGCAGACGCTAGGAGGACACCGCCTCGTAGTTCATTGTCCGCGAAATCGCGGCGCTCGTTTTTCTGCCCAGGCGGACAATCCTTCGTGCACGTCCGCAGTGCGCGAACAGACTGCCTGCGCCTCTGCTTCCCAATCGATCATCGCCGCCAGATCCAGTTCGAAGGTTCGGCGCAGCCCCATCTTGCTGTAGCGTTGGGCCACCGGGGGTCCGTCGCTGATTCGGGCCGCCAGCGCCAGACTCTCCCTCTCGAGCTCTTCCGCGGGAACGAGCCTCTGGACCAAACCGAACGCTTCCGCGCGGGCCGCATCGATGCTCTCTGCCAGCATCACCAATTCCGTGGCCCGGCTCAGACCGACGGCCCGCGGCAGGAGATGAAACAGCCCGAAATCGCCGGTCAGGCCGACACGGTGAAATACGGCACCAAACCGAGATCGCGTCGAGGCGATTCGCAAATCGCAGGCCAAGGCCAGCGAGAGCCCCGCCCCCATGCAGGCGCCATCGATCGCCGCCAACACCGGCCTGGGAAACTCGACCAGCGCGCGAATCGCCTGAGCATCGCGCACCAGCTGGGCACGCCGCTCTTGGGGCCCCAGGGCCAATCGCTCCGGCATCGTCTGGAGATCACCGCCGGCCGAAAAGTTTCCTCCCTCACCCGCGAGGAGTAGCACACTCACCGACGAATCGCTCGCGGCCCGTGCAACCAGCGCGGCGAGCGCCTGCCACTCCTCAGGGCCGAGCGCATTGCGAACGGGTGCGCGATCAAGGGTGATGACGGCGATACGCTCGCGAACCTCGTAGCGAACTCCCGAGCTCATGGGCAATCCTCCGAGTAGATGCGAAAATCCAACCCTGGGCCCAACCGGATCATAGTGCCCTCTTGTCCCGACTCGAGATCGGCAAAACGGAGCGCGACGTCGCGCCAGGAGTTGGGGGGTAAGGTCGGCAGATCGGGTTCGAGCGTGGGTGCCCGCGCCGAACCGATCAGGCGCGCACGAGCGAGCGGCACCTCCTGCGGCACCAAGGTCAAATTCGTCAACCGGATGATCACCGCTCGATCCGCGCCGAGGCGCTGACACCGGAGCACCTGGTAGCGCAGGCCGTCCCGCTCCGCAGAATCTCCGAATGAATAGACGGTGGGGCTCCCGAGATCGGGAGGCGCTGGGGTGGCGACAGGTTCATCCTGCGCAGTGGAAGAATCAGCGATGGTCTGAAGCGGCCCCGCCCCCGCGTGCCATGCCGTCCACACGAGTCCCGCCGTGGTCACCAGCAGCGCAGCCGCGAGCCCGATCCAAGCTGACCTCGAAGGCGTCGATCTAGAAGCAGGTGAACTGGGTGGCTGCACGACCGCTGCCACCGACGGCGGTACTTCTGGTGCGTCGGCCTCCACAGAAACGGGGGGCAGCCGTTGACGGATGAGCTGCCCCAGATCTGCCCTGCGAAAACGGGGTCCCGCTTCGCGCAAGAAGTCCCACAGATCGCGCTCTAGCTCGACCGCCTCCCGATAGCGGTGGGATCCATCCTTCCAGACAAGCCGCGCAGCGATCCTCTCCAACCTCGGTGGTAATCCATCCGATGCCTCGAGGAACAGCTGGCCTAGAGTATAGAGTTCGGATCGCGCATCGAGCGGCTCCCCGGGGTCACGTTGGGAAGGGCCGTATCTCCTCTCCCCTCGGTCCAGGCCCACCCGAGCCAGCGTCGCCGTGAGCTCCGCCTCGAGAAGCTTCACCTCTCCCCGTATTCCCAGCGCGATGCGCGCTGGGCACAGGCCACCATGCACGGCCTTCGCCTGGTGTAGCGCCGCTAGCCCGCGCGCTGCCTCCGCCATGACATAGGCCAGCGCCACCGGATCCAGCGTCCGACCGACCCGTGCCAGATCCAGCGCTGGCCAGGGCTCCGTCACGACAAAGAAATCACCAGCGCACTCGCCGCTGTCGAGGAGCTGAATCAGGTTGATGTGCACCAGCGCCGCTGCGCGTCGAGCCGCAACCAGGAGGCTCTCCCCGGCGGTCCTGTCCTTCGTGCGCAGCCGCTCGACCACCACCGGCCGCTCCCAGTCTTCGGCCACTCGCTGTAGGGCGTGATAGATCTCAAGCGGCCCCAACTGCCCCACTGATTCGACCAGAAGGTACTTGCCGAAGGGCAGAGCGGCCATCGGCGGCAGTATAGCTCGTGGCATTTGACTTGCGCGAGCGACCGACGGAGAGTCTTTCCCATTCCCATGGCCGATGAGCCCACCGTTCCTCCAGATCCCCAAGATCCGCTCACGCGCTTTTGGCGCACCCTGTTTGGCGCGCCCCGCAACGTGCAAGATCCAGGCATCTTCCACAAGATTTCCTTGGTCGCATTTCTCGCCTGGGTGGGACTGGGTTCCGATGGACTCTCCTCCTCGGCCTACGGCCCCGCCGAGGCCTTCAAGAACCTGGTGGCCCGCAATCCGGTGACCGGCCAGCTCGAAGGCCAGTGGTACCTCGCAGTCTTTTTGGCGGCGGCGACCGCACTCACGGTTTTCATCATTTCCTACGGCTACAGCCGCGTCATCGAGCACTTTCCCTCCGGCGGCGGCGGCTACGTGGTGGCCACCCATCTCCTCGGCAAGCAGGCGGGCGTGGTTTCGGGCAGCGCCCTTCTGGTCGACTACGTTCTTACCATCACAGTCTCGGTCGCGGCCGGTGGCGATGCGATCTTCAACCTCCTCCCTGAGGCACTTCGCGGCAATGCCGATCTCAAGATCGGCTGCGAAGTACTGGTCCTGCTGGCGCTCATCGTCCTCAATCTCCGTGGGGTCAAAGAGTCGGTGAAGGCGGTCATGCCGATCTTCCTCATCTTCGTCATCACCCACCTGGTTCTCATCGGTGTTGGGCTCTTCGGCCATCTCGATCGCCTCGGCCAGACCACCGAAGGTCTCGATCGAGGGTTGCACGACTTTGGGTGGTGGGGGCTGGTCCTGATTTTTGTGCGTGCCTTCGCCCTCGGCGGCGGCACCTTCACCGGTATCGAGGCGGTTTCCAACGGCCTGCAGATGATGGCGGAGCCGAAGGTGCAGACCGGTCGCCGTACGATGATTTACATGGCCACCTCCCTCGCTTTCACCGCCGGTGGCATCCTGCTCTGCTACCGCATCTTCGATGTCCAAAGCTTTTTCTCGCTCCCCGAAGCAGTGCAGGCCAAGCAGACGCTCAACTGGGTGCTGGCACAAAAATTCGCCGGCCACTGGCACCTCGGTTCGATCCCGATTGGCACCCTTTTCGTGGTTCTCACCATCGCTTCGGAAGCGGCACTTCTGTTCGTTGCTGCACAAACCGGATTCCTCGATGGGCCGCGGGTCATGTCCAATATGGCGATCGACGGTTGGCTACCGCATCGATTCGCTTCGCTTTCCGATCGGTTGACCATCAAAGATGGCGTATTGCTGATGGGCGTTTCAGCGATTGCGATCCTCTTGACGATGCATGGCAGCGTCGACGCACTGGTGGTCATGTATGCCATCAACGTCTTCGTCACCTTCTCGCTCACCAATTTGGGAATGTGCCGCCACTGGATCCAGGTGCGACGCGAAGACCCGCACTGGATCCGCCACATGGCAATCCATGTCCTGGGGCTGGGGCTGTGTCTCACCATCCTCGCGGTGACCGTAATCGAAAAATTCACCGAGGGCGCCTGGAAGACGCTCCTTATCACGAGCGGTCTCATCGCGCTCTGCACCTGGGTGCGCCAGCACTACCGATCGGTCGAGGAGAGACTGCGCAAACTCGACGAGGAGTTCCAGGACCCACCGACCGAGGACCACCACGGCGGCGAGCCCGATCCGAAAAAGGCGACCGCCGTACTGCTCGTGGGCCGCTTCGGCGGCGTCGGTGTCCATTCGCTGCTCTCGATCCAGCGGATGCTACCCAACTACTTCAAGAACGTGGTCTTCGTTTCGGTCGCCGTGATCGACTCGGGCCATTTCAAAGGGCGAGAACAGGTGGAGGCGCAGCAGCGCTCCGTCGAGGAATCGCTGCGCCGCTACGTTGCACTGGCGCGCAAGCTGGGCTGGAATGCTTCATCGGCCACCAGTATTGGCACCGATCCCGTCGAGGAGCTGACCCGGGTCTGTTTTCAGCTGGCGAAAATCTATCCGCAGGTCATGTTCTTTGGCGGCAAACTGATCTGGAAGCGGGAGGCCTGGTGGCAGCGGCTACTTCATAATGAAACGGCCTACCAAGTTCAACGGCGCCTGCAGTGGAAGGGATTGCCGATGACGGTCATTCCGCTGCGTACGGAGTAGTGCATGGGACTTAGCGACCTATTTCGACCCCGATGGAAACATAGCAATGCCGAGGTTCGTGCCCAGGCATTGCGGGAACTCGCCCCCAATTCAGCCGAGCTTTCCCAAATAGCCCGCGAGGATCCAAATCCCCAGATTCGCAGGGCGGCGCTAAAGCGGATCACCGTTCCGGAAACGCTCGATGCCCTCGCGGTCGAGGGCACCGACTCGCTATTCCAGCGCGAAGCGCGCGAATTGGCCCAGGCGCTGCGACTCGATCTCTTGATCGGTGCCCAGGGGGAGAAGTATCTTCTGCATCTCCCAGCCCTCGATGCGCGCGCGCTGCTATCGGTAGCCAAGCGAGCTACGGGCGAGCCGGTGCGCCGTGCAGCACTGGCACGCATCACCGCCCCCGAAGCCTTCGCCGAACTGGCGCGCAAGGCGACCGATGAGACCCTCCGGCTAGAGGCGCTCGCGCAGGTCAACGATCCGACCCTGCTCGCCGAGATTGCGTTACGCGATCCCGCCCGAGCGGTCGTCTTGGCGGCGCTCGAGCGCATCTCTGAACCCAAGGATCTGGTGCGCATCGCGACCAAGGCCCACTGCCGCGCGGCCCGCGAGGCAGCGAAAGCGCGGCTGCCGAGTCCCGATGCCACCGTACCCTCCGAGGAAGCGCGCAGCCGAGCACTCGCCGCCAAGCAGCGGGCAGAAACGAAGCGTGCCGAAGAAGTCCGACAGGTACAGGCACTAGAAGCGGCCCAAGCGCAGCGCCTGCAGCGGGAGCAGGCGATCGCTGACCAAAAGCGAGAGGCTGCGGAGCACGCTCGCGCTGAAAAAGAGGCCCAGCGGGCGGCTGAACAGGCCGCCGCTTTAGCGCGGGCGCAAGAGGAGCAGCGAGCCGTCGAGCGGGCAGCGGAAAAAAGACAGCAACAGGAGGCGCAGGAGCGTGCAGCTCTGGACCAGCTCTCCCGTCGGTGTGCGGAAATCGAGCATTGGCTGGAAACCGAACCCCCCCCACAGGCAGAACAGCGCTTGTACCAGCTACAGCAGGATCTGGAGAGAAGCACGCTCCCGCGGTTTCTCATCGACCCACTGCTCGAGCAGTTTCGAACCAGGCGGAAAAAACTTTCACCCCAGCTGGAGGAGCGGGAGGAGGCGGAACGGTGGAAGCGCTGGGCCAATGTGTCGCTCCTCGAGAAGGAGTGCGAGCGTGTCGAAAAGCTGCTCAGTTCGACGGACTGGGCAGAGGCGGCGCGCGAACTCAAGGCAGCGCGCGACGCTTGGCATGCGATCGGCCCCGTGCCGCGTGAAAAACAGGACATGCTCGACCGCCGTTTCAAGACCGCCTGCGGGGAGGTTCAGGGATTGTGTCGAGCCTACTTTGCAGCCGTCGACCGGCAGCGTCGGGAGAACCTCGCCAAGAAGGAGGAGCTCTGCCGGCGGGCCGAAGAGTTGGCCGAATCGAGCGACTGGAGGGCAGCGGCGGAGGCGATCAAAGCGCTGCAGGCTGAGTGGAAGAGTGCTCCCGCAGGACGCCAGGATCGCCCGCTGTGGGAGCGTTTCCGCAGCGCCTGCGACCGGTTTTTTTCTCGCCGAAAAGCGGAGTTCGAGCAGGCGGATGCCGAACGTGCGGCCAACTTAACGAAGAAACTCGCGCTGTGTGAACAGGCGGAGAAGCTGGGTGAGCTGGAAGATCTGTGGGAAGCACAGAACCAGGCCAAGCGACTTCAGACGGAGTGGAAGCGTGTTGGCCAGGTGCCGCGTGCGGAGACCGAACCGGTGTGGAAGCGGTTTCGGGCTGCCTGCGACCGGCTTTTTGAAACGGAAGCGCCGCCCGCTGAAATGCCCACGACCACCGCGTCACGTTTTGAGAATCGGCTCCCCCTCGAGAAGCTCGCTGAGCAACTCAAAGTAACGGGTGAGCACTGAAGAAATCGATCATCTGAGAAGTGGCGTCGATATCGGTGCTGGTCTTGCCGAGTCCGGGCAGGGGTATGCCGCCCGGCCAGGTGTGTCCGCCACCGTCGATGGTGCAGAGCTGAACCACGCCGCCCGGCGTACAGGCCGCCCAGCGCAAACAGGTGGTGTCTCCCTGCTGATAGAACGGGGTCGACTGGTCTGAGCAGCCATTGCGCTGCCGCCACACCGCCAGAGTAGCGGCGACCGATCGGAACTTCAGAGGCCCGGGCAGCCCGGGACTGAACGGTGCGCCGCCTTGGTAGGGCTCGAGCGGGTCCAGCGTGCCGTGGAAATGCATAATCGGCACCGGCCGTTTGGGTGAGCACTGCGCGGGGTCGATCCCGAGCACCCCCGACACCGGTGCGACGGCGGCGAAAAGATCGGAAAGATCGCAGGCGATCCGGTGCGAAAGAAAACCGCCGTTGGAAAAGCCGGTGGCGTAGATACGACGGGGATCGATGCAATAGTCGTTCTCCAGCCGTTCGACCAGCTTCCGAATGAAGGCGATATCGTCTACCGAATTGGTCCAGGCGACCCCGCAGCAGTCGCCCGCATTCCAGCTCTGCGGGCCGGGCGCCCCCACGCCCTCGGGGTAGGCGACCAGGAAGTGGCGTGCATCGGCGTGGCCGTTCATCTTGGTAAAAACGATCTGCTCGGGGCCATTCGATCCGTAGCCGTGTAGGTTGACCACCAGCATCGCGCCCTGGGCGGGATCGTAGCTCGATGGCACGTGCAGCTCGGCGAACCGTGGCAGGCCAGAGGAGGTCAAGGTGACGAGGTGATCGCCCTTGGGTCCGGTGCGACCGCTGCAGAGGATCGGATCGAGAAGCGGGAATCCGCCATCATCGCGCGGCCCGGCATAGTAGGGATCGACCCAGGCCAAGTCGGGCGCCGCGTAAATCGCACCGGCATCGACCGCAGTTGCAGGGCCGGCCACATCCTCCGAGCAGCCAATCCCAAGCATCAGGCTGAAGAGCGACCACTGCCTCATGGAGCGCCACGCTACCACAAGTCGCAAACCTAGACGCGCAGCGCCCGCATCACCAGCCCCAAGCGATCGCGCAGGGTGGCTTTGGGATCGTCCGCGAACAGTGCCTCCTCAACGATTCCGAGTAGCCGGATCACCGCACGAGCCGGCAGCGGTTGCTGTCCGTTGCCCTCTTGAATCCAAGTGTCACGAAAAGCCATGAGCTGCTTCTCCTTCGTGCGCCGTAAAAGATCGATCGGCCGCACCCCGAGGGCGCGTAACGATGGCTCGATCCGCTTGAGTGAGGCCAGCTCCCACACCAAGAGCTGCACCTGAAAGCCAACCATCCGCAGACGATCACGGGTGGTCATCGTGCGAATGAGCTCGGGGAGATACTGGACGCCCAGCCCCACATGGCGCGCCTCGTCCTTTTCGAAATAGACCAGCAACCGACTGAGCACCGGTTCGACATCGAGCTCGCGTACCTGCGAAAAAATCGCCAACGCGGTGGGCTCGATCATGAGCTGCATGCCGAGCAGCTTGTGGGCCAAATTGTCGGAGTTCAGCGTCAGATCGAGCATTTTCTGGGCGGCAAGATCGATGCGCCGAGGTCGGTAGCCGAGGGCACACAGATAGTCGTACATGACGTAAAAATGGCGGGCCTCGTCGTGCGCCTGCGAAGTGGCCGCCATTTTGGCCTCGAGCGGCGTGATCTCCGCAGCGAGCTCCGCTGAAATACGCCAGGCGGCGAGCTCCCCCCAGAGAATTACCTCGAACACGGCAGAGAGAGCGCGGCGCTTGTCCTCTTCCATGCGGACGGGGCCATGCGCGGCCATCAGTTCGGTGAGCACTGCGCGCCCATCCCAGGCCAACTCCTGGCCCCGATGATAGATGCTGCGCAGCTTGGCCTGCGCACGCGCCTCCTCCGCGCTCTGTTCGAGATCGAACATGTCGAAAGGGATTTTGCTCGGGCGAGTGCTCAACCGAGCCAGGGCGGTGATCATCGAATGCCCCCTTTTCCCGGCAAACAGTTCCAGCTGGCCGAAGGTTGCAAGAGACTACTGCAGTGGTGCTACATAGATGCCCTGCTGGTCCGCTCCCCCCTGCTGGAGGGCAAAGACCACCTTATCCTTCGCGGCGGTCAGATAGAAATCGGCCTCCGCCTGCGCCGCCAACAGCATCGCGGCGTCGCTCTTTGCAACATCGAGCACTCGCAAATCGGCGCGGCCGTCGCCCAGGCTGCTCTTGGGGCTCGACTTGTAGTTGTCGTTATAAACCACCAATGTGCCCGTACCGGCCCAGGAGTTCCATACCTTAGTGCCGTGAGCCACCGGTGTGCCGCCTCCGACAGGCAACGAGAAGAGATCTGCCACCACTGCCGACTTGCCGACACTCTTCACGTTCTTGTAATAGAGGACGCGGCTGCTATCGGTGGTGAAGGCATCCCCCTGGAGAAGCCCGGTCTGCTGATCGACGATTGCCGTCGCGGTTCCCGGTGTAGTGACACTGGCGAGATAGATTTCACCCGAGTTGGTATCGGGGTTGAAATTCTTGTTGAAAAGAACGTACTTCTTGTCGGGCGAAACGGCCGGATCGGTGGCGCCAAAGGCCCGCCACATGGCCCCCACGTCCGCCATCACCAACGCGGTCGGCGAGGGACTCGTCAAAGGACTGCGCTTCAACTTCATATCCGACGTCACGTAGAGCAGCGTGTCCTCCCCGTTGAGCAGGAGACCGCTCGCGAATTTGGCGTCGATCGGCGTGCCATTGCCACCACCGATCGGGACCACCTTCACGTTCCCCGCCGCATCGGAGACGACCACCTGGGTGTTGTCCTTGTTGAGAGCGAAAAAGGGTTTGGCACCTGCCAGCAGGGTCACCGTCGTGCCGCTCGCCACCGCGACTACCGTCGCGGTCGTCGCATTGCCCACGCAATAGGATGCCACCAGCGTGTCGCCGGCGAACTTCCAGTTCGGTCCGCAAGCGTCGCGTTTGGCCATGTCGGTGCTAAAGGCAACTCCGCTCGCCACCTTGGTCGAGCTCGTGCCATCCAGCTTGGAGACGTACAGATCGGCCACCGAACCATCGCCGCTGGTGCTCTTGAGATAAGCCATCCAGGTGCCCGCGTTGTTGCCCGTCACGGTGATCACCGAGGGGATGGGGCTGCCCACCGTTTTCTGGCTGGGCGTCCAGACGCTGAGATCCCCCGCGCCCGCCGCTTGATCGATGTTGGAATAGGAGAAGACCGCTTTTGGGAAGATCGAGAAAGCGGCCGAGGTCGCAATCGCCTCCGCTTTGCCGCCGGCGAGTGGAACCGCATTCGGAAAGCCCATCTTGTCCTGATAGACGAGCGTCCCGTCGTCCATGATCGGATAGTCGTTGAGCGGCAGCTGCAGAGCCGTGCCACCGACTACCTTCGTGCCGGTGACCTTCACCATCGCCATATCTCCGGTGCCACCATCCGACGGCGAGGAGGCCATATCCGAGCTTCCCAGATCGGAACTCTTGCTCATCGGTGTGCCGCCGCAGCCTGAAACCAGAATGGCCAAAGTTGATACCATCGAAATAGGGCGCATCAAAAACCTCCGTCCTTCGTAGGAAGAGCGCACCTTCACTCAGCCGCGATCGACTTGTCAACCTGGCAAAAGACCGTGAGCTACCTCACGGTATTTTCTGGAACATTTGTTATTTTCCGTTGACTCTCCTCCATGGGACAGGTAGAAGCCGTGGATTACGGGGCGTAGCGCAGCCTGGTAGCGCGTTCGGTTCGGGACCGAAAAGTCGGAGGTTCAAATCCTCTCGCCCCGACTAAACAGGGTCGCAGTGATGCGTGATCATTCGTCAGCCGAGGAAGCCGTGAGGAGCCCGCGGAGCATATGTTTTGTATGTGAGCAGGCACCGCAGCGGTTGACGACGGCTCACGGATGATCACGCATCACTGCGACCCTGTTTAGGCTTCCTGGAGAGGTATTCACTGATGCGCTCGGACGAGAGCCAAACTAACCGCAAATCCGCGGCAGAGGCTAGCGAGCTGCTCCCTTCACCCGCTGAGCGAGGTGGCCAGGCCCAGTTGAACGTGCTGGTGGTGGATGATGACCCCGATGTCCGGCAGGCGCTGACCGATTTTTTACAGCGCGACGGCCACTGCGCGAACACGGTAGAGAATGCCGCTCAGGCGATCGAAACGCTGCGCGGCGGCAGCTACCACGTTTGCATCACGGATCTGATGATGCCCGGTCAGACGGGTCTCGAGCTCCTCACCCAAATCCGAAATATCGATGACGACGTCGCGGTGATCATCCTGACCGGATTTCCAACCCTGGACACGGCCGCTGAGTCCATCCGCCACGGCGTTTCGGCCTACCTCAAGAAGCCCTTCTGCATCATTGAATTTCGCGCGGCGCTCGAGCGAATCGCCAAGAAGAAGGGGTTGGTGCTGCGGCGAGAGGACCAGCTCCACCAAACCATTGGGCGGATCGTTCGTGAGCTGCGCAAGGAAAGGCAGTTGACCCTCAAGCAGATGTCGCGGCGAACGGGCCTTTCGGTATCCTTGCTGTCGCAGATCGAACGGGCCGAGTCTTCGGCGTCGGTCTCATCGCTGTTCAAGATTGCGACCGCTCTCGACGTTCGAATTCCCGAACTGTTCGGCGATTTTTAGACCGGCAGAGACCCACACCGAAGATCAGCATGAGCAGCCATGGCAGGGGTGTGCGTCCGCTGGACCTACTCATCGCGCAGCCGGTGGGCGAGATACGCCCTTGGGGCGTGTAGCCGCGGCACAGGAGACCC
>JAHFDT010000268.1 GCA_023248875.1 Myxococcales bacterium | reverse complement strand
CTCAAGCCGCTGAGCGGCCGGGCCATCATTCTCCTCCACGATATCCACGACGACACAGTGCGGGCGCTGCCGCAGGTGCTCGACTGGATGGAGCGCGAAAACCGTGCCCGCACCGAGCAGGGTGAGCTCCCCATTCGCATCCTCGACTACCGCTATCTACTCCCCACTTTGCACCCGCCGCTGCCGCCCCTCATCGACGCGTCCGGCCGCTTCTGAATCCAACTTGCCCTACTCCGTTCCCGGGTATAGATTTCCACCCCACCCTCGGGGTTTCGATGTTCTTCCTACGTGAAGTGTTTCCCAGCGATCTCGCCGGCCTGCATGCGGTTGCCGCGCATCTGAACAGCGTCAACCTGCCCGACGACGCAGCGGTACTGGAGAAGCTCTGTGACCATTCGCGCCGCTCCTTTGCCGGCTCCATCGACGCGTCCAAGCGCCAGTATATGTTCGTACTGGTCGACCGCAGCGAAGGCGAGCGCATCATCGGCACCTCGATGATCCACGCTCAGCATGGAACGCGCCGCGCCCCCCACATCTTTTTCGACGTGCTCTCCGACGAACGCTACTCCGAGACGCTCGACAAACATGTCGTGCACCAGATTCTGCGGATCGGCTACAACTACCAGGGGCCGACGGAGATCGGCGGCCTCGTCCTGTTACCGGAGTATCGGCGCCACCCACAGGCGCTCGGGCGCTGGCTCTCCTATGTGCGCTTTCTTTTTATCGCGCTACACCGCGACTGCTTTCGCGACGAAGTGCTATCGGAGCTGATGCCCCCGCTCGAACCGGATGGCACCAGCCTCTTGTGGGAGTCGCTTGGACGCCACTTTACCGGCATGACCTATCAGGAGGCCGACCGGATCTCGCAGACCAACAAGGAGTTCATCCGCGCGCTGTTTCCATCGGAGCCGATCTATACGTGCCTTTTGCCCTTCAGTGCGCAGGCGCTCATTGGCGTGGTCGGCCCGGAGACCCGCGGTGTCGAAAAGATGCTGCGCCGGATCGGCTTCAGCTACGCCGAGCGCATCGATCCCTTCGATGGTGGCCCGCACTTTAGCGCCAAGACCGACGAGATCACGCTGGTGCGCGCTACGCAGCGCTGCCATGTGATCGATCTTCCTTGGTCAGGGACGGACGGTGAGTTTGGTTTGATCTCCGTCGAAGGCCACCAATCGCCGCGGTTTACTGCCACCGGTTCGCGTTTTCGCCGCGAGGGCGACCGCGTCGGGCTGCCCGCCGAAACACGCCAGCTCCTCGGCGTTGCCCCGGGCGATGCGGTGGGAGTGTTGCCGCTATGAGCTCGAACACGATTCCAGAGGGATTCGCTGCGATCGAGGTGGTCGACGCCGAAGGGCGGCCGCGTCAGCTCGGCGAGGTGTGGACCGATCGCCCCGCGATCCTTCTGTTCTTACGCCATTTTGGGTGAGCGCTCTGTCGCGAGCAAGTGGCCGAGTTTCGGCCGCACGTTGCAGAAGTCGAGGCGGCCGGCGGGCGCGTGGCCTTCATCGGTTCGGGCTGGCCTGCGGCCGCGCAGGCGTTTCGCGAGGAGATGAGGCTGCCAAACGCGCTCTTCCTGTGCGATTCCGAGCGACACGCCTACCAAATGCTCGGCATGAATCGCGGCCTTCTGACCTTTCTCAGCCCCCGCGCGGGTTGGCGCTATCTCCAGGCGCTGGCTCGCGGCCATTGTCAGACCCGGACACAGGGCGACAATACTCAGCAGGGGGGCGCCGCAGTCGTGCAACCGGATGGCACCCTCGGCTACTGTTATCGCAGCCGCTTTGCCGGCGACCACCCCTCGGTCACCGAGGTGATGGCAGCATTCCAGAGTTCGCTCAGCTCGCCCGTTTCCCGATGAACAGGGTCCTTTTCGGGCCGCTCTTCCTGCTCGGGCTCGCGCAGGCGGATGAGGCAGCATTTACCCGCACCGCCGCACTCATCGGCCGGGATGATGCGCGTGCCGCCGCCGAACTCGAAGCGCTCGCCATCGCCCACCCCGACGATGACTATGCCGCCGATGCGCTCATCCAAGCGGCCGAACTCAACGAAGAGAAGCTGCGCCGACCCGACCATGCCGCCCAGCTCTACGCGCGACTCTCCGAGCGCTATCCCACTTCACGACTCACGCTTCGCGCGCGGGCTCGGCACGATTTTCTCGTCGCCAATCTGGGCAGCGGCGCCGAGGTGCTGGCCGAGTATCAAGACATTCTGCAGCGCTATGGTTCGCGGCCGCTCGAGGAGTCGGTCGCCCGGATGGAGCATCTGCTCGCCGCACATCCCGCGTTTCCGCTCGCGGGAGAGGGGCAGCTGTGGTTGGCCCGCAGCGATCTCAGCGCCGGTCGTTTCGCGCGAGCCATCGAACGCTACGGTGCTCTCGAGCGGCAGGGGCGGAGACTCATCGTCACGCAGGCACAGCGTGGGCGCGCCGATGCCCTGTTGGGTGCCGGCCACTTCATCGAAGCACGTGAGCTCTACCGCACGATCGGCTCGCAAGATGGCGTCGAGCAGGCGGATCGGGCGCTGCTCGCGTGGGGCCTCTGGCTCGCCTCACTCGTCTATCTCGTCGCCTTCTTGATGGGGATCGGCTGGCGCGCGCGCCTGGAGCTCGGCCGCATCTCCATCGAGCTCAAGTTCTATCTACCGGTCGCAGCACTTCTGCTCGCAGCGGGCGCCACGGCGCAGCGGCCGATCTGGTCAGCGTTGGCCATCATCGCGGTCGGGGGAGGCCTCATCGTTTGGGTCGCTGGCACCACGCGGCCGCATTCGTTGCGCGGGCTGCTGGCGCAGGCGCTTGGGATTGCACTCTCCGTCAGTGCAGTCACCTACGTGGCGATCTATGCCTGCGATCTTGGCAGTATGGTTGCCGAAACACTGCGCCATGGGCCCGATCGTTAGACCATGGTGCGCACCGAACTCTCTGCGCTTGTAAAGCTGGCTCTGCCACTCATTTTGGCCCACGCCGGCAATCAGCTCATGAGCGTGGTCGATACCGCCATGGTCGGCCGGCTCGGTCCCGCCTCGCTCGCCGGCGTGGGCATCGGCAACGGGATCTTTTTTTCCATCACGCTGACCGGTCTCGGCTGCGTGCTCGGCATGGATGCGCTCGTATCGCAGGCGCTAGGCGCCGGCGATCCGCGCCGTGCCTGGCGAGTTCTGCGCGACGGAGCGATGGTCGGGCTGCTGGTGGCCATTCCAGCGGTACTCTTGGCCGCGCTGGTTCCCTTCGCGTTACCGTGGGCGAAGGTCGATCCCGCCACCGCTATCGAAGCGCGCCACTACCTGTGGGCCCGACTCGGCAATATTCCGCCCTTTCTGCTGTTTGCCGCCGGGCGCAGCTTCTTGCAGGCGCATGGCCAGACGCGCCCAATCGTATGGGCGATGGTGCTGGGCAATGGGGCCAACTTTTTAGGCAACGCGCTCTTCATCTACGGCGATGCGGCGCTGTTGCGGATCGGCCTGCCCGGGATCGGACTCCCCGCGCTAGGAGTGGTGGGCTCTGGGCTTTCCTCGACGGTTGCCTCCATCCTGATGGTGCTGGTTTTGGCGCGCGCCATCGGGTCGCCCGAAAGAGTCGATGCGGAGCCTTCCCAAGCGCAGCTCATCCTGCGCCAAGGTCTGCCGGTGGGTCTACAGCTACTCGCCGAAGTGGGTGTGTTCGCGCTAGTCGGCGTGCTCGCCGGACGCCTGAGCGCACAGGCCGCTGCCGGCCACCAGATCGCGCTCACCATCGCCAGCGTCACCTTCACCGTCACCATCGGCATCGCCGCCGCCACATCGGTGCGCGTCGGCCTCGCGGTCGGGCAAGCGAATCAGCCCGCCGCCCGTCGGGCCGGACTGCTCGGCCTCGGAGTGGGCATCGGCTTCAT
>JAHFDT010000085.1 GCA_023248875.1 Myxococcales bacterium | reverse complement strand
TGACGCCGTGGCTACTTTTTCTCTCCCGAGGCCTTGTTGAAGAACTTATCCATCGTCGATCGCTGCTGGGTTGAATCGACATAGCCAAAACCATTCTTGAGGCCGAAGGCACGGCCATCATCGAACACCAGGCTGACGTCGACGAAGGTCCCTTTGTCGCCCGCTGGCGTCGCCACCTTGATCACGCTGTCGGAGACGATCACCACCTGGCTCGCCTCCTTATTGCCAAAGCGCACGGTCACACCCGAGCGTGGAAAGCCCGCGCCATGGATCTCGACCTCTTCGCCACCGGAGAATGTCCCCGTATTGGGCTCTAGTTCGGCGACCCGGGTCTCCTTCGCACAGCCACCCAGACACAACAGGAGAAATGCCCAACGCATCGGAACCTCCAGGCCGAGGACTTTAGGTGCAATTCGGAGTGTAGTCTATAGTGGCCAGCCATGATCTCGCGTGAATACATCGGCCGCAGGTCGTCCCCCATCGAGTGGAACATCGAGCCGGGTCACATTCGTCGTTTTGCCGAGGCGATCGGGGATCCCAATCCCATTTACTACGAGGAGGAGGCAGCGCGCGCGGCGGGATATCCGAGTATTCCGGCACCGCCGACCTTCGCGGCTGCACTGCGGCCGAACGACGCGCGCCAGGGGATCGCCATCGATTGGGGCAAGCTGCTCCATGGTGGGCAGGAGTTCGTCTACCATCGGCCGATCTACGCGGGGGATCGTCTGACGCTGGTGCAGACCATCCAGGACGTCTACGAAAAGAGCGGCAAAGCGGGCACGATGGATTTTCTGGTTCTCGAGACCACGGGGCGAGATGCGGCGGGAGAGGTGGTATTCGTGGCGCAATCGACCGTGGTGGTGAAGCGGTGAAGGTCGGCGATCGCCTGCCCTCCTTGACGAAGGATCCGATCGAACGGATCCAGCTAGTGAAATATGCCGGCGCGTCGGGCGACTTCAACCGCATCCACGTCGAAGAGGGCTTTGCCATTGCGGCCGGCTATCCGTCGGTGTTCGCGCACGGAATGCTGGTGATGGCTTTTTTGGGGCAGCTGCTCTCGGAACGAGTGGCCCCTACCCGAATTCGCCGCTTTTCGAGCCGGTTCAAGGCCATCACCTGGCCGGGGGATACTATCACCTGTCATGGCGAGGTGGTGGCTCTGCGCGACGGCGAAGCGGACCTCAAGCTTTGGGCAGAAACGCAAAATGGAACAATCACCGTCGAAGGAGCAGCAACGATACTGGTTTAAATCATGTCTTTGCGGGCGAGGGCCCGTCGCATCTTCGACAGTGCCTGTTCCTGCAGCTGGCGGATCCGCTCGCGCGAAAGATGGTACTTGTCGCCGATCTCCTTCAGCGTCAGCTCCTGATCGGTGTCGAGACCAAAGCGCTGGCGCAGGATATCGGCCTCAATCGGCTTGAGCTCATCGAGCAGGTGTTTCACCTCGGAGGTCATGGCCTCGCCCGCCAGGCGATCACTCGGCTCCTCCTCGGCATTCGGATCGACGATGAAATCGATGAACTTCCGACCATCTTCATCGGAGACCGAGCGATCGAGCGAGAAGGACTGATCGAGCAGATAGGTGCGCATCTTCTCGACCTTGCTAGCGGCGATGCCAGCCGTGCGCCCGAGCTCCTCGGCGGTCGGCTGTCGCCCTAGCTTGGCCTGCAATTCGCGATTCGCTTTGGCCAAACGATGGTAGGCGTCGATCATATGAACCGGCAGACGTACGGCGCGCCCTTTGTCGGCGAGCGCCCGCGAAATCGCGTGCCGGATCCACCAGGAGGCATAGGTGGAAAAGCGGTAGCCACGTCGATAGTCGAACCGCTCCACGGCTTTGATGAGTCCGATGTTGCCCTCTTGAATCAGGTCGGGCAGGGGCATACGGCCATGGTTGAAGCGCCGAGCGATCGACACCACTAGCCGCAGATTGGCCTTGACGAACTCATTCTTGGCGCTGGCAATCTCGTCGTAGAGCGCCGCCGCGGTCATCCAATAGTTACGAAAAAGCTTGGTTCGGGGGGCCACTCGCAGCTGCTCGCGGGGAAGCAGAGTCGGTCTTCCATGGCCGATCCGTTCCACCTCGCGATAGGCCGTTTCGAGGTAGTTTCGGTCGATGTCGAGCGTGCGCAGCGGCCCGGCGGAGCTCGCGGCGGAGCGTCGAAGCTGGTCCATCGCTGCGCGGCTCGGTCGGCGTCGATGATTGGCTACCGCGCGGCGCAGCCCGCGAAAAACCGGCAGCGAATTGTCGAGGGTATGCTCCACGAGGCGAACAAGATGCTCGGTGAGCGTCGGGTAAGCGAGCAGATGCGTCCACAAGGCCAATTCGAGCTCCTCGATCTCCCGCGCAGAGGCGAACTCCTGCTGCGGCTGGAGGACCGAAAGCTCTGCCATCTCGCGAAAATAGAGCCCGAGAAAATTGGTCGAAGGCGCTTCGTGCGCGGGGGACTCCGCCTCGGCCGCTTCACCTTCGGTTTCAGCTTCCGGCTCCCCATCCGCCTCGGCCGCGACCTCGGACTCCGGAGTGGCTTCGGCGGTCGGTGTATCACTCGACGGACGAATTTCGGGCGATCGTAGCTTCCTCTGACGCCGTGGCGTCATACGAGTGGGGCGAATGGCTCGCTTATGTGCCAACTTGTGGGACATGGGATCGGCAGTCTCTCTTTCAACTAAGTAATACGGTCGGCTCAGGCCAGATATTCCCTCTTCCGGAAAGGGTTTAAGATAGTGCGGTGATTGCGATCTTCAAGGAGGGAAGAGGGGATTGGCGCGCTGCGTTACCGTTTTTCCGCGACTACCAGGATCTGCCGCGACTCGCTGCCAAAGAATCGGCCGCGCAGCTCGGCGCTACTCGACAGTTCGAGGATGCGAAAACCCGCATGCTGCAACAGGCGGCCCACCTCGTGGAGCGCATAGGCGCGCATCCGGATCTCCTGCTCGACCTGACGTCCGTCGTCGAAAGCAATCGACCGCTGCACCTGCAGACGTGAGTTGAAGTAGTTGAAATTGACCTCTTCGAGCACCATGCAACCTTGGCCTTGCCACCAGACGCGTGCCGGCAGGTCGCGCACCAGGTAGTCGCGATTGAGCATATCGAGCAGGAGTCGGCCGCCCGGCTTTAGGGCTTTGGCGATCAGGCCCACGACCTTGCGATTGGTCTCGTCGTCGAAATAACCAAACGTGGTGAAGAAGCAGTAGGCGGCGTCGAATTCCGCATCGAATTGCATGGTGCGCATATCGCCATGGAGAAAATTGATCTGCAGCCCGCTCTGGCAGGCGATGTCGGCGGCGCGCAGCAGGAGGGGAAGCGATAGGTCCAAGCCGGTCACCTGATGACCGCGCACTGTGAGCGCCATGGCGTGCCGGCCATAGCCGCAGCCCACGTCGAGCAGAGAAGCGCGCGTTTGGATGCCAAGAGCATCGAGGATCAGATCGGCTTCGTGTTCGGTCTGCTGAGGCGTCATGGAGGGCAGGGTGCGAAGATAGTCTTCGTCAAAAACCTCTTCGAACCACTGCTTGGGGCGGCGCCGCTTGCGCGACTTCTCACTCAGCGTTGTGGTGACAGTCGCTGACGGCGCAGCAGTGGGCGGCGGCGGTGGAGTGGGAACCGGTCGGCGCGGAGCCGAAATCTCGACCAGCTCTTCGCTCGCGAGCTCTTCACCCTCCCCTGGATCTGCTTCGGTGGAAGCAGGTGTCGGAGCTTCGTCACTCTTCAAGCCGCGACCTCGCCCGACCGTCCCGCGCTGCGACGACCTAGCGGCTGACCCACCTGAACGATGCTGCCGCGCTCGAGACCCGCCAAGGTGACACGTCCCGGCTGGAACAGCAGGATTACCGTCGATCCCAGATGGAACATTCCCAGTTCGGCGCCCTTCGCGAGCGGGCGCGGTCGCGCGTAGCGTTGCGCAAAATTGCGCGGAGGTCTCGGCTTGCGGTGGGTTTCGATCGCATCGTAGCTGACGGTGATGTGGCCCACTCCCGTGGCGGCGACCATCACCACGGCAACCCGGCCGAGCGGCCCCTCCAAATAGGTCACCAGCCGCTCGTTGATCGAAAAAAGGCCGGCGACGTGGCGCACCGAGATCGGATTGACCGGAAAGAGCGCGCCCGGGATGTGGCGGTAGCCGACCACGGCATCGCCGGTCGGGGCATGGACGCGGTGGTAATTGCGCGGAGCGAGATACAGGGTGGCAAAGGCGCCGCCCTCGAAGGCACGCGCTTCGGTCGAATCGGCCAAAAGGCCGCTTGCGGTGTAGTCGCGCCCCTTGCACTGCAGCATCCTGCCCCCTTCCGCGATGCCCATTTCCGACAGCACGCCATCGCACGGGGAGACCACTACATCATCACCGGACGCGATCGGGCGACTGCCCGCAGGAAGCGCCCGGGTGAAGAAGTCGTCGAAGCGCGGAAAATCGTCCAAGGAGGAGCCTGCCAGCTCGGGCGAGGCGAGATCGATCCCGGTGCACCGGGCAAACTGGCTGTAGACCGAAGCGCGCAGACCACGGGGCAGCTCGCGGCGCGCCAGCCAGCCGATGGTGTGCGACAACGCACCTTTGGGCGTCCAGCGGAGCACGTCAATCGCCGCACGTTCGCGCAACCGCTGCCAATCGAGCATTGGGCAGATTATAGGGAACCTGAGGGGGAGGGTCAAAAACACAACACCTTTACATGTTCTACGCGCCCGGCTAATCTACCCGGCGCCACCTCTCTGGAGACCTGATGCAGCTCTACCGATGGCTGGTCGAAGCGGCAAAGGTGCGCGGAAGCGCGAAGGCGCTGGTCTATCGCGATACCTATCTTTCATGGCGCGGCCTGCAACATCGTGTCGAGCGGCGCGCGCAAGAGTTCGCTTCGATGGGGATCAGTTCCGGGCATTGGGTCGGGTTGATGCTGGGCAACGTGCCCGATTTCGCCACGCTGGCACTGGCCATATCAAAACTGGGAGCGACGGTGGTTCCGCTCGACCCGACCACGGGGATGCGCGACCTGGCCCTGATCATGGATGCGGCTCCGCTGCGGGCGCTCATCACACGCCCGCGGGGTGGGGTGGATACTTCGGTGCCCGTAGAGGAGGTGACGCAGCGCCGGACGGGGCGCCAGCCCGAGACACCGGAGGCGCGACGCCGTCTTCAGGGGACGCTCCTCACCTGCTCGGTCTACAAGCGCGCCAAGGACGAAGCCCCGAGCGGTGCTGCAGTGGTGCTATTTACCTCGGACAGTACGGGCGATCCCAAAGGGGTGCTACGCACTTCGGAGAACCTGGTCGCGGGTGCGGCGAATTTGAAGAGCACACTGGATGTGACCCCGGAAGATCGCATCTTGACGACGGCGCCGCTGTACCATGCCTACGGCTTCGATCTCGGGCTGTGTCTGGCGCTGTGCCATGGCGCGACGCTCTATCTCGAGGACGAGGTGGCACCCAAGCGAATCGTGAAGATTCTACGCGATCAGGAGATCGATCTTCTGCCGGCGGCACCAGCGCTCTACGCCGGATTGGCCAAGCTGCCGACTGCCAAGCCGTTGAAGATCAAGCGGGCGCGCTACCTGGCAGCGGGTTCTCCGCTTTCGCCCGCCGTCGCGGAGGCGTTTCGCGCGCGTTGGGGCATCCGGCCCATGGCGATGTACCACACCACCGAGACCCAGTCGGTGGCGATCGATCGCAAGGGGTTGGCGCCCGATTCGGTGGGCAAGGCGGTGGATGGAGTCGAGGCGCGGACCGACCGTGAGGGCGTGATCTGGGTGCGTTCCGCAGCAGTGGCGGCGGGGAGTGTGACGGTGGGGCTGTTACGTCGTCCAACCGGCGACCGAGTGCCGGTCGGTGGCGTCGATAAGGACGGCTGGTTTCGCACCGGCGACCTGGGCAAAATCGACAAGAGCGGAAAGATTTTTCTCGCGGGGCGCGAGGATAATCTGGTGAAGGTGGACGGCAAGCGGGTGGCACTCGGCGAGGTGGAGGGGTGTCTCGAATCCTTTGCCAAGGTGACGGCGGCCAAGGCGCGGGTGATCACCGATCCGCTCGGCGGTCCCATGGTGGTGGCCAAGGTGGTGGTGAATTCGAAGTGCGGCGCCGAGGAGCTGATCGATTACTGCGCGCGCAATCTGGCGCCCTATAAAGTGCCGCGCCGGATCGAGTTTTCAGAAGCGCTGTAGCGGCTACTATTCCCCCGTAAATTGGGGGTCGCGTTTTTGAAAAAAGGCGCTTACTCCTTCCAAAAAATCCTTCGAACGCAAGAGCTCGATTTGCCCCTGCCGTTCGATGGAGAGCGCCTCTTCAAACGTCCCTTCGAGACTGCCGTAGATGGCTCGTTTGACCCAGGCGTGCACCTTGGGCGCCCCGGCCGCCAAGCGCTCGGCGTAGAGAAGGGTCTCCTGCAGCGCGGTTTCGGTGGGGAGAAGGCGGCTTATGAGGCCGAGCCGCAGCGCCTCGTCCGCTTCGATGAGATCGCCGCTCAGCATGAGTTCGAGCGCCTTGGCGACGCCAACGATCCGGGGCAAATGGAAGGTGCCACCGCCATCGGGCATGAGGCCGCGTTTGACGAAACTTTCGCCCAAGCGGGTGCGCGCTGTGCCGAGCCGGATGTCACACGCCAGCGCGAGGTCGCAGCCGAATCCGGCGGCAGGGCCGTCGACCAGTGCGACGACCGGCTTGGTGATGCGTCGGACGGCACGGATGAGACCATGGAAGTAGCGATCGAGATGGTCGCCCGCCTTCTCGGGATCCACGATCGACGCTGCGGCTTTTAGGTCGAGTCCCGAACAGAAGGATCCGCCCGCTCCCATGAGCACCAGGCAGCGCACGGATCGATCGGTGGCGGCGCGATCGAACTCGTCGATGAGGTACTGGTTCAGTTCGAGGGTGAGGCCATTCTTGGTGGCCGGTCGGTTGAGGGTGAAGATCCGGACCGCCTTTTCATCGCGCACAAGCAGGTCATCGCTCATCGGGGGCTCCTTGAGCATGTAGGGCTAAAACGCCGATCGTAATATACTGCAAACCTGAGAGGACCGTCATGAAGGCGCACACGATGATGAGGGCAGCGACCCAAGGGGCCAGCCACTCGGCGGTCGTGGCTCGGGCCAGCAGAGCGGCAGCAATCGTCGCCAGCTGGTAGAAGGTCGAGTACTTGCCGAGGCGCGTGGGATGCCAACTGCGGTAGGCCCCGTGGACGACCAGGGTATAGATTCCGACGCCGAGGGTGAGCACCAGGTCGCGGCCGATCACCAGCGCCGCCAGCCATGCCGGCACACCGCCCGTCGATACGCCCACGAGAAAGGCCACCAGCAGCGTCAGTTTATCCGCCGCTGGGTCGAGCAGCGAGCCGAGGCGGGTGCGCTGATTCAAGGTTCGGGCGAGCAGGCCATCGAGCAGATCGGTGCCTCCAGCGACGAGGAAAACGATCAGGGCGGCAAGATGGTGATCCGCCAGCCATAGCAGTCCGAAGACCGGAACGAGTAGAATGCGCAGCAGGGTCAAGGCGTTCGGGATGGTCATTCGTCGACGGAGATCCGAATCAGGAGGCGGCGATATCATGGGGGCGCTCCGTCGCGAGAGGGCGAGGGGGGCGCTGGTAGAGCGGGTGGGAGGGCGCGGACCTCGACGGCGTCCTCTCCGACAGGGATCGCGCTGAAGTGGCTGCCGGACTTGTTGATCCCCATGGCGATCGCCGGAGCAGAAAGCGAAGGGGTGACGGCGAGGTCGGCGCCCGTTGCTGCAAAGCGCCGCGGTGTCACTGCCGCCACGCCGGGCAATCCTTGCAGCAGGCGAATTAGGGCGCGGTAATCCTCGTGCCGATCGGCCGCCAGCCGAACGGTGAGACCAACCCCCGCGATGGGCCACTTGGCCGCCAACTGAGCATCGATGCTCTTGAGCGAACGATCAAGACTGCGCCGTGCCGCTTCTCTGAAGGCACTGGCGCCGAAGGCAACGCTCTCCACCTGCGCGAAGGCCGAAGTGCGCCCGTCGGCGCCCTCCACCGCCTCGACCAGATGGAGCAGCACGCGTGCGCTTGCGGCGGGGAGATTGGCGCCGCGCACCGGTGGCTCGGGATGGAGGGCGATCGCCGCAATCAAGGCGCCATCGGCCCCTTGAGCCCGTGCCTGGGCGGCGGCCGTCGCATCGTCGAGTCCTCGCACGTTGGTGCAGCGACCGGCGAGGGGAATCGCCTTGATGCCGCGCGCCTCGATCGCCCGCACGAGTTCAACCTCTAGCGACGAACCCTGCCACTCGCCGAGCTCCTGGCGCTCCGTGACGCAGACTGTAGCTCGGCGCACTTTCTGCGGAGCCACCGAGAGTGGCCTGGTCAGCTCCCGGGCCAACGATGCTACATCCACCTGGGCTTCGAGCTGCAGCTGAAACAGTCCCGACTCCTCGTTTTCCATGAGAATCCGATAGGCGGGGACGAAATGGCGCGCTCTCGGGTAGAGCGATCGTTTGAGCTCCGCCGCTTGGATTGGATCGACCAGAGTACTCAGCGCCTGGTCCAAGGCCTGGTGCAGCGCCTCATCGAAGGCCTTCTGACGAGCTCTCACCCGGTCGCCGTCGGTAATAGGGGTCTGCGCAAGTGCTTCAAAACGAACCGGGTCGCCGCTGGCACTGCGCGCGACCAGCAATAGCAGGAGCAGGGGCCTCATTGCCCCTCTTCCAGCGCTTGAAACGGGAGCTGGAAGGTGATGAGGACCGATCCGTCCGTGCCCCAATCGATCCGGGTCACCTTCGCCCTGTCCAGCGATGGCAGGACCGGTGTGCGTCTGAGTCCCAGCTGGCTCGGCTTGATCGTAGCGATGGTGCGGCGCAGTTTGGCCAGCGCATCCTGGTGCGCAGTGCGCTCGGCGCGATGGCGCGCGACTGCGGCCGTCGGAGCAAAAAGATCGGCTGCACCAGCACCCCGAGTGGTCAGCGTTTTTGCTGCAAAGTCGATCGTCACCTGGTCGATACGTTCTACCGTTGGTTTGGCAAAAGCGGTCGTTGCCAGCAGGACCACGGCAAAGGCTCTTAGGGCGCGCGTACGAATAAATCGATCGTTCTCGCCCCCGCTGCATCCCGGCTGGCTGCGGGGGGCTTGCCCCCATTCCGTAGACTTGAGGGGAGGCTCGTCGGTCACTTGCCTACGGGCAAGCTCCCTCCTTGCGCCTTGCCAGCCGGGCGCCTCGTGGCCGAGCTTCGATCGATTTATTCGTACGCGCGCCCTTACTCCCACTCAATCGTTCCTGGGGGTTTCGAGGTGATGTCATACACCACCCGGTTGATGCCGCGCACCTCGTTGACCACTCGGCGGCTGATGGTGCCGAGGAGGTCGTAGGGGAGGGGAACCCAATCGGCCGTCATCCCATCCTTGGAATGGACCGCGCGCAGGCAGAGCGTTTCGGCGTAGGTGCGTTGGTCGCCCATCACACCGACGGATCGCACCGGCAGGAGCACGCCGAACGACTGCCAAATGGAATCGTAGAGACCAGCGGCCCGGATCTCTTCATCGATGATTGCCTCCGCTGCGCGCAGGATATCGAGGCGCTGCTTGGAGATCGATCCCAGGCAACGCACCGCCAAACCCGGGCCGGGAAAGGGCTGGCGCCACAGCACGTGGTGCGGGAGCGCGAGTTCGGCGCCGAGCTCGCGCACCTCATCCTTGAATAGCTCGCGCAGCGGCTCGACGAGGCCGAGCTTCATGCGCTCGGGCAGGCCGCCGACGTTGTGGTGGCTCTTGATGGTGGCCGAAGGGCCGCGGTGGGAGACCGATTCGATCACATCGGGGTAGAGCGTGCCCTGCCCGAGGAAATCGACCGAACCGATGTGGTGCGCCTCCTCCTCGAAGACTTCGATGAAGGTGCGGCCGATGATTTTACGCTTCTGTTCCGGTTCGGTGACACCTTCGAGGGCGCCGAGAAAACGCGCTTCGGCATCGACCACGCGCAGGTCGGCGCGGAAGGCGTCACGAAACAGTGCTTCCACGCCAGATCGCTCGCCGCTACGCAGGAGGCCGTTGTCGACGAAGATACAGGTCAGCCGCTCGCCGATCGCCCGCTGCAGGAGCGCTGCCGTCACGGAAGAGTCGACACCACCGGAGAGTCCCAGGACCACTCGGCCACTGCCGATTTTGGCGCGCAGTTCGGCGATCGACTGATCGATAAACGAGGCCATGGTCCAGCTCGGAGAGAAGCCGGCGATGCGAAAGAGAAAGTTGCCAAGAATCTCGCCGCCCCGCGGCGTGTGCGCCACCTCAGGATGAAACTGCACACCATAGATCTGGTGCGCCTCGTCGGCAATCGCTGCCGCAGGCGCATTGTGCGTTTCGCCGATCAGACGAAATCCTTCAGGAAGACGGTCGACGCGATCTCCGTGGGACATCCAAACGGCGAGTCGTTCGGCATCGTGGAAACCATGGAATAGCTCCGACTGGCCACGGATCTGCACATGCGCGCGACCATATTCTCGCTGGCTGGAGGGCCGCACTTCGCCGCCGAGGAGCTTCGCCATCAGCTGCACGCCGTAGCAGATGCCGAGGATCGGCACGCCGAGTTGGAATAGCTCCGACGATACCGCCGGGGCATCGGCATCGTAACAGCTCGATGGGCCGCCGGAGAGCACGATCGCGCGCGGCGCCATGGCGCGGATCTTTTCGAGCGGAAAATCAAACGGATGGATCTCCGAATAGACCTTCAGTTCGCGCACCCGCCGGGCGATGAGCTGGGTATATTGCGATCCGAAATCGAGGATGAGACAGAGTTCACGCACCATGGTTGCCACGGGGCTACTCCAGCCGGTAATTCGGCGCCTCTTTCGTGATGATTACATCGTGCACATGCGACTCGCGCAGCCCTTGCGGGGAGATCTTGATGAAGCGTGCTTTGGTACGCAGGTCGTCGATGGTGCGGCAGCCGGTGTAGCCCATGCCCGATTTGAGACCGCCGATAAGCTGGTAGACCGATTGCGCAAGCGGCCCCTTATAGGGCACACGCCCTTCGATGCCTTCGGGGACGAGCTTGTCAGCCTCTGAAACCTCGCCCTGGAAATAGCGGTCGCGCGAGCCCTGCTTCATCGCACCGATCGAACCCATGCCGCGATAGAGTTTGTAGGACCGCCCCTGATAGAGGATCACTTCACCGGGCGCCTCATCGGTGCCGGCAAACAGTGAACCGATCATGATCGAATGGGCGCCGGCCGCGAGCGCTTTGGGGAGATCGCCCGAGTATTTGACGCCACCGTCGGAAATAATCGGTTTGCCGAGCTTATCAGCGGCGCGGGCACAGTCGGCGATGGCGGTGATCTGTGGTACGCCGACTCCCGCGACCACGCGCGTAGTGCAGATCGATCCGGGTCCAATGCCGACCTTGACCGCATCGGCGCCGGCCTGGACCAACGCCATGTAGCCCTCGGCGGTGGCGATATTGCCGGCGATGAGCTGCGCCTTAGGAAAGTTGTGCCGGAGCGCACGGACCGTCTCCTGTACGCGGGTGGCGTGGCCGTGGGCGGTATCAACCACGATCACATCGCAGCCCGCAGCGAGGAGCGCCTGGACGCGCGCCTGCACGTCGTCACCGATGCCCACTGCGCCGCCGCAGCGCAGCCGCCCAAATTCGTCCTTCACCGCGGTAGGATGCGATTCGGCCTTTTCGATGTCCTTGATGGTGATGAGCCCCTTCATGCGCCCCTGGGGGTCGACCACCACCAGCTTCTCGATGCGGTTCTGGTGTAGAAGCTCCTTCGATTTGTCGACGGAGATGCCTTCTGGTGCAGTGATTAGATCGCGCGTCATTACATCGCGTACCCGCTGGTCGAGGCGCCGCTCGAAGCGGATATCGCGGTTGGTCAGGATGCCGACTGGGCGATCGTCGGCCACGACGGGCAAACCGGAGATCTGGTGTTGTCGCATGAGCTCGAGAGCACGGTCGAGCCGTTCGTCCGGGTGCACGACGACTGGATCGACCACCATCCCCGACTCGGCCTTCTTCACCTTCACCACTTCACGCGCCTGTGCCTCGATGGGCAGATTCTTGTGGATGATGCCGAGTCCGCCGGCGCGTGCCATGCAGATCGCGGTCTCCGCTTCGGTCACGGTATCCATCGCTGAGGAGAGCAGCGGAATGTTGAGCGAGATGGTCTCCGTGAGGCGTGTTTGCACATCGCATTCGCGCGGCAGAACATCGCTCTCGGCCGGGAGGAGCAGTACATCATCAAAGGTGAGCGCGTCGCGTAGTTCAGATAGCATCATCACTCCAAACAGATCTTCTGGACTGCTTTGCCGGTGGCTGACACTTCCGATGGGTTGGGCAAACGCGACAGTACGCCGAAGGCCTCCTGGCAGCGATGAGCAGCGGCCAAGGTGCGAGCGAATTCTAGCTGCAGAGCCAGAGAACGAGGGTTCTTCGCGATCGCAGTGCGTAAGGTTGCTTCGGCCGCCGATAACGCGCCCTTTTGGCGTTGGACCGCTGCAACAGCGACTATGGTGGAAGACTTCGGATCGATCGATGCAGCACGCCCAAGCGCGGTGATCGCCGCGTCGTACTGTTTACGGTCGCGCTCCATCAACCCGAGGTTGATCCAGGCTTCGACCAGCCCTGGCTCCGCTGCGGTGGCTATACGAAATTCAGCGAGTGCTTCCTCGGGGTGCTGGGTTTCAAGCAGTAGGGTGCCGAGCTCGTTGTGGACCTTGCCCAGTTTGGGATCGAGCGACAACGCGGCACGGTAGGCGCGGAGCGCGAGTTCATTGTGGTGGGCCTGTGCGTGTGCCGATCCTAGTAAATAGTGGGGGCGTGGATCGCGCGGTGCCTGCCTGATCGCCTGCTCCCAGAGTGCAATGGCTGCCTGAGCATCGCCCGCTTCGAATCGCTTCAACCCCGCTTCGACGAGCCCATCATTGGGGAGCGCCGCTGCCGTCGCTGCACACAGAGTCAGCCATGGTACCAAAAATGCGATCCCGGCGGGGCGACTCATGCGCTGCACATTAGCACACAGTTGTGCCCGTGACCGCGTTGGCTGCACGGTGGAATCCTAGTACTACTTACTCGCTTCTTCGCCTGCTGCGGCCGTCGATCCCTTCGCTGCGCCGGGTGGGGCCCCCGGTCCGAGGCCGTCTGCGGCCGCAGGCCGTGGGGATCTCATCGCTGCGCTGCTCTCGTTACTTTTAGTAGCGCTGCGCTGCTCGCTCCTCGGGCGCCCGGCTCGCGTCGGTCTCGCCGCCCTCGCGGACGGCGAAGAAGCGAGCAAGTAGTACTAGTCGGGCAACCGTTCAAGAGCGCTTTCGAGCACCCGCGCCAACTGTACGGTCTCGGCTGAATCGAGTTTGTTCCCGCTCGCCGTCCGTAGGTAGAAGACGTCGGCCACGCGGTCGGCTTCGGTGGCGACCTTGGACAGCTGGATGTCGATCCCCAGTGCGGAGAGCGTTTGGGTGATGGTGTAGAGCACGCCGGGGCGATCTTGGGTGTAGACGTCCACGACCGTAAAATCCGAGGCGACTTCGTTGTCGATTTCGATCTCAGTAGGGACCCTCGGCTTGACCCGTACCGGAAGAGTGGCGCGGCGTCGCTCGCCGATCACGGGTTCGACTATTGTTTCGGGGGCGATCTCTCCGCCGATCACGCGGCCGAGTTCTTTCGCTAGGCGGTCGAGTGCCACCGTGAGTACGCCGCCGCTACGGTCGCGCACCAGGAAGACGTCGATCGCTTCGGCGGGAGTGTTTTTTCGCGAGGCGATTTGTGCTCCCAGTACATCGATGCGCAGCGCCAGCAGTACGGCGGAGATCTTGGCGAGTAGGCCAGGAATGTCCTCGCACACGATGCTCAATTCCGAATATCCGCGGCGCCGACGATGGTCGATGCTGAGGGCGATCGGCAGGCTGCGTTCGGCGCGCTGGTGCGACAGCTCGATGTGGCGGCCCACCAGTCGGGGCGCGGTTTGCATGAGATAGCGAGTCGGCACGCCCTCGAACCAGGAGTCGAGCGAAGCTGGGTCCGCCGAAAGTAGGCTCGCCACACGGGCGCGCCGCTCAGTGACTCGACGCGAATAGTCCTCGCCAGCGAGATCGGGGCCGCGCCGGAAGTGGCTCAGTGTGCGCACGTAGAGCTCGCGCAGAAGCTGCTCCTTCCAGGAGGTCATGTTGCTCGGAGCCACCATCGACATGTCGGCGATCGTGAGGAGATAGAGCTGCCGCAGCGTCTCTTCATCGCCGAGTTGCCCCGCGAGATGGGCGATCATCGCGGTATCGTTTAGATCGCGTCGCTGCGAAAGGTGGGCGAGCAGGAGATGGTGGCGCACCAGGAATTCGGTGCGGGCGACCTCCTCGGGGGCCATGCGAAGGCGTGCGGCGATGGTCCTCGCAAGCGCGGCGCCCGTGACGGAGTGGGCCTTGCCGAGCGGCTTGCCCACGTCGTGGAGCAGGGTGCCCAGGTGGAGCGGTGCTAAATCGCTGATCTCGCGCATCGCCTGGTTGGCGATCGGTAACTCACTGTTCCGCTCTCCGCGTGCGATGGCCTTAAGCTGGTCGACCGCGTAGAGCGAATGCTGATCGACGGTGAAGACATGATAGATGTCGTGTTGGACGCGGCCGGTGCAGGGACCAAACTCGGGCATGAGCGCGGTGAGCAGCCCCAGCTCGTGCATCTGGTGCAGCAGTGAGGGCGAGCGAAGATCCCGGGGCGTGGTCAGGAGAAAGAGAAAATCCTGTGCAGCCCGCGGAGAGGCAGCGAGCGCTTCTGCGGTTTCACTGCGAGCGCAGGCCTCAGCAATCAGGTCGCAAGCGCTGGCGTGCAGGGAAACGTCGAGGTCGAGTGCCACTCGGAAAATACGCACCATTTCGCCGGGAGAATCACGGAAGCGCTCGGGGCTACAGACGGCGAGTTGGCCGTTGCAAAGCTGGAAGGACTCGTCGACAGGGCGGACGCGTATGCGCCTCCTGGGGCTCTCGGTCGCTCGTTCCAGCAGGCGGCCCGCTTCGCGTTTTACCGACTGGGCGTGACGGTAGTACCCTTGCATCAGCTGCTCGACGCTGTGCTCGGTGGACTCGCTCGGGAAAAGGGCCGGTGCGATGGCCTCCTGAACTTCGAAGAGCAACCGGTCTTGCCGACGGCGAGCGTAGAGGTGGGCTGCGGTTCGTACAGTGAGAAAAAAACGGCGTGCTGCGATGAGGGACTCGGTCTGACGCGCGCTGGCCAGTTCGAGGCGAGGTAGATCGGAAAAATCTCTTACGCCAAACCGAAACTTGGCCGCCCAAAGGCCGACCAGGAGATCGCGGTAGCCGCCTTCGCCGTTTTTGAGATCGGGCTCGAGGAGGAAGACGGTGTCACCAAACCTGGCATGGCGAGCCCGTTTCTCTTCAGCGAGCTGTTGCACAAGGTTTTCTGGTGACCGCTGAAACAGCTTTGTGCGTCCGGCCTGCGCAAGGTCTTGGGTGAGGGTGGTGCTGCCGGCGATATGGCGCAGATCGCCGAGCGCGGTGGCCGCCGTGAGGTCTTGGCGTCCGAGCGCGATCGTTTGATCGATGGATCGCACTGCATGTCCGACCTCGAGCTTGAGGTCCCAGAGTGGGTAGATGATCTCTTCGGCCAGGCGCGTGAGGTTCGACTCACTCGGATCGTCAACGATGAACCAGAGGTCGAGATCGGAGGAGGGCGTCAGTTCGGTGCGGCCGTAACCCCCCACGGCGGCTACTGTGATGGGGCGTGGTGAAGGATAGTTGATCTGCCCGGCTGAAAAGAGCGCGATCACGAGGCGATCTACGGAGTCGGACCAGAGGCGCGCCGTTTCGTCACCAGAGCTGCCCGCTGCGTGGGCGGAGACTACCGTCTGGCGGGCTTCATCGAGAAAAGCGCGCAGCGCAATGGTGCGTTCAGACCGTGGTAAGGAGGCGAGCTCGGTGGGAATGGGGAGGAGCACACAAGGAATAGTAGCGCATCGGGCGGCACGCAGGGACGGAGTCGGAGCCAGAGTCGGAGTCGGAGTCGGAGTCGGAGTCGGAGCCGGAGTCGGAGTCGGGGTCGGAGTCGGAGTCGGTATCAGCGTCGGAGACCGAGACCGATAGGGGACGGTGGCGAAGATGGTGCAGCGGTGAACACTCACCGCTGCAGCCTCCACAGCATTG
>JAHFDT010000084.1 GCA_023248875.1 Myxococcales bacterium | reverse complement strand
ATGACATATCTCCAAATCCAAGGTTCGCAGTTCGGGGCACTAGCCATTGAGGGGAGGCGTGCCGCCTCCCTCGACGAGCAAAGCTCGTCGAGCCTCCCTCCTGCTCACGGCCGGACTACCGGCCGACGGCGCCTTTGGCGCCTCGAAAAGAATGTAAGAAATCATGATTCCAGAGTACTAGCAGGCTGTTGAAAAACTCCCATGACGCCACTTTCACAGCCAGATTCTTCGCCGCCTGCTAGTCGATCTAACGGGGCGTGCCGCCCCGCTCCGTCGGCAAAGCCGTCGGGGCCCCACCCCTGCTTACGGCGCGACTTCGCGCCGGGCCCGCTGTGCGGGCCTTAAAAAGAGTTTTTCAACAGTCTGCTAGGGGCGCGATCGTGATCGGGCTGGCGGGTTGCACCTGCGTGGAGATCGCGCCACCCCATGCGATCACAGCGCCCTTTCGTGATGACTTCGATCGCGCGGAGCTCGGTCCCGGTTGGCGCTCGACCGTCGAGGTGGGCAACGAGGGGGCCTACCGCATCGTCGATGGCGAACTGGTGGCGAGCGGTGCCTACAATCATCCCCTGTGGCTGGGGCGCCCGATCCCGCGCGATGCCGTCATCGAGTTCGATTGCTGGTCTAGTAGCGACGATGGTGACTTGAAGGTTGAGGTGTGGGGCGACGGCAAGAGTTTCGCCACCGATCGCATCGGGGCCTATACGTCGACCTCGTATAATTTCATTTTTGGCGGGTGGCACAATCAGATTTCGACGCTGGCGCGAATGCACGAGCATGGCGAGGATCGCCAGACGCGCCGTGCGCCTCGGGTCGACAAGGGGCGACGCTACCATTGGCGGATCGTCCGTCGCGGTGGCCATCTCGACTGGTCGATCGACGGTCAGCCCTTTCTCGCCTTCCAGGATCCGGCGCCGCTCGAGGGGGACGGCCATCGCTATTTCAGCTTCAACGATTGGGAGGCGGAGCTGCATTTCGACCATCTCCTGATCACGCCGCTTTGAAAAAGCAGTGTGCTTGCATTAGCCTTAGAACATGCGCCGTACATTGGATTGGGTTCGCCGGAACGTTCGTCCCAGCACCACGCAGGTGTTGACGCTGTTTACGCCCACCGTGGCGCGCCATCAGAGTGCACTGGTCCGGGGCGCCATCGCAGGGGCAACGCTTGCGGGACTGCTGGGTGCGGCGGCGATTGGGGTGGTAGGGATCGCCGCGCTGATGTTCGCCCTAGCGGCGATCTACTTTCTTTCCACGCAGGTGTTGGGGCTCAGATTCGATGTCGACCCTGCGGCGCTCTATCAGACCGTGCAGCGGAGCGCGGCGGCTGCATATGGCGCGAATTAGAACTTCTCTTCCCATACTGCTTCCGTGCAATCTCGCTTCTCTTTGCGGTAGGATGGTGCTGTGCCGGAAAAGGCCCTAAAGGAGCAGAGCCAAGCTGGCCCTGTCGCCCAGGCTCTGGAATCGGTCGATCTGGCACCCGGCGCGGACGGCCAGAAGGCCGCAGCACTAAAGGCGGCGGCTGATCTGATGGTGGCTCGCCTGACGGCCGGCCCTGAAAAAATGGTGCCGCAGTATGATGCGGCGGAGCGCGCGCACCGCGAGGGTGAAGAGGCGAAAACGGAGAAACGGATCACCGCGGAGCGGGGCGCCCGTCCGCACCGCTTCAAGCGCCTCCTCGATGCACCGGTCAACGAACAGCAGCGGCGTTTTGCTCGTGCGGTTCCGGAAGTGACCCGGTATCTCAACCAGCTGCTCGCCAAGCACCACTCGAAACTACTCCTCTCCGAAGCCGAGGTGGCCACCAACTTCTTGACCGAAGGAGGCTTCAATCTGCTCACCGATGGCGCCGATGCCGACCATGTCGATGGTTTTGGTGACGCCGGGATCGATACTCTGGTCGACCGCTATCAGTCGCTTAAGCAGTGGCTCCACCCGAGCGTCCGCGAAGCGGTGGAGTCGGGCGACCACACCGCAACCAGCACGAACGAGCAGGAAAAAGAGGTGCACAGCATCACCGACATTTCGATGGAAACGGCGATGTATGCCAACGCGGGCATGTATGTCGCTGAGATGCAATCGGTGGCACGCGACCTGGCGGCAATGGGAGTTTCGCTGGCGAGTCTGCCCAAAGAGGCTCAGGTTTTCTGGACCACGATCTATTTCAATGCGGGGGAGGGCAGTGGCCGCAACCTGCTGCGGAAGCACGGGGTCAACTACTATTTGCAAAAATGGACCGGGGAGGACAGCGTGTCCCACAACCGTAACCCTAGCTACAACGCGGCCTCACGCACCGCGACCTTCCAAGCGCTCAACGCGGGAAATTCCGCAGCCGCCGTGAGTTTGCCCTTTGCCCCCATCCAACAACACCCGGTGGCGCAGCGAGAACTCCTGAAACGCGAGCGGACGATGCGCGCCGAAGAGGTGATTCCATGCCTGCGCGGGGATGCGGCGGTGCCGCACTCCATCCGCGAATACTATCGTCTGGTCACCGATCTGATCGCGAGCAGCATCGATGACCCGGAGACGAATGCGAAGCTGATCTTCTTTAAAGGGCACGCCGAACGATTGGCACAATACCAGGCCGAGCTGAAAGAGCTCGTCTTAGACCCGGACTTCAAGCGACTGTACCCTCACCGCCCTCCGCCCAATTTACCCGCGCTGACTCACAAGCAGGTCGTTGCGGAACTGATGAAGCTGGAAAAGGGACACAAGAAGGATTTCGCGGTCGACGATTTTCGACTCATTCTCGATGTCTCTTGGCCGACCGCACAGGCGAGCGATCTCGTGCTGCCGACGGCAGAGTAGTCAGGGCCGGGTGTGCCTGGCCATCGCGCTGACGCTGCTTCTGCGCGGGCTCTATCTCGCCCGTTTTGGCTGGGACCCGTGGTGGGCCAACGCGGTCTACTTTGCGCAAGCGAAGTCGCTCGCAGTAGGACCGACAGCGATCTTTGGCCCGCCACTCGCACTCTGGGCCCTGCGCGGGATGCGGGGGATCGGACTCTCGGCGGTCGGCGCGCTCGAGTGCCTCTATTTGATCGCGCAGCTGGCGTTTTCGGCCGGCGTGATAGGGCTCGGTCGTGCGCTCTACCCGAGTCACTCTCCGCGCCGGGAGCGGCTGCTCGCGATCCTAGTGGCCACGTTGCCGGTGGCCGCCGGTTTTGAAGGGTACATGGACATTGGGGCGCTGGTGGGGGCGGCCTGCACCGTCTGGACGGTGGCGCTCGCGGCCGCTCGGCCGCCTTTGAATGGTCGTCGCGCGGCCGCTCTCTTTACGGTGGCGTTGGTGGGCGGTGCAACCCGCACGGAGTCCCTGGTCACAACACTGATGGTGGCGCTCCTATTGGCTGGCTGGGGTGCGCGGATGGCTGGGCCGCGCGCTCGGGGAACGGCCGGGCTTCTGACCTTGGCGGGAGCTGCCGCGATCGCGACGACGCTATGGGCGCACCGGAGCTACGTGGGGCGCTGGGAGCTTTCGGCACCGACCTATCCCTTCTACACCTTTTCAGCGGGCCTCAGCCCGTGGCAGTGTCCCGGCCGCTGCGAGGGCGAATTCGCGCCCTACCTGGAATCGGTGCGCCAGTTCGGCAGCTATCTGGAAAATCGGGGCAGCGTGCTCCACGCCTGGCTCCAGCATCCATGGGCGCTCCTCGTGCGCTCGGGCTGGAAGGTGCTCGAATGGGCGGTGCGGCTCGTCGATCCGCAGCGGTTCGGCCCCGTTCATCTGGGGTTGGCCGCGATCGGACTGCGCGCTTGGGAACGGTGCCAACCTTCCCATGCCTGGCTGCTCGCCGGTTTTGCAGGTGCCGCACTGGTGCTGCTCGTGCCGCCGGCCAGCCCGATGTACATGATGGTGGCACTGCCGCCGCTGCTGCTCGCCGCAGGACTGGGTGCTGACTCGATTTTTCAGGGTCTTTCCCGTCGCAGTCAGCGTGGCGTCTTGGCGATCTGGTCGGTACTGGCGGTGGGGTGGGCCGGTTGGCTGGGTGGTCGAGGGCCCTCCACTTCACCGGTGGTTCACCATGCCGCCGCTTTTCTCGAGCAGCGCTGTGCGGGCGGCTGCATGACCAACTATGTTCCGGCCCATGTGAGTGCGGAGGCCTGGGTGAACCTGCAGGCGGCCGAGCCGCTACCGCCCCATGACAACACCCAGGAGGATTTCGTCTACGGAAAGCTGCCGGCCGATTTTCGTGAGCGGTGCAACTTTCGCTCCCGAGTGAAGAAGGCTCGCCAGGCGGGCTACTCCGGCCCGATCCTTTTTGTCGAAGCGCGCGTGGCCAGCGCCTTTTCTCCCGTCGGCTTCGATCGCGAGCACGACTACGAAGGTCCGGTCGATCTGTCGCACGCGCTGCTCGAAGCGACGTTCAGTGCAGGGACGGATATGCTACGGATTTGGTCGTTCCCTCCCACTGCAGCGCCCTGAGGTCACGAAGGATCACGAGGTTCAGCGCAACGGGCAGTACTGGATCGATCGGCAAGATGTACTGCACCGTCGAGAGCGCGGTGTAGCGCGCCACCAGCTGCTGCCAGCGATGATCGGGATGGGCCAGTGCAAGCGGCAGCAGCCAGGTGAGATACCAGGGCTGAAAATAGGGCGCTGCGACGAGATCGTAGACGAGGAAGATCAAGAGGCCGTGGTGGATCACATCGGTCGCAGTACGAGTTTGTCGCAGCGCGCGGATCCCCAACCCGATCAGGAGCACGATTCCTGCGCCGTAGGTGAGGCGGTAGCTCCACAGCTGCGCAGAGGCGCCGAGCGGCTTAGCACACCAATAGAAGAGATCGGCGAACGAGCGGTTGGTACGGATGGCGTCTGCCCCGAGGGCAGCCCCGGGACCCCGTAGCGTGGCGAACCCCTGCCAATAGGGGGCGAAGAGGAGCGCGCCGATCGCGGCCACAGCGATCAGCATGAGCACCGCGCGCACGGGCGAACGGCGGGCCACCACCCATACGTAGAGCAGCAGCAGCGGCGCCACGGCGAACTTGCTGTAGAGCGCAGCGGCGAGGCAGACGAGCGCGGCCCACTCTTCACCGGCGAGCGCTGCACCGACGAACCCGCACAGTGCTAGCACCATCAGCCCGTCGTTGTGGGCCTGGGCCGAGACTTCCCAAATCAGCAGCGGCGAGAGCCCGAACAGCAGGAACGCGTAGGTGGCCCGCTCGGGCGGAAGACGACGGGAGAAGCGGTAGGCGATGAGCACCGAGGTGAGGGAGAGGGCCAGCAGCATCGCTTTGAAGGCGAGGAGCGAGCGACCGACATGGCCGAGGCGAGCCGGAAGCGCGGCGAGGGTGGCGGCGATCGGGCCGTAGACGATCGGCGTGTCGCGCCAGCGCTGCCCGACGAGATGGGCGAAAGGATCTTCGGTGGGCAGGGCGGCGGGCCCGAGGAGATAGGGATTGCCACCAAGCAGGGTGATCCGGCCATAGGCGAGGTTGGAGAAGAGATCGTTCGAGGTGAGCGGGAGGGCGGCAGCGGCCGCGAGGTGGACCAGCAGTACGCCGCCGAGGAGGGCGGGGGTCAGCGTGGCCGTGCCCGCGGACCGTAGCGCGGCGAGGTAGCGCCAGGCCGTGAGGGCCATCGCAGCGCCGAACACCAGACCGGGTAAGAGCCGCTCAAGCAGACCGAGAGAGAGATCGTCGACTTTCCAGGTGCCCGAAACAGCCGCACGAGCGAAGGAGACCGCCGTGGCGGCAAGAAAACAGAGGGCCAGGGAGTAAAGGTTCTTCATCCGTCGCTGCGGTGGTAGAGGACCGCTCCGGAGATCTCTCCAGCGCGATGGTAGTGCGCTTGGAGGTAGGCGTCGAGCTTGGGGAATGAGGCGATCGGAAACTTGCCATAGCCCTTCATCCCGGCCGCGGCGGTGTCGATGACCAGAGCCGGGCGCCGGCTTTCGAGATCGTGGAACACCAGGGGCCAGGCTTCGGCCACGGCATGCTCGTGTGGGTCCACTGCCGGATCGTATTCCGATGGGGTGGCGGGTGAAAGGCCGGTCAAGTAGTTGCAGAAGGGGAAGCGTACGCCGGGGCGGCGCTGGGCGGCGTGGTAGATCTGCGGCACGTTGCCCCACACCCAGATGGTTTGGTCGGGACGGGTGCGGTCGGCGATCGCCTCGCCGAGCGCGATGAGATTGGGCGAGTCGGCATCGAAGAGGCGGTGGTGCAAAGGTGGGGAGAGCGCAACGATCCAGAAGGTGAAGGCGGGCAGACCGATCGCCACGGCGATGGTTCGGGGCCGATGCCGAAACAGACGTGCAGCCAGCTCTGCGGCGAGCAGAGCGAGCGGCAGTTCGGGCTGCAGGAAGTAGTGGCCGAAAAAGCGGCCACCGAGAAAAACGGCTGTGAGGGCGAGTGCGCTCCATACGACGAGAAAGCGCTGCTCAGGAGACTGCGGGCGAATGCGGAGAAGCGTGGCGAGGCCGGCGCCGTAAAGCAGCGCGCTCGGCAGGACCACACCGACGAACTGCCATCCTAGGCGACGGAGCGCCCAGGCGAGTGGGGGGGCATCGGAGAGGTAGCGACGGTTGAAGTCGATGCCCCAAGAGAACGCATCGGCGAGGGCGCTGCGCTCGGCAAAATAGGCGGCGCAGAGTGTGAGCGGGAGCGCGGCGCCGAGCAGCCAGGCGATCGTGCGCCGAGCGGCTTGGGCGGGCTGTCTGAAATCGAGCAGCGCGAAGAGTGCGAGGCCGAGGACCGCGGCCTGGTACTTGTAGAGGAGAGCGATCGCGCATAAAGCACCGGCCCATAGATCCAGGGTGAGGCTCCGTTTTCTGGTCGCAGTGATCGCTGCCCAGGCTGCCCACACGGTCGGTAGATTCATTAGAAGCTCGCCGTTGACCGCCAATCCATCGACCGGCTGTTTGGCCGCCGAGGAGAGAACATAAAGGAGCGCCGGCATTGCGGCAGCATCCGGAAGGAGCCGCCGCCCGATGGCGTAGAGACCGGCGATCGTACCGAGCACGGCGAGGAGGCCGGTGAGATGCACCGCGGCCATGCCACTGCCCAGCTGCTGTACGGCGGCATAGGTGTAGACCAGCCCGGGTGGCTTGTGATCGACGGTATCGCGGTACATCACGCCGCCGGCGCGGATCTCCTGCGCCATGGCGTCATAGATGGCCTCATCATCGGAGATCACGCCGTAACGGAACGAGGGCGCGCGCGAGAGAAGGCACAGCGCGCAGGCGATGACAAAACAGCGCACTGTTAGGGCCCGCGGATGAACCAGTCAGCCGATGATCGTGGCCGAGACGTCCGGCCAGCGAGGCGACGGCGAGGACCGGAAGGGAGCATCCTTGAAGGATGTGACCCGAGGACTGCAGTCGGCAACGAAGCTGCCCGGTATGGATCGGGCGCGAGGGCGGCTGACTTGTTCATTCGCGGGCCCTTACTGCGGCTGCCCCCAAACCGGCAGGCGGACCTTCGCCATCTGGCGCAGATAGCCGTAGGCCTCTTTCGCCAGTTCCGTTGGATGGCGGACCAGCGTCGAGAGTTCGACGTAGCAGCGCTCGCCGCACTGGGAACAGTTCGACGGGGGGGCACCCCAGCGCCGCTCGGCCTCGCGCAGTGCCGCTGCGTAGGAGCCGGCTTCCAGTAGATCGACCCAAATGTGATTGGGCAGCTCGCGGCAGGGGTAGGCCAGACGGCCGCGCCAGTCGACGTGGGGCGCCGCAGTGGGCGTGCACGAGTAGGGGACGAGCTCGCGGGTGCGACGCAAAAAGGGCAGGCTGCCGGAGACTGGCTTGCCCGCGCGTTTGCCCTCGATGATCTCATCGACCAGTTTGTGGAAGATCGGATCGTGCGCCAGCTCGGGCGCCGCGGTGCGGTTGATCGACTGGGGTTGGCAGGAGAACTGCGCACCGATCTCCCAGGAGAAGTCACGCACGCGTCGCGCCTCCTCGACCTGGCCGGGCATCACCACGCAGTTGAGGGTCAGCGTGAACTTGCGCTTCGACTGCTCGGCGGCGGCCCAGCGCACGATTTCGAGCAGCTCGGCGGTGGTACCGGGGGTGCTGCCGAGGATGGGATCGTAGCGCTCTCCATCGAGCATATCGAGGCTGATGACCAGATTGTCGAGCAGATCGATCACTTCGGTCCGATCGCGCAGGAGCAGGCCGTTGGTGTTCATGGCGATGTAGAAGATGCCCCGGTCGCGGGCGTGCTGGAGGACTTCGGCCAGATCGCTGCGCAGCGTCGGTTCGCCGCCGGTGATATAGAGCACATCGGCGACCTCGGCGAGCAGATCGACGATCTTTTTCATCCGCTCGGTCTCGAGCTCCTGGCCGCGAAAGCCGGCGTTGCGATGGGCGCCAAAATCGTCGCAGTAGCTGCACGATAAATTGCACATCGGCGTCGCATAAAGGGTGGCGATCATCGGTTCGAACCAGGGCGAGTCGGTGAAGCGAGCGCGGTAGACGTTCTGGGCGTAGGCCGCGGCGAGTTTTTTCATTGGGCGTTGGCCGCTTCCTGGACGTCACCGCTTTCATGGCGGAGCGGTTGTGCTGTTTCGTCGCCGCGATAGACCGTCCAGCGGTGGCCGAGCGGCACGCGCTGGGGGGCGGGGCTCGATAGCGCGAGGCCGTACTCCTCGCGTACCTGCAGGGCCAAGCTGGCCCAGTCATACTTCGGCGCTTCCGCCAGATTGAACTGCCCCATGGCCCTACGCAACCCCGCATCGCGGCACAGCGTATGGAGCGCTTCC
The DNA here is from genome assembly GCA_023248875.1 of Myxococcales bacterium. Classification (GTDB taxonomy): domain Bacteria; phylum Myxococcota_A; class Polyangia; order Palsa-1104; family SHYY01; genus JAHFDT01. The sequence goes on along the minus strand of JAHFDT010000084.1, from coordinate 7,604 downwards.
GCGAGCGCGGCGGAGTCGAGCGGGGGGACGAGGCGAGCGCCTTTGGGGCTGACCACTTGGCGGTAGCCCTCGATATCGCTGCAGACCACCGGCCGACCGGACGCCATCGCCTCGACCAGAACGATGCCAAACGACTCCTGCCCGGTCGACGGAGCAACAAAAATATCGCACTCCCGAAAACGGCGCCGCAGCACCGTTTCCGAAACGCGGCCATGGAAGGTCAGCCCGTGGATGCCAGCCGGCTGCGGGATCTTGGGATCGCCCTGCCCGACCACATCGAGGGTCACCGCGACGCCGCGCGCGCGCAGCCGGGCGTAGGCCTCGAGCAGCACCGGCAGCCCCTTGCGCTGATCGGTCCACTGGCCGACGAATAGTAGCCGCACTGGACCCTCTTCGTAGCTGCGGTGGGCGCGCGCCGGCTTGAAAAAGTGGGTATCGACGCCATTGGGGATGATGGAGAGCGGGCGCGACCAGGCCACCTGCGCATACTGGGCTGCCGGTGCCGACACGGCGATGCCGCGGTCGATGGAGCGGAGGTAGGGCGACAGGAGCTTGCGGGCCCAGTAGGTCGGCCGCCCTTCGTCCTCACTGAAGCGGTGGAAGGTCGCCACGCGGGCGTGGGCGCGCGCGGTCCAGAGCGCGTAGTAGTTGAGCGCTGGCATGAACGGCTCGTGGACGTGGATCACATCGAATTGGCGGCTGCGCATGAAGCGCCGCACGGCAACGGGCGAGGTGAGCAGAGCGATGCGATTGTCCGAGCCATTGCCCTGGATCGAGACCACACCACCAAAGCCGGTGATGTGGGGGCCGCTCGGCTCGGGGCCGGTGCGGGGACCGATGGTTTCGACCTGGTCGCCGAGCGCACGCAGACTCTCCGCGAGCGAAAAAATGTGTTTATTGACACCACCTTCCAGGGACAAGTCGTAAGGGCTGACTAAGCATATTCTCATCGGATTCGGTCCTCGAGCGGCGAAGGTAGCCTAGTGCCGCGCTGGCTGTCGAATTTTCTGCCTTGCAGGCCATGGGCCAAGTGGCTGCCGCGTCATGGGGGCGCACCTTAGACTAGCGCTGGGTGTCCATCAAGTGGGAAAAGCGTCGGGTTTTCCGGCCTTGGCTGCAGCCAGGGGGTGCCAGTGCCAGACGGGGCGGAAGGGGTGACCCGCTGGAGGTGGCGAGCTCCTGACAGAAGGTGGTGAATAGTGAACGGAGGTTCGCAAATCCACCATTTGACAGTGTCCAGTGGCAGCGCTACGCCTGGGGGCCTGGTGCTTCGAACTGTTTCGGTCTGTCTGGTGCTGGCCGCTTGCCAGCGAACGCCCGCCCTCTCGGTGGGGCCGCTCGATCGCCCGGAGGGGATTGCGCAGCTCCTCGGACTCTCGGCACGCGCCCGGATCGAGCGGTTGGGCGCCCACGGCTGGTCGGGGCTAAGCCAGCTCCGTGTGGTTTCTGGCGAACGGCACGACCTTCTCGAAGAGACGCTGGGCATGGTGGCGGATGGGCGAGGCGGGCGCCACCTCATCCATTTCACCAGCCACGCGGGCAACGAGAGCCGTGCGGAGGGCTGGGAGGCCTACTTTCTCAGCGGTGAATACCTGGTTCGGCCGCGCTACGGTCCCTTGGTGCGGCGGCGTCCATTGGGCGACGAGGTGGAGCGCGCCAGCGACGATCTCGTCGGGACGGGCCGCGGCTATTGGGAGGTGCTCGGGCGTTTCGTGCAGCCGACCGTCGATGGCGAGGTCAAGTTCGAGGGGCGTCCGGCGGTGCAGGTGCGCCTCATGCGGGCGGCGGAACCGCGCCTCTTTGAGGAGGATGATCCCGCGCATGCATGGCGGCAAACGATTGGAGTCGACCTGTTCGAGGGCGAGCTGCTGGTCGATCGGGCGACTGGAGTGCTTTTGAGCGAGCGGTATCAGGCGCGCTATCGGTCGCGGCGTGGCGAGCACGACCTCTCGACCGAGATCACGTTTCACGCGCAGGTGGAAGAGATCGGCCAGGTGCCGCCTGTGGGTGTACCCGAAGGTGTGACCGTCGTCGACGCTCCCGCGCGCCCGCGGCCGCTGCTCGATCGACAGAGGCTACTCGAGGGCTTGGCATCGCGACGCGGAGAGGCGCCATGAAGTTTAGCGCGCGGTCGGAGTTTCCAGCGGTACGACGGGTGGTAGTAAAGATCGGCAGTCGGCTGATCGCCGAGCGACCCGAAGAGCGCGTGACGATGTTGGCGCAGGAAGCGCGCGCGTTGCGTGATCGTGGTGTGGAGCTGGCGATCGTCTCCTCGGGGGCGATTGCACTCGGGGTGGAGGGGCTCGGGCTGAGCGAACGGCCGCGGACGATACCGCGGCTGCAGGCGGCTGCGGCAGTGGGGCAGGGGAGGTTGATGCAGCTCTACCAGCATGCATTGGCAGCGCATGGGCTGGTGGCGGCCCAGCTCCTACTGACCCATGGGGACGTGCGGGCGCGCACTCGCTATCTGAATGCCCACCATGCGCTGCGCGCGCTGCTCGAGCTCGGCGCGGTGCCGATCATCAATGAGAATGACACCGTTTCCGTCGATGAGATCAAATTTGGCGATAACGATCGCTTGGCCGCGTTGGTCTGCTCATTGGTGGAGGCAGAGCTCCTGATCCTCTTGACCGACGTCGAGGGGTTATTCGATGGCGATCCGCGCGCGGGGGCTCGGCTGATCCGCGCAGTGCGGGCGATCGATCGCGAAGCGGCGCCCGTCGCCGGGAGTGCCGGGTCGAGCGTGGGCACGGGGGGGATGGCGAGCAAGGTGGAGGCGGCGCGTATGGCCGGCAGCTTTGGCGTACCGACGGTGATCGCCTCGGGGCGGCGGCCGCGGCCGGTGGCATCGATCCTCGAGGGCGAGGAGGCCGGCACGGTGTTCTGGCCCGAAGTAGAGCGGCTGCAGAGTCGCAAGCACTGGATCGCCTATGCGCTCAAACCCGGGGGGCAGCTGCGGGTGGACGAGGGGGCACGAAGAGCGATCGTCGAAGTGGGAAAATCGCTGTTGCCCTCGGGAATCACGGCGGTAGCGGGGAGCTTTGAGCCGGGCGATGCGGTGGCGCTGTGCGATGAGGCAGGGCGGGAATTTGCACGCGGGCTGGTGGGCTATTCGGCGGCCGAAGTGGAGCGCATCCGCGGGCACCAAACCGCCGAGCTAGAGGCGCTCATCGGCTATCGCGGTACTGATGAAGTGGTCCACCGCGACGATCTGGTGGTGCTGTGACCGCCCACCCGCGGCTGGGGGCTTGCATCGCTGGTTCGCTGCGCGGGCTCGGACAGTCCTCGCGGGCGGCGTATGCTGCTCATCGGTGTGGTGGTGGCCGCTGCGGAACTCGCCCGCGGAGCGAGCCAGCTCACGCCCCCAGCCGCGGGTGGGCTAGTGGGGATGGTTGGTGGCCACTAGGAGAGGAAATGAAGACGTGGACCTGATGGCTTCGGATGTGGAGGCATTGGCAAAGGCCGCCCGGGCGGCTTCGCGGGGAGTAGCGAAGGCGGGCGGGGCACGACGGGCCGAGGCGTTGCGGGCGATCGCGGACTGCATCGAAGGTGGGCGGGGGGCGATCCTCGAGGCGAATCGGGAGGATTTGGCGGCGGCGCGCGAGGCGGGGATGCAGGGGGCGCTGCTGGATCGTCTGGCGCTCGACGAGAAACGTGTAGTGGCGATGGCGAGTGCGGTTCGGGAGATCGGGGGTTTGGCCGATCCCATCGGTCAGCGTGTCAAGGAGTGGCGTCGCCCGAATGGTCTGCGGATCGCCCGCCAGCGGATCCCGCTGGGCGTCATCGCCATCATCTACGAAGCGCGCCCCAATGTGACCTCCGATGCCGCGGCGCTCTGTCTCAAGGCGGGCAATGCGGTGATCTTGCGCGGCGGATCGGAAGCGTTTCGCTCCAATCGCGCGATCGCGCAGGCGATCGCAACGGGCTTGGCGCAGGCAGGGCTCCCCGCAGAAGCCGTGCTACTGCTCCCGACGACGGACCGGGCGGCGATGGTGGAGCTCCTCCAGCGGGATGAGGAGATCGATCTCGTCATTCCGCGGGGCGGAGAGGGCCTCATCCGCTTTGTCGCGGAACACAGCCGCATTCCGGTGATCAAACACTACCGCGGCAACTGCCACGTTTTCGTCGAAGCGACGGCTTCACCGAGCATGGCGCTCGACATCTGCTATAATGCTAAGGTGCAAAGGCCCGGCGTCTGTAACGCCGCAGAGACCATACTGATCGACACTCAAATCGCTGCCACCTTTCTGCCGCTCCTCTCCCAGCGCCTCGGCGACGCGGGCGTGGAGCTGCGAGCCGATGCGCGCGCGCGGGCCCTGGTCCCTTCTCTGCGTTCTGCGACGGAAGCGGACTTCGCCACCGAGTTTCTCGATCTCGTGTGTGCCATCGGTATCGTCGAAGGCATCGATGGGGCGATCGCCCATATCGAACGGTTCGGCTCGTCCCACACCGAGGCGATCGTCACTGGCGATCCCATCGCCGCGCGCCGCTTTCTCGACGAGGTCGACAGTTCGACCGTGGTCGTCAATGCCTCGACCCGTTTTGCCGATGGGGGCGAACTGGGGCTGGGCGCCGAAATCGGAATCTCTACCACCCGCCTCCACGCCTACGGTCCGATGGGTGTCGAGGAGCTGACCACCACCAAGTTCGTGGTGGAGGGCAACGGACAGGTTCGGACATGACCCCACCCAGGAGACCAAACTGAGCTTGATGACATCCAAACAGCAGGCGCAGCTCGCACTCGAAGCGGCGCTCGAGAAGAAGGCCCTCAATCCGCTGCTGCTGCAGGTCGAGGGACAGGCGAGCTACACCGACTATATTCTGCTGCTTTCAGGGACGAGCGATCGCCATGTGCAGACGGTGGCGGAGGCGGTGATCGAAGCGTTTGCCCGCAAGAAGCGTCGACCGATCGGGATCGAAGGCATCCGCGAGGGCCAGTGGGCCCTGATCGATTTTGGCGACGTGGTGGTGCACGTTTTCTATCACGCTGCACGCGAGTTTTACGACCTCGAGGGGCTCTGGTGCGATGCGCCGCGCGTCGCCATCGAGGTGCCTGCCGAGTCCCACGCGGGCCAAATGTATTAAGGTGAAACCCCTCGCGGAGCTCGAACGCGCGGCGGCGCGGCGAGTGGTAGGCCTATTCACCGATATCGATGATACCCTAACCCGCGACGGGCGGCTCGAGCCCGAGGCCTATGACGCGCTTTGCCGCGCCGCTGCGGCCGGGCTGCGGGTGGTGCCGGTGACCGGTCGTCCCGGCGGTTGGGCGGAGGTGCTGGCGCGGCTCTGGCCGGTGGAAGCGATGGTCGCGGAGAATGGCGCACTCTACGTTCGCAGCGACGGCACCTCGGTCTATTGGGAGGATGCAGCGACGCGGTTGACCCAGGCGCAAGAGCTGGCGGAGCTGGTTTCAGCGGTCCGGGCCGAACTGCCCTTTGCCGTGCTGGTCGACGACCAGCCGCTTCGGCGGGTCGATGTGGCCTTCGATACTGGCGAGCACCAGCGGCTGACACCGAACGAGATCGCACAAATCGAGCAGGCGATTCGTCGGCGCGGTGCCCGTGCAGTGTCGAGCACTGTGCATACCCACGCTTTTTTCGGCGATTACGACAAGGCCGCCATGCTCGCGCGGATCGCGGCCGAGCGCTGGGGCGAGACCGCCGATTCGCTGCGCGCGCGCTATCTATTTGTCGGCGATTCCCCCAACGACCAGGCCGCCTTTGCCTTTTTTCCGCTCTCCATCGGTGTGGCGAACGTGGCGCGCTACCAGCAGCAGCTCGGGCCTCCGCCGGCGTATGTGACCCGCGCCCCCTTCGGGCGAGGTTTTGCCGAGCTCGTCAACTTCCTGCTTGAGTAGGTGCACGGGACATGTAAACCTTGGCCACCATGCGAGCGTTGGCGGGTCTTTCGCTCCTTTTCCTCGGCTGCGGCACTGCGGGGGGCGGGGGGGCAGTCGATATGGCGCCGCCTGCCGATCTCGCCCGGGCGGCCGATCTGGCGCTCCCGTCGCTCTGCGGCCACCCCGGCGATAAGGGCAATTCCCTGGGCGTGGGAAAATTCTGCAGGACCTTCGACGACTGTGCGAACCAGGCGGCGACTCTGTGCTCCGCGATCGGCAACGGAGCCACCTCGAGTCCCGACGATACCTACTTTTGTACCATCTACCCGTGCCAGCTTGACGCGGGCACCAGCCAGTGCGCCGAGGGTGCGACCTGCGCCTGCAAGAGCGGCCAGTGCGCTTGCACCCCCAACTCCTGTTTAGGCGCCTGAGGGAAATAGACCCGGCTAATCCAGTCGCCGGAGTGGCCACTCGACTAGCCACCGCGGCCTTCTAAGGGGTTGATTTTGCTAATGCGATAAAGTCATTCGTCATGGCACACAAGCTGCTTCGATGGTCGGACCATGCGAACACTCGTCGGTCTTGCAGTCGGTCTTCTCGCCTGTGGAAACCCGGGGGGGAGTGGTGCAGCGTTCGATATGGCGCATCCAGCGGATCTCACCAAGACGCCCGACCTGGCGCTCTTGTCGGTCTGCGGCCACCCCGGTGATAAGGGCAACTCCCTCGGCGTCGGAAAGTATTGTAAGACCATCGACGACTGCGACAACCAGATGGCGAGTCTGTGCACGGCGATCGCGAACGGATCCACGCCGAACGCACTGGACACCTATTTTTGTTCGTTTTTTTGCAAGCTGGGGGGTGGCACTAGCCAGTGCGGCGAAAATGCCACCTGCGCCTGCAACAAGATGAATCAATGCGCCTGTACGCCCAACTCCTGCTTCCCCAAATAACTTATCAGTGGGTCAGCTTCTTGTACTTGATCCGGTGCGGCTGGTCTGCCGCTGCACCTAGACGTCGTCGTCGGTCGACTTCGTAGTCGCGATAGTTCCCCTCGAACCACACCACCTTGCTCTCGTCTTCGAAGGCCAGGATGTGGGTGGCGATGCGGTCGAGGAACCAGCGGTCGTGGCTGATCACCACCACGCAGCCGGCGAAATCGAGCAGCCCCTCTTCGAGGGCGCGCAGCGTGTCGACGTCGAGATCATTGGTGGGCTCGTCGAGGAGCAGGAGGTTTCCGCCGCTCTTGAGGAGCTTGGCCAAGTGGACGCGGTTGCGCTCGCCGCCGGAGAGGTCCTTGACCCGCTTCTGCTGGTCGGTGCCCTTGAAGTTGAAGCTGCCGACGTAGGCGCGCGCCGGCATTCGCCGCTTGCCGATGTCGAGAAACTCGGCCTCTTCGGAGATCTCCTGATAGACCGTCCGGTCGCCGTCGAGCGCATCGCGCGACTGGTCGACGTAGGCGAGCTTGACCGTGGCACCAACGGTGAGCTTGCCGGAGTCGGGCTTCTCTTGACCGGTGATCATGCGAAACAGCGTGGTCTTGCCCGCACCGTTGGCGCCGATCACACCGACGATCCCACCGGGCGGCAGGCGGAAATCGAGCTGGTCGATGAGCAGGCGATCGCTGTAGCCTTTGGTGAGCCGCTCCGCGATCACCACATCATCGCCGAGACGTGGCCCCGGCGGGATGGCGATTTCGGCTGTCTCCAGGCGCTTCTCCGAGTCCTGCGCCAGCAGCGCTTCGTAGCGAGCCACCCGCGCCTTGGAC
>JAHFDT010000267.1 GCA_023248875.1 Myxococcales bacterium | reverse complement strand
CGTACCGAGTGCCGTCAAGGAGCTGTTCAAGGCCGACCTGCATCTCACGGACGCCCAGACCAGCTATCCCTTCACCGCGTATGTGATCATCTACATGCTGGCCTGCCCACTGTTTGGAACACTCGCCGATCGCTGGCCTCGCAAAGTGGTCATCGCGGGGGGCGTGCTGGTCTGGTCGCTGGCCACTGGTGCGGCCGCCTGGGCCGTAGGCTTCTGGTCCTTCCTCGCTGCGCGTGCCCTGGTCGGCGTGGGTGAAGCGGCCTATGCCACGCTCAGCCCGGCGCTGCTGAGCGACCTCTATCCGCCCGAACGGCGGAACCGCGTGCTCACGATCTTCTACGTCGCGATTCCGGTGGGTGCGGCGCTCGGCTTTGTCCTGGGGGGCGCGGTCGGCGCGCACTGGGGTTGGCGCAGCGCCTTCTGGGTGGCGGGGCTACCGGGCCTTCTCGCAGCCGCGATCGTCCTCGGTGTGCAGGAGCCCACGCGAGGCCAATTCGACCTCGATCGGACATCGGTCCTGCCCTGGCGCGATGCCCTCGCAGCGCTCCGGCACAACCGCGAATATCTGATCGCAGTCGCAGGCTACACCGCCGTGACCTTCGCCTCTGGGGCGCTGGCCGACTGGTTTCCCACCTTCCTCGTGCGCCATCGCGGGATGAGCCTGGCCTCCGCCGGTAGCCTGGTGGGCGCCTCTACCGTCGTCGGTGGGCTGGGTGGCACACTGCTCGGCGGACTGCTCGGCGATCGGCTGCGGAAGAGGACACAGCACCCCTATCTCGCGCTCTGTGCGCTCTCCATGCTCCCCGCAGCTCTCCTCGCCGGGGTGGCCCTTCTGAGCCGCGATCCCCTCGCCATCGCCCTGTCCTTGGTCACCGCGCAGCTATTCTTCTGGTGCTACAACGGACCGGTCAACACCGTGCTGGTCAACTGCGTGGGCAGCGGACTTCGGACTCGAGCGTTCAGCCTTTCGCTGCTCTGCATTCACCTCTTCGGAGATGCCATTTCTCCCTCGGTAGTGGGGCGCATCGCCGATGCCAGTAGCCTACCGATCGGCATGGCGCTTGTGCCCATCAGCATGGTGCTCGGCGCCAGTATCTGGGGCTACGGCTGGCGCACACTGCCGGCCTCCGCTTGACAGCCGAAAGTCCGCTCCACATAGTCTGTCGTCGCTCGTGAGACCGCTCAAAATACTGCATCTCACCACCGATTCTACTCGTATCGCCGGCGCCGAACGTATCCTGCTCGGCCTCGGCGAGCGCCTCGATCGGAGCCGGTGGTCCCAAGTCTTCGCGACCATTCGTTCGCCCGGCCCTTTCAACGAGCAGCTGAAGCGCCAAGGCCACCGCACCTATGCGCTCGGCGCAAACCGTCCGATGGAAACGCCGCTACTACTGGCCCGCCTGGCATCCCTTTTGCGCAAGGAACGGCCCGACCTTCTGCACACCCACCTATTTCATGCGTCGGTGGTGGGGGCTGCGGTGTGCCAACTCCTGCCCGTGCGACAGGTGCAAACGCGCCACTACAGCGACTACATCGACCGCTTTGCCAGCCGCACGGCGCAGCTACTCGACCACTGGGCCGCACGCCGATGTCGCGGCATCGCTGCGGTGAGCGACGCTGCCCAGCGCCAACTCGTCGAAGTCGAAGGCGTCGACCCCGCTCAGGTCGTGGTCGTGCAAAACGGGGTCGATTGGGACCAGCTCTCGCAGCTTGATCCCGCGCCGGGACGTGCCCTCCTCAACACGCTCGGCGTGCCGCCCGGTCCGCAGATCGGCTGTGCGGCGACCTTCGATCAACGGAAGGGTCATGGGCACCTGATCGCTGCGTTCTCCGATGTGGTGCGAAGAATCGCCGGGGCCCAACTGATTTTGTTGGGGCTCGGCAACGAGCAGTCGAGGCTAGAACGGCAGGTCGCGCGACTCGGCCTTTCCAAGCAGGTCCACTTTCTCGGCCACCGCGACGATGCCCCGTCGATTATGGCCGCGCTCGATCTCTACGTTCAGCCCTCGGTAGAGGAGGGATTCGGTCTGGCGGTCACCGAAGCGATGGCGATGCGCCGGCCGGTGGTGGTCACCGAGGTAGGCGGGATGCGGTACACCGTCGAGCACGAGCGAACCGGACTGCACGTTCCGCCCGCCGCTCCGCGCCCCTTGGCCGATGCCATCGTGCGCCTGCTCGAAAACCCCGCCTGGGGGGCCGATCTGGGTCGCGCCGCCTCGGAACGTGTCCGAGATCACTTCTCCCTTCGCCGAATGATCGCCGATTATGACCAGTGGTACCGCCGGGTTCTCAGCGGCTGAGCTGTCTAGAGGGGGTTGCTTCACCGGGGGTAATTCGTCTAGAGTGTCGCTCTCTTAAGGAGCTACCATGAGATTTTTTGCCTTTGCGCTGATGTTTTTGGCCGTCACCACCCAGGCGGCCCCTAAGGTACTGGTTTGTGCCGCTGAATCCGCTACAGTGCGCAGCGATATCACCGCCAAGTTGGGGGCGCTCAAGGACTTTGCATCGGTCACTGCGCTCGATTGCGGTAGCGGCGGCTCCACGCCCGACCTCGCCACGCTGAAGACGTACGACGCCGTGCTGGTGTGGGACGACTACTACTGGTTCTACCCCTACAAGGATCGCATCACGCTCGGCAATAGTCTGGCCGACTATGTCGACGCCGGGGGTGGCGTGGTCCAGGTGATGTGGAACTACTACACCAACTACGATCTCGGCGGGCGCTGGTCGAGCGACGGCTACTCTTGCATCAAGAGCTCGTTTAGTTACACCAGCAGCACCAAGACCCTCGCGGCACAGCCCTCCGAACTAGGCTCCCCGCTGACTACCGGTGTGACCACCATGGGTACCGCACGTTCGTTGACCAGCGTTCAGCTGGCCAACGGAGCCACCACCGTATGGACGTTTACCGATAGCACGCCCGCGATCGTTCGCTGCACCCCCAAGGGTCGCCCGCGCCTCGATCTGAATCTCGACGTCTACAGCAACTCTCCCACGGGCGACTACGTCAATGCGCTGAGGAATGCACTGCTGTATGTCTCGGGCGCCTTCAATCCCGTCAAGGGCTCGCCCAACCCGGCGACCTTTCCGCAGACCGGCCTCGGTGGACTCTCCAACCCAGTCACCATCACTTACGCCAACAGCAGTGCCGTGGCCCAAACGGTGACCGCGGCCAGCCTTGGTGGCGCCAACGCGGGTGACTTCAGCTTTTCGGGCACGCAGCCGACGCTACCCCAGACATTGCAGCCACAGGGTACCCTCACCTATTCGGTCGCCTTCATGCCGAGCGCCCTCGGCACCCGCAACGCCAGCCTGCAGATCACCGTCACCGGTCAAATGTTTACGGCCGACACCTTCCTCACCGGCACCGGGGTCGACTCGCAGCTGGTGGTCCAGCCGAGCACGGTCACGATGGGCGGTACCACGGCGAACACACCCATCACCAAGGACATCACGATCGTCAACCAGGGTAATAAGACCATCAAGGTCAATGATCTGAAGATCACCGCCGGTGACTACTATTCGATGAAAAATCCCCCCAATCTGCCGGTCTCTATGCCCGGTAACACCAGCCTGCCGGTCACCCTCCAATTCCTTCCCACGATGGACGGCTTTCACAAAGCTACGCTCACCGTCACCTCGACGGATGCCAATACCCCGATCATCAACGTACCGCTGTCAGGCTATGCGGGTCCGCCCGGCATCTTGCTCGATGCGGGGACGCTCACCTTCGGGAGCATCAACTTGGGCGCATCGCTCATCCAGGCGCTCGGCATCTCCGATTGCGACTCCGATAAGGGTTGCGGCATGGGAACGACCGGCTATTCCGACCTGGTCATCTCTAAGATTGAGCTGAGCAATAACCCTGACGGGGACTTCTCGATCTCTAAAACCACGCTCACCGTGGGGCCGCAGCAGACGGTGCCACT
>JAHFDT010000083.1 GCA_023248875.1 Myxococcales bacterium | reverse complement strand
GCTTTTAGCAATGGGAGTAGATCTTCCCAAAGGTAGCTCTCGTAGCGTCCGGTGGCGCTGCTATCGAGATATTGCGAACCACCCAGTCGAGTAAAGCAGTCGGGGAGAGCGTAGATCATCGGACCGATCTGGCTGGCGTTGGTTAGACGGGCGACCCTCTGGTCGAATGGCTCAGACCATGGATCGTCGTTGAGCAGCATGCGGCCACGCCCCGAATAGCCGCTCAGCACGAACACCAGAGGCAGTTGCGCCCTCGGGTCTTGCCCATCGGGAACAATCACGGGAAGATCGCGAACGAACGGGTCCCCGAGTGGATTGTTCGCGAGCGCGGGAGACTCGACACGAAGGTTCATGACGTGGTAGGTCACGGTTCGACATTGTACTGCAATGTCGCAAACCCACGATAGGACCGAGAACGTGCCAGCAACGACGCGAGATTCTCACGTCTCGATCGCTGACACCCAGCCCTCATCGAGCCAGCTCGCCAGGGCGGTAAAGGCTGCTTCGTCCGGAGCTTCTCGCCCCTCGAACGCGGCGCACACGTCGGCGAGCGGCGCCCTCGCCGCAGCCCGCTGCAGCGCGAGCGCTTCGTCGGGTGCCAGTGTCGTGTGAAAGACCTCGAAGGTGGGCCGCCACACCGCAACTCCGATTGGATTGGGGATGGGAGCCTCCGGCGGCATCCCCTCTTCCAGTCGGCGCCAGAGACACAGGACGTCGTGATCGAGCTTCAGAAGACGGAGGGCTGGAACGAGCGTGAGGCGTGCGCTTGCGAGCTTGTCGCCGAGCGACGAGAGCGCCTCTCGATCGATCCCGTTCGCGGGCGCTCCCCCATGGAGCCTCCCGGACTACCTGCTTCTCGTCAGTTCCTCTCTCGTGCTTGGTGGATGGGGACGCTCCTCCATGCAGAGTTCCGAGTTGCCTACTTCTTTCCATCTGACGTAGCGTTGCCTTTCGCCTTGGCGAACAGCGATAGCTCGATGGTTCCCTCCTCAGCGACGACCTTTGCGAGCGACTGCACCTTGGCGAGCCAGCCCTCCGTATACTGGGGGCCGATCTGGTACTTTTCGCGGTTGAATTTCGCGATGGTCGCGCGCACCCGTATGATCTTGGCTTCACCGTAGCTCCCGGGCGGGAAGAGGATCGCGTTGCCGTCGACCCTCTCTTTTCCTCCATCTGTCCGGGCGCGGCCGCAGATGGTAAATGGCACCTCAGCGGTGAACCTGACGGGTGTCTCCACGACCAGCTTGCCGATCTTTACGCCGGTGAGCTTCACCTCGAACTTGCAGTCCTTGGGCTCCATCTTCTTATTGGTGGCCCACTGCTGGAAGTGATCGGTCTTGGTGTCCTCATTGTCGACCTTGATGGAGGTCAGTGGCACCGAGCAAGTGCCGGAGACGGTGCCGGTCTTTTCGTCATACGACGCGTTGCACTCCACAGCCGAGCTCGTGGCGCTGATCCGCTCGCCGAGCTTGGCATCGAACACCGCGCTGAAGGTGCTGTGGCCGACGTTGGGGTCGACATGGAAGTCCTCGGCAAATGCGCCTCCAGCAGTTAGACCCACTGCAAGCACTACTTCGATATGCGACATGGGAAGGCTCCTTTTAGGTCAGTTTTCCTCGGGAAAATGGCAGGCAACGAGCTGCTCTGCATCGCCTACTGATGACAGTTCTGGTCGATCGGTGGAGCATCGCTCCGGTCGTCCCTTGGCGAGATAGCGCGGACAGCGAGGATGGAATGCACAGCCGGACGGCGGCGCAGCCGGAGAGGGCACGTCGCCTGGGAGGATGATGCGGGAGCGTCTGGCGCCCAGCGACGGCACCGAGGAGAGTAGCGCCTGCGTATAGGGATGGAGCGACCGATGGTAGAGCGACACCGCCGGCGCCTGCTCGACGAGCCGCCCGAGGTACATCACCGCCACTCGATCGCACAAGTGCTGGACGATCTTGAGATCGTGCGAAATGAACAGGTAGGTGAGACCCTCGGAAGCTTGGAGATCGACCAGAAGATTCACCACCTGGGCCTGGATCGATACATCGAGCGCTGAGAGGGGCTCGTCAGCGACGACAAACCGGGGCTGCAATGCGAGCGCACGGGCGATCCCGATGCGCTGGCGTTGTCCGCCGGAAAATTCGTGCGGATAGCGCTCGATGGCATCGGGGCGGAGCTGCACCCGCTCGAGGAGGCGCAACACTTCGCGACGTCGCTCCACGTGCGTTCTACCGAGGCGGTGGATGATGAGCGGTTCTTCCAGAATGGCGCCGACCTTCATGCGCGGATTGAGCGAGGCAAAGGGATCTTGAAAGATCATCTGCGCCCGCTTACGAAAGCGGCGGAGCTCCCGTGTCCCCAGCGCGGTCACCTCCGTACCATCGACGATCACCCGGCCCGAAGTGGGCTCGACGAGGCGCAGCACCGCACGGCCGAGCGTCGATTTTCCACAGCCCGATTCGCCGACGAGACCCAGGGTTTCTCCGCGCGCAATTGTGAGCGAAACCCCATCGACCGCGCGGATGGAATGGCGGCGAAAAAGGCCGCCGCCGATAAACTCCTTGCGCAAACGCTCGACGGAAACAAAGGCAGATCCGCTCACGCAGGCTCCAGTGGAAAGTGGCAGCGCACCTGTCGTTCGAGAGCAATCTGCACGAGCGGCGGCGCCTCCTTTCGACAGCGCTCCGCTACGCGGTCACAGCGGTCCTGAAAGTGGCAGCCGGGGGGAAGCGACGCGAGCGATGGCACCATTCCCGGGATCTCCCGCAATCGCTGCCTCGGCCCCTCGGCGACCGTCGGTAGCGAACGCATCAGCCCCGCAGTATAGGGATGGCGTGGCGCGGCAAACAGTGCTGGGGCTAGGGCTCGCTCTACGATTTGGCCAGCATACATCACGGCAACTTGATCGCATTGCTCCGCGACGATCGCGAGGTCATGGCTGATGAGCAGCAGGGCCATCCCGAATTCGCGGCGCAGATCTCCGAGCAGTTCCAGAATTTGCGCCTGGACCGTGACATCCAGCGCCGTGGTCGGCTCATCGGCAATGAGCAACGCCGGACGACAGGCCAGCGCCATCGCAATCATCACTCGCTGGCACATACCTCCCGACAATTGGTGCGGATAGTCGTCCACCCGGCGCTCGGGATCGGCGATCCCCACACGGCGTAACAACTCGACCGACCTCGTGCGCGCCTCCCGTCGCGATGTGCCCCGATGGATCCGCAGCGGCTCCCCCACCTGATCTCCGATGGTGTACACCGGATTGAGCGAGGTCATCGGCTCCTGGAAAACCATCGCGATCTCGGCGCCTCGCAGGGCACGCAGGGCCGGCTCGTCGATCCGGACTAGATCGCGCCCACGGAAGCGAATGGCGCCCCCGGCGATCCGACCCGGCGGCGTGATCAGCCGCAGCAGCGATAGCGCCGTCACCGACTTGCCCGATCCCGACTCGCCCACGATCCCGAGCGCCCGCCCTTCGCCCAGCGAAAACGAGATCCCATCCACAGCGCGAATCGGACCAAATTGAACGACGAGATCGGCCACCTCGAGCAGATCAGTCACAATCGTCCCAGTATCGTCTCGAGCGCTTCTTCACATCCACGGTCGGCTCTTTCGCCTCATGGCCCGTGCCACGCAGTCCGGCAGAGGAGGGAATGCGCGCGACCTTCCCATCCCTCCGCGGCGGGGTCTGGGTGCACAGCTCGCCGCACACCCCGCGCCGCTCTCCCCAGCGCTCGATCGCCTCGAAGGTCGAGCCGCATTCGCACTGGTACTCATAGATCGGCACGACCGTAGCATGGGCCGAAGCGCCCGCCAGCGTCAACTTCCCAGGTCAACTTCCCAGGGTGGCGGCCCCCAGGTGCTTCTCTCCACGAGCCATGAGCTTGCGCCGCGCCTGTCCCTCGAGCACAGGGTGCAAACTCTCGCTTTTTACCTTCACAAACTCTCGTTTTTTACCTTCACAAACTCTCGCTTTTTACCTTCACAAACTCTCGTTTTTTACCTTCACAAACTCTCGCTTTTTACCTTCACAAACTCTCGCTTTTTACCTTCATAAGGGCTGACCGATCATTGCAATAAAGGCTCATTCGAGCTGTAAGGTTGGAGCAGAAGTCGCGATGCGGGGGCATCGCGGAGGCGCTCGCTGGCGAAGCCAGCGATGCAAGCCGAGCGCTGAGGGGCCTGGCCGGACGCAGTCCGGCCTAAGGACCCCGTCCCCCGCAGCGCGATTTCTGCTCCAACCGCCAACGACCTGCCTGGTTGCAATGAGCGGTCAGCCAAGTTGCTCCTTGACCCCCCAAGCATTGCAAAATAAAGTGATCTTGGCTGCCATCGACGCACACTGACATGTACAAGATCATCATAGAGGACGATGAGGGGAAGACGACCATCGTCCCCCTCCTGCGCGACGAGGTCACGATCGGGCGCAAAGAGGGCAACACTATCCGGTTGACCGAGCGCAATATCTCGCGCCGACACGCCAAGCTGGTACGGGTCAATGGCGCGGTCCAGATCGAGGATCTCCAGAGCTACAACGGCATTCGAGTCAACGGCACACGGATTGACGGACGCGCACCAGTTCACGAAGGGGACCGCATCCAGATCGGCGACTACCAGATCGCCCTCAAACTGGAATCCGTACAGCCCGCGGCCCCGGCGTCTCCTCCCGAGGACGAGCAGACCAAACCGTTCGACAAGCACGAAACGGTCGGTGGCTCCCCCGATGATCCAACGGCGGTCAACCCCCTTCTCCAGGGCGAATCGCCGGCTCGGGTGGTGGTGGTGTCCTCGAATTTTGCGCGTCAGGAATTCGTGCTGGAACAGCCCACAACCGTCATTGGTCGCACCGATGACAACGATGTGGTGATCGACCATCGCTCCATCTCGCGCCACCACGCCAAAATCGTACGCGAGGACGGCCACTATCACGTGGTCGATCTCGACTCCGCCAACGGGGTACGGGTCAACGGTCAACCCTATGACAAGGTGGAGCTGCGCCGCGGCGACCATATTGATCTTGGCCACGTCCGTTTTCGTTTCGTGGCTCCCGGCGAAAACTTTGTCTTCGATCGCGACGCGCGGGTGGTTGAGGTCGCCGATCGACGTGCGATCAATAAGGGGATTGCGCTGGCAGTGGGAGCCGCTTTGGTGGTGGCTGCGATAGCGGGCTGGAAGCTGCTCGGAAGCCATGCCGACCGAGGTCCCCAGCCCAGCGATATCAAGATTCAGATCGCGACGCTCAACACCGAGGCGGAGCAGCTCATGCGCACGGGCGACTGGGACGGTGCGCTCGCCAAGTGCGATCAGGGGATCAAACTGGACCCCAGCGCTGACTTTCTACGTGACAAACGGGTGCGTGCGGAAAGCGAGCGGAAACTGCGTGATCGCCTGAAGGAGCTCCAGGCGGCAGCGACAGCGAACGAGTGTGAGCGTGCCATGACGACCTTTCAATCGTTTGGCGAGGACTCATTCTACCGCAACCAAGCCGTCGAGACCTTTCAGGGCGTCAAAACGCGCTGCATCCACAACGCTCTCGAGCGGGCGCGCAAAGCGCTCCAAGCGAATCGGTGCGATGAGGTCCGACAGCACTGCGAGCAGGTGCTCCTACTCGATGGAGAAAACAGCGAGGCGCAGGAGATCAACCGCCGCTGTGGTGGATCCGCGGCCGCACGTAGCGGCGGAAAAACGGAGCCCAAGAGAGCTGCGGCAGCGCCCACGACCGCAGCCCCGGAGCGAGCAGCAGCGCCGGCGGCCGAACCCAAGCACACCCAGGAAGAACCCGAGCCTGTGGAGCCCAAAGCCGAGAGTGGCGACGATCCCGAGAAGTTGCTGGCCGACGCGATGGACGCCTATGTCAACGGGCGTTACGGCGAAGCGGTGGAGAAGGCGCGGAAAGCCAATCACAGCGGCAACAACCCCAAGGCGTGGCGGCTGATTGGCGCGTCGGCCTGCCAGCAAAAAAATCGCGACGAAGCGGTCAAAGCCTGGAACCGGCTGTCGCAGGTCGACCGCCAGTTCGTGAAGTACATCTGCAATCGGAACGAGATTACGATTCCTTAGACCGACCTCACGTTAAGTTGATCTACTTCGGCGACCGATCCTTTCGGCGCTGCTTCGTCGCTCCTCCTGGGATTACTGCCAGTAGTCCTGCGTCGTTGCTCCTTGCTTCGCCTCGGTCTCGGGGTCCCCCGGTCCGAGGACGTCTGCGGCCGAGGCAGAGGGGATCGCCTCGCTACGCTCAACTTAACGTGAGGTCGGTCTAGACGGTTGGCTGGCGAGCCAGTCCATTCCCAGTCGTAGTTCGTCTGGCGACAGCGATGGCACCGGGTAAAATACCCAACGCGCCTTGGGTACCTCCCGCAGCGCCGCCGCGACATCGATCTCGCCACGCCCCGGCGGCAGCCCCACCACCGGACCACAGGCATCGGCCACCAGCACGAGCGGTGAGCTGCGCCACGTCGCCACCAGTTCGGTGACGGAACGAAAGCCCATCACCTCGTCGAGGTGGGCGGCTCTTAGATCGAGCAGCGGCACCAGCGGTCCACCGGAAAAATCGCGCAGCAGCTCAGCGAGCTCCATGGGAGCGGGCAGACCGAACGGACGCCCAGGATTTCGTAGCCCGATCGATAAACCAGATGAATCGGCCACGGGAAGCAGCCGGTCGAGCGCTCGGCGAACGGCATCGAGGTAGCGGCCGCCCAACAGCGTGCGTCGCCGCATGAGCTCGGCGCGCTGCGTTTCGTCGAGCTCGGCGCGCAGATAGGCGCGTCGCACCGCCGGCCAATCGCGCTGGAGTTCGGCCACAGCACCGAGTCCTACGATCACCTGTCCGGCGCCAAGCTCAGCAGCGGTGGTCAGCAGTCGTCCTATTTCTCGCATCGCCGCATCGGTCTCCTCTCGATCACGGCTTGCCAGTGCCGGTGCCCGATCGCCGGTCGCCTGCTCGATCGCCCAGATCGGAAGATCCCTGCCCCGCAGCTCCCGACCCAGCGCTCTCTGACGATCCGCGCCCAGCTGACCATCGAGCACCACGGCACGCGCACCCACTCGCTCCACAAGATCGATGACCGAGAGGATCGACCGTTGGTTCGGCCCGGCAAAGGCCGTCGAAATTCCCACCTGGCGCATGCTCGGTCGGTACGATAGCGGGCCCCAGCTGGTTTGACAAACCGTGCCGCTAGGGACAAACTCCTCGCCGCCTCACCGTCGGTAAACTCGCAGCTCGGGAGAGACAATGCGCGCCCGTTCGATCGCTCTTCTAGGAATTCTGCTCACCGCTCCCAGCGCTGTTGCCCGCGATCTTTCGACCACGGATACCTTCGACCTCCAGCTATTCCACCCTGCCGTCGATAGCAAAGGCTACGTCACCGTCAACGCCTCGCAGGTGCTCGGCCTGTGGGATGTCTCGTTCGGTTTGGTCGGCACCATCGCGCATGGCGCGCTGCAGCTCAAGGGCAACGGCGCCACCTTCACCAACGATTTCATGCTCACCCCTAGCCTGCAGGCCGCCCTCGGCTTCAAATATGCCGAGCTGGCGCTCTCTCTTCCGCTGCAAATTGCCGTTGGCGGCAGTGAAATGGGCAGCATGTCATCGAGCTACTCCAATCAGGGGATCGGCGATCTCGGCGTCCATTTGAAGGGGCGCTTTCTCAATACGTCCAAGCATCCTGCCGGTCTCGCATTGATCGTATCGACCTATCTGCCCTATCTCGCGGGTGACGGATCGAAAAACTTTCTCAGCGATGGAACGCTCGGTCTCCACCCCCAAATCATCGTCGACAAGGAGTTCGGCCGCACACGCCGCTTCCGCCTCGCGCTCAACGTGGGTTCACGCCTGCGCTTGGGCAGCCACACCTTCCACGAGACAGCCACCGGAGAAACGCGCAGCCTCGGTCACCAGGCCACCTACGGTCTCGGCGCCACCTTCGCGGCCGTCAAGGATCGCTTCGATGTGGTTGCGGAGGTGTACGGAGCCGCCGCGCTCGATGGGGCCGCCAGCGCACATCCGCTCGAGGGTCTGGCAGGCATCAAGGTCTATTTGGCGAGAAGCTCTTTCTTCTCCGCGGGCGTAGGCGCTTCGCTCTTGCCCGGCCAAACCCAGGGTGCCGACTGGCGAGCCTATCTGGGCTTCGTGTTTGAGCCGGCGATCGGCGACCGCGATGGCGACACCATCAAGGATGACGTCGACAAGTGCCCAGACGACCCGGAGGACTTCGACGGATGGGAGGACAGCGACGGCTGTCCCGACCCGGATAACGACCGTGACGGAATGCTCGATGTCGATGACAAATGCCCCAACGAGCCCGAGACCAAGAACGGCTTCCAGGACGAAGATGGCTGCCCCGATACCGTCGAGCTCGACCGCGACGGCGATGGTATTCCCGACTCGATCGACAAATGCCCTGACGATCCCGAGGACAAAGACAGTTTCGAAGACGACGACGGCTGCCCCGACCCCGATAACGACAAGGACGAGATCCTCGACGTCGACGATGTCTGTCCGAACGATCCGGAAGACCGGGACGGCTTCGAAGACCAGGATGGTTGCCCCGATCCGGACAACGACAAGGATCGAATCCTCGACGTGGTCGACAAGTGCCCGAACGAGCCGGAGACCTACAACGGCTTCCAGGATGAAGACGGCTGCCCCGACAAGGGACGGGTGCTAGTGCGCCGTGGCAAGCTCGAAATCTTGGACAAGATCTACTTCGAGACGGACAAGGCAGTCATTCTACCGATCTCCTTCCCGATCCTCGATGCGATCACCGCGACCCTAAAAGGCAATCCGCAGATCCAGAAACTCGAGGTACAGGGCCACGCCGACGAGCGGTCCAGCCACGAACACAACATGAAGCTGACGGAAGATCGCGCCCAAGCGGTGAAGAAGTATCTCATCGAACATGGCGTTGGAGCGGAGCGGATCGATGCGCATGGCTACGGCGCGACCAAGCCGGTGTGTGCACTCCATACCGAGGACTGCTGGTCCAAAAACCGCCGCGTCGAATTCGTGATCCAAAAACGCAGCGATGAATAGACCGCACTCACAGCCACAGTGGATGGTTGCATCTCTGCAGATGGGAACTATTTTCATCTCTGATGGAACCTGTACGACTGGCGGATGAGGCGGCAACGGGAAACCATCTGGGGTTTTATCTGCGTGAGATGGCTCGTCTGCCCCTGCTTCGTCCCGAAGAGGAGCTGGAGCGCGCTCGGATGATCGAGGCGTTGCAGCTCGCCACTTGGGAGGCGATTCTTTCACTGCCTCGGCTGATCGACTCGCACCTCGCGTTATGTGCCAGTACACTCGGTAAACTACCAGCCCGTGCTGCACGTTTGCGTCGAGCTTCGCACATGCTCGGAAGATCGCACTCGGCAGTGGTGCGGCGGCGCTTTCAAAATGCCGTAACGGCCGTTGCTTCCGACCTCCGTCAGCAGGATCTCGATGGACGAGCGCTCGATGCCGTTTTGGCGAGTCTACGCCGGCCACCTCAAAAACGAGGTCTCCCCGCCAACTATGTGCAGCGCGTCTACCGGGCTCACCAGCGTACCCAACGCGAAAAGCACCGCTTTGTCACCGCCAATCTCCGCCTCGTCGTGCTGATCGCCCGGCGCTACCTACGCGGCTATTTGGCGCTTCCGGATCTCATCCAAGAGGGCAATCTGGGGCTCATCAAAGCGGTCGATCGCTTCGATCACCGTCGGGGATTTCGCTTCTCGACCTACGCGACCTGGTGGATCCGCCATGCCATCCAGCGTGCGCTCGCCGATAAGGGGCGAATGGTGCGCGTGCCGGTTCACGTGCTGGAATCGCAGCAGCGCATCACGCGTTCGACCCGCGAGCTGGCGAATCTACTCGGGCGACCGCCGAGCGAAGAGGAGCTGGCGGAAGCGACGGGCCTGGCACCCAAACGGATCGAGCGTATGAGCGAGTTCCTTCCTGGACGTCCGGTTTCGCTCGACCGCCCGCTCGGGGAGGAAGACGACGACCGTACCGTGCTGGATCTGTTCCGCGATCCCCACGCCGAAGAGCACAACCTGATCGACCAGCTGGCCGAACAGTCGCTCGCCAACGAGGTGCGCGCAGAGCTCAGCCACCTCAAGCCGATTGAAGCCGAAATCCTGCAGCGGCGGTTTGGACTGGAGCGTGATGAGCAGGAGACGCTCAAGCAGATCGGTGACGACCATCACCTGTCCCGCGAGCGCATCCGGCAGCTTCAGGAGCAGGCGCTCACCAAGTTGCGCCGGGCGCTGAAACGTTCGCTTGCATCGTAGGTCTGCCCTATAGTTTCCGCGTGATGCGCTCCTCCCGGGAAGCCCTGTGGCCGGTCGCGTGCTTATTGGCCATAGCCTGCGCCGTGCGGCTGCTCCTTTCGCTGAAAGTTTCTCCCGACCTCCTCATCGCTGATCAGGACGAGTATCTCAGCGGTGCGCAGCGCCTGCTCAACGGGCAGACGCTGGCGATCAAGAACTCCTGGCTCTTCATTCGCCCTCCCGGCTACTCGACCTTTATCGCCGGCGTTTGGACGCTCACGGGCACCCGCTCGCTCACCGCCATCAAGATCGCGCAGGCCCTCCTCGATACCGCCACCTGCGGGTACCTCTACCGGATGGCGCGAGAGATGAGCTCCCGTCGCTGGGCGCCGCTGTTCGCACTCGCCGCCGCCGCCCTCTACCCCTACCTCATCTACTACACTGCTACCATCCATGCTGAAACCCTGTTCGCCTTCTTGCTCGTCTCGGGCACCTACTACTTCGCTCGCGGATTTCGCACCAGGAATCTCCGCGACGTCGCCCTGGGATCGCTGGTGCTCTCCCTCGGCAATCTAGTACGCGCCAACTTCACCGTAGTGCTCCCCTTCATCGGGATCTGGCTGGTGTGGCGGTGGTGGCACAACAAGCGGCGTCTCATCGCCATAGCAGCCGCTATTGCTGTGCCTCTCTTTACGGTCACGCTGCCGTGGAACTACGCCGTCTGGCGCCAGGGACTCGGGGTCGTTTGGGTCACAGACGGCGGCGGCATCAATTTTTACGAAGGACAGAACGACCTCGCAGCCCGGCTCTACTGCGAAGATCCCCCCTTGGAGGAGCGTATAAAACTGATCGTTGGCGAGTCTCCTCCACCTCCCGAATATGCGCTGGCCCGCCAATTGGCCCCCAAGGATCAGCAGAAGGTCTACTGGCACTCGGGCTGGAACTGGTTCCGCAGCCATCTCCATCTCCTCCCCTGTCTCGTGCCCCAAAAGATCTACAGCTACTGGCGTCCCTATGTTCACTCGGAGATCTACTCCCGCAAGATGGTCCTTCTGTCGCTCGTATCGGTGCCGATCCTACTGCTCGGCTCTATCGGCGGGTGGCGCGCTTGGCGACGCGGTGAGCGGGAGCTGACCATGCTCGCGCTGCTTCAGGCAATCGCCGGGACGCTGGCGGTGATGTTTCTCTCCGTGCCGCAGATCCGCTATCGCGTGCCGGTCACCGATGCGGCGCTCCTCGCCTTTTTCGGCGAGGGTATGGTGGCCCTATTCGGGAGAAAGGATCACGATTTCGCGCTGAGCTCCTCCAGCTCCAGCCAGCGCGAATAGAGCCGCTCCACCTCCGCGCGCGCACGGTCGAGCGCCACCACCAGCGAGGGTACCTCCATCGCCCGCTGCTTGTAGACCGCCGGATCGTTTAAGACACCCTGTAGTTCGCCGACCTGCGCTTCGGCGGCCGAAATGGCACTGCTGATCGTCTTGAGCTCCTCCCTCTCCTTGAAGGTGAGCTTGCGCACAGTGGCACGCACAGACGCTGGCCATACCTCGACGGGCGATGACTTTGGTGAAGGAAGTGCAGTCTTCCGCGCCAAGTAGGAGCTGTAGTCGCCCTCGTAGAAATGGACCACACCCTCGCCCTCAAAGGCGAGGATCCCGGTGGCCACCTTGTCGAGAAACCAGCGATCGTGCGACACGAGCAGCGCGCACCCAGGGAACTCCACCAGCGCCTCCTCCAGCACCCCCAACATCATCAGGTCGAGGTCATTGGTGGGCTCATCGAGCACCAGGAGATTACCTCCGCGACGCAAGAGGCGTGCGAGCTGCACCCGATTGCGTTCGCCTCCCGAAAGAGTACCCACCTTTGTGTTGGCGAAGCCATCGTCGAACAGCAGCATGCGGAGAAACGTGTGCACATGTACTGCACCCCCTTCGAGAAATACCTGATCGTCGCCATCGGCCACTTCGTCGAGCACCGTGCGATCGGCACGCAGTTTGGCTCGCCCCTGATCGAGATAGGCGAAGCGCGTATTCTGCCCTACCTTCACCTCGCCCTCGTCAGGTGCCAGCTCGCCGAGCATGGTTCGCACCAGTGTGGTCTTGCCCACTCCGTTCGGCCCGACGATCCCGATGCGGTCGCCCGGCTTCAGGATCAGAGTCAAATCGGAAAACAGCCGCTTGCCACCGAGAGACTTGCTGAGGCCATGCAGCTCCAAAATGGTTTTTCCCAGGCGCCCCCCTGTCGGTAGACGCAACAGCATCGATCCCGGGCGCCGTTCGTCAGCGGTCGGTTCGTCCTCCACCGCAGCCTCGAAACGATCAATGCGCGCCTGCTGCTTCGTACCACGCGCCTTGGGTCCTCGCCGTATCCACTCGAGCTCGCGTCGTACGAACATCGCTCGCGCCCGCTCACGCTCCACCTCGCCCGCCAACCGTAGCGCCTGCTGCTCGAGAAAGCGCGAGTAGCCGCCATCGTAGGAATAGATCCTGCCCCGATCCAGCTCCAAGATTCGGGTCGCGACGTGATCGAGAAGATAGCGATCGTGCGTCACCAGCAGCAGGGTGCCAGGATAACCGGCGAGATGCGCTTCCAGCCATGCCACCATCGCCGCATCGAGATGGTTGGTGGGCTCATCGAGCGCGAGCAGCTGGGGCCGTGCAAGCAGCGCCCGGGCTAGTGCCACGCGCCGCCGCTCTCCCCCCGAAAGCACACCGATCAACATGTCGAAATGCGGTAGCTGAAGCGCCGCCGCAACCTCGCGGATCTCATGGTCGCGCTCCCAGCCGCCGAGATCTGCCATTCGCTGGTGCAACACCGCCTGTTCTGCCAAGGCCTTCTCGAGTTCACGGCCTTCGAGCTGGCCGAGCCGAGCCCCCACTTCCGCCAGCTGCGCCAGTGTGGCGGCATGGCCGCGCAGCCCATCGCGCAGTATTTCGAGCACCGAGCGCGCCGCCTCGAGCGGCGGTTCCTGCTGCACATATTCCATCGTGAGTTCGCGCTGCCGCGTGATAAGGCCCTCATCGGGCAAGTCGTTCGGATCGCTCGAGGGGGCCACCAGCAGCCGAAGCAGTGTCGATTTTCCCGCACCGTTGAGCCCCACCAGGCCGATGCGCTCACCCACCCGAACGGCAAACGAGGCCCCCGCCAGAATCCGGCGCGTGCCAAAACTCTTTTCGACCTGCTGGGCGGTCAGAATTGCCCTCACGAGTTTGACAGTAGCATGGCAAAAACCTCTAGGATGAAGGGATGCGGACCCCTATCTATGGTATGCCGACCATCACGATGGCGTAACCGAGGCACGAGTCACATAAACTATGTTCTGGAAGCTGCAGGAAAATATTCTCGAGAAAGAGGACATTGAAGGCCTCGTCGACTTTATCCGTAGTACAGAACGGTTCACGCAGTTCGAAAAAGTCAGGCAATTTGAAGAACTATGGTGCGCCTGGCAGGGATGCAGGTTCAGCGTGTTCGTAAACTCCGGCAGTTCGGCCAATCTCGTCATCACGAATCTCATGAAACAGCTCTACGGTTGGCGCGACGGCGACGAGGTGGTCGTGCCGGTCGTGACCTGGATCACGAACATCACCCCTATCATTCAATGCGGTCTCACTCCGGTTTTTGTCGACGTAAACCTCAAGGACTATTCGTTCGACTACGAGGAGCTGGAAAAGAAAATCACGGATCGCACGCGCGCGGTTTTTGTGACGCACCTCGTGGGATTTCCTGCGGATATTCCAAGGATCAAAAACATTCTCGGAAACCGCGACATTAAATTAGTGGAGGATTGCTGCGAGTCGCACGGCGCGATGCAAGACGGCGTCAAAGTCGGCAATCTGGGATCGTGCAGCTCGTTCAGTTTCTACTGGGGCCACCACATGACGACGGTCGAAGGTGGAATGATTTGCACGGATAACGAAGATATCTACAAACTGGCGACTCTCAAACGCTCGCATGGCCTCGTGCGCGAGCTACCGGTCCATTATCACGACACGCACAAAGCGGCGCATCCGGACGTTGATTTCCAATTCCTCTTTTTGACCGACGGGTTCAATGTTCGGAACACCGAACTTCACGCCGTTTTGGGGATATCGCAGGTAAAGCATCTCGACCACTACATTGTGGTGCGCAATAGAAACTATGCCGCGTTCATGGAAATTCTCGCGCCTTACTCTGAGCATTTTTTTCTACCTTTTTCGGAAGGCGTTTCTTCTTTTTCCCTTCCCTTTGTTTTCCGCAACGAGAAAACGAAGGAGCTGTTTCAGAAAAGCATAGGCCAGGCGGAGATTGAGTCGCGCCCCATCATCAGCGGCAACATCCTG
Source organism: Myxococcales bacterium (assembly GCA_023248875.1). GTDB lineage: Bacteria > Myxococcota_A > Polyangia > Palsa-1104 > SHYY01 > JAHFDT01. The sequence goes on along the minus strand of JAHFDT010000083.1, from coordinate 2,098 downwards.
CGACAGCCGTTCCTCCGGAAGTACGCGAACCCGGCGGACTTTCCGAACGGCGAGATCCTACATCAGAACGGTTTCTACATCGGCAACAACCAGTTCGTGGACGAAAAGCGCCTGAACAAACTAGCAGAACTTCTGCGAGAGTTTTTTCTGGATGGGCCTGACTGATATGGCTTTCCAGACTTTTACGCACCCGGCAGCGCGATGTAGTACATAGTCGATTCTATGGCGCGTTGCCTTCAGTGCCAAAAGGACTGGCCGCCGCATTTTTCGCGGTGTCCTAGCGATGGCACCCGCTTGAATGCGACGCTCGCCGAGACGCCTGCCGAACCGCGGGTGCAGGAGAATGCCAACCAGCTGCCGCCCGGGACGATGGCTGGTGAATACCGCATCGTCGAGCGCCTGGGCGAAGGGGCGATGGGAACGGTCTACGGCGCGCTCCATCCGGTGATCGGCCGGCGCGCTGCGGTGAAGGTGATCCACCTGGCATTGTGCGCGGATGCGGATGCGGTCGAGCGCTTCGTGCAAGAGGCGCGGGCGGTCAACCAGATCCACCACCCCACCATCTGCGAAGTGTTTTCGTTTGGTGTGCTGCCGGACGGGCGGCGCTTTTCGGTGATGGAGTGGCTCGAGGGCGAGACTCTCAGCGCCCACATGGAGCAGCGCGGACGACTGCCACTCGCCGAAGCGATCGCAATCTTGGAGCCGATCTGCGAGGGGCTTAGCGCGGCACATGCACGCGGCATCATCCACCGCGATCTCAAACCGGAGAATATCTTCCTCGTCGCTGGTCCGCCGCACGCGGTGAAGCTGCTCGACTTTGGACTGGCCAAGCTCGCCATTCCCGGAATGAGCGATCGGCTCGAGCGCACGCGCACCGGGCAGATGATGGGCACACCGCTCTATGTCTCGCCCGAGCAGAGCCGGGGGCGCGAGATCGACCACCGCACGGATCTCTATTCGCTCGGCGCGATCGTGTTTCATATGGTGGCAGGAGCGCCGCCCTTCGACGCCGACAATGTGATGGATCTCATTGCGCACCATCTCCAGACGCCCGCACCGCCCCTGCGCAAGCACTGGCCCGACGCACCGCCTGCGCTCGAAACGCTCCTGCTTCGTCTGATGGACAAACAGCCGGAAGGGCGACCTTCGCTAGAGGAGGTGAAGGCCACTTTGGCGGAGCTCAAGAGCCTGCCCCTTCCCCGTCGCCGAAACCGGAAGTTTGGCTTCGCTGTGGCTGCCGGGCTACTCACCTGCCTCGGGTTCGCCACCGCGCTGCGCCGTCCCACGTCGACCTCGACTCCGGCGCCTGCCAGGGTCGCTGCTCAACCTCTCGACGCTGCAGCTCTGCTCCCCCCCCACGATGCAGCTGTCCTGCCACAGCTCCCCCCACCCGCTCGACACAAGAGCGCCAAAGCGGTAGATCCGGCGCCGGTGCGTAGCCCTGCCCCCATCGACGATGACGCTCCACTCGAGGTGTTCGAAAAGTGAACCGCCTCATCGTCTACTCTGTTCTAGCACTGGTATGGCTGGTGTCGGCTGCCCATGCGGATACATCGGAAACTGAGCGCAGGGCGCGCACGCTCGTTGACACCGCCGTCGCCAAGTACAACCTGGCCGAATATGACGAGGCAATCGCTGCCTACAAGGCCGCCTACGAAATGACGCCGCGCTCGTCGATCCTTTACAACATCGCGCAGGCTTACCGCCTCAAGGGCGACTGCACCCACGCCCTACTGCTCTACCGCAGCTATTTGCGCGCAGAGCCCTATTCACTCGCGCGCAAAAAGGTGGAGAGTTTCATCGCCGAACTCGAGCGATGTCCAACACTGACACCGTCACCGTCACCGCCACCGACTCCGTCACCGTCACCGTCACCGACTCCGACTCCGACTCCGTCACCGACTCCGTCACCGACTCCGACTCCGTCACCGACTCCGACTCCGTCACCGTCACCGACACCGTCATCGTCACCGATACTGTCACCGACACCGACACCGACACCGATACCGACACCGTCTCCGTCCACTCCTTCGTTACCGTCTCCGCGTCCTCCCACGGTCGCCCGCGTGCTCGGTTCTACTCTCCTCCTCCTCGGCCT
>JAHFDT010000082.1:15415-16662 GCA_023248875.1 Myxococcales bacterium | reverse complement strand
TCGGTAGCGACAGCTCCTGATCTCCCGTCGACGAGCGCATCTCCCGGCATCACACCACGGCGCCCTCGCGCTCGGTAGGCGTCCATCGTCGATCGGTTACGTACTAGTCACGCTCGAGGTAGGTATACCCGGCCAGCCCCTCTTCGTAGAGCCGCAGCAGATTGCGCGACTCCTCGAAGGTGAGCCGCTTCTGGCGTAGCGAAACTTCTACCGCGCGCCGCAGTCGCGCCACCAGATCGTCTTTCGAATAGCCGACATACTGGAGCACATCGGTCACCGAGTCGCCGACGATCACGTGGTCGATCTGGTAGCCGTGCTCGGCCGCCGTCGTCACATGGACGGTGTTGGTGTCGCCGAACAGGTTGTGCAGATCACCCAAGATCTCCTGGTAGGCCCCGGTCAAGAAAATGCCTATAAAATAGTCTTCGCCGGTGAGCGGGTGGAGCTCGAGCACATGCTTGACATCGCGCCGATCGATAAAGTGGTCGATCTTGCCATCCGAATCGCAGGTGATATCGGCCAGCACTGCACGCCGCGTCGGCTCTTCGTTGAGTCGATGGATCGGTAAAATGGGAAACAGCTGGTCGATGGCCCAGGAGTCGGGGAGCGACTGAAACATCGAGAAGTTGCAGAAGTAGGTATCAGAGAGCGCCTTCTCGAGCCCTTCGAGATCTTCGGGCACCTCACCGAGTTCGCGCACGAGCCGCAGGATTTTCTGGCAGATGGCCCAAAAGAAATCTTCTGCCATAACACGCTCAGCGAGCGAAAGATGACCGAGCGAAAAGAGTGTCAAACACTCCTCTTTGTACTCCAGGGCATCGTGGTAGGCCTCGAGAAGAATCTTGCGCGATACATCGCGATGGGTGTCGGCCAGATTACGGACCACACCCGCCACTTTCTCGGGAACAAGTTCGGGCAATTTGCCGACATCGAACTCGGCGACACCTAAAATATTGAGCACGATCACCGCATGGTGCGCCACCACTGCACGCCCCGATTCACTGACAATCGTGGGGTGCGGCACGCCCGCGCCATCGCACAGCTCCATCATCGCGTAGACGATGTCGTTGGCATATTCTTGTAGCGAGTAGTTCATCGATGAGGAAAAGTTGGTTTGCGACCCATCGTAGTCGACCCCTAGCCCACCGCCTACGTCGAGATAGTGCAATGGCGCACCCATGCGATGTAGTTCGATGAAGAATCGCCCCGCTTCGCGCATCGCCGACTTGAGTGGTCGAATTGCGGAA
>JAHFDT010000082.1:0-15405 GCA_023248875.1 Myxococcales bacterium | reverse complement strand
AAGTGGAGTAGTTCGAAGGTGTCGAGCAGCGCATGGTCCTTCAGATACTTCACCGCCTCCATCAACTCGCGCGACGAGAGTCCAAACTTGGCCCGGTCGCCACCCGAGGATTCCCAACGCCCTGCGCCGCGCGACGATAGCTTGGCGCGCATCCCGATCCGCGGGCGCACACCCGTTTTTTTCGACACGGTGTCGATGAGCTCGAGTTCAGACAATTTCTCGACGACGATAATCACCGTTCGCCCGAGCTTCGAAGCCAACAGCGCGGTCTCGATGTACTCCTCGTCCTTGTAGCCATTGCAGATGATGAGTGCCTCTTCATCCTCGAGCATCGCCATCACAGCGAGCAGCTCCGGCTTGGATCCCGCCTCGAGCCCATAGTGGTAGGGGCGTCCATATTCGAGGATGCGATCGACCACGTAGCGGTCCTGATTCACCTTGATCGGATAGACGCCTTTGTAGGCGCCGCGATAGCCATATTCTGCAATGGCGCGCCGGAACGCCTCGTTGAGCTCGACGATGCGCCCCTGCAGGATCTCCGGAAAGCGCACGAGCAGCGGTAGGCCGATGCCCCGTTTGCGCACCTCGTCGCACAGCTCCTTCATGTCCAGCGAGGCCCCCTCGGGACCACTCGGATGGACAATGCAGTTGCCCGCGCTGTTGACGGAAAAGTAGCGCCCGCCCCAGCTACGAATATTGTAGACCTCGAGCGAATCGGCGACGGTCCAGCGACGGGGAATTCCTGCGGCGGTATGCATCTTCAGCGACGGCTCCTGTTAGGGCAATGTGACCGGGGATTGTACGCACTGCGCGTCGACTGAAAAGCGAAATCTACACGGCAGTCAGCAAGTAGTAGGTCTTTTTGCCCTTGCGCAGCAGAATGAACCTGTCCTCCCGCAAATCGTCGAGCTTCACGACGCGCTCGATTTCGCCGACGCGCTCTTCGTTCACGTAGATCCCACCACCGCCGATGTCGCGGCGTGCGCCGCCGAGCGATGGGCTGAGACCCGTTTCCTGCAATAGTTTGATGAGCGCAACCCCTTCGACGAGGCGTGCACGCGCGATCTCGCCATGCGGTGCGGTTGCGCCGATGGCCGCAAAGTCGACGGCAGCGCTACCGCTAAACAGTGCACTGGCCGCATCCGCTGCCCGTGCTGCCTCCTCCGCTCCATGGACGAGCGTGGTCACCTCCCGTGCGAGAGCGCGCTGCGCCAGTCGCGAACCGGGTTCAGCCCCTTCCAATGCCGCGATCTCCTCGAGCGACAGGAAGGTGAAGTAGCGCAGATAGCGCCCGACATCGCGGTCATCGACGTTAAGAAAAAATTGATACATCTGGTAGGGGCTGGTGCGGCGCACATCGAGCCAGACGTTGCCGGCTTCGGTCTTGCCAAACTTTTTTCCATCGGCGTTCACGACCAGGGGATGAGTGAAGCCGTAGGCGGGCGACTGACGCACGCGGCGGATGAATTCGATGCCGGCGGTGATGTTGCCCCACTGGTCGGTCGCGCCGATCTGCAGCCGGCACCCGGAGTGGTCGTGCAGCCACAGATAGTCGTAGGCCTGCACCAACATGTAGGAGAATTCGGTGTAGGAAATGCCCTGCTCGCGCTCGAGCCGGAGTTTGACCGACTCCTTGCCGAGCATGGCGCTGAGGCTGAAGTGCTTGCCGACGTCGCGCAGAAAATCGAGGAAGCGAAAATCGCGGAACCAATCGGCGTTATTGACGAGCGCCGCCGCCTGGGGGCCGGAGAAATCAAGGAAGCGCCGCAGCTGGGCTTCGATCGCACAGGCGTTCTGCTCGATCTCCTCGCGTGATAGCAACTTGCGCTCCTCCGCCTTGCCGCTCGGATCGCCGACCAGTCCGGTCGCGCCACCCACGAGTGCAATCGGGCGATGGCCGGCGAGCTGCAGCCGCCGCAGCATCAGAATCGGCATCAGGCTACCGATGTGAAGACTATCCGCCGTGGGATCGAAACCGGCATAGACAGTCAACGAAGTGGTATCGAGCTGCTGCGGAAGCGTGGGATCGGAGAGCTGTTCGAGGAGCCCGCGCTGCGTGAGATCCTGCGAGAGCTGCATCACTTCCTACGCGGTTTGAGGCCGAGCTGCGCCATCTTCTTGCGCAGCGTGTTGCGGTCGAGCCCCAGCACCTTAGCGGCCTTGAGCTGGCTGCCCTCCGATTTCGATAGCACCAGTTCGATGAGCGGCCGCTCGACCCGCTCGATCACCGCGGTGTAGAGATCCTCGACGGGATAGCCGGCCATGCGATCGAGGAGGCCGCGGATCTTGGCGCGGACCATCTCTTCGAACGAGAGCTGCTCGAGCGGCACCCGCTCTTCGATGGTCGGTAGCTCGGCATCCACATCGGCAGGCTCGATCTTGGCGCTGCGGTGGGCGTGCGCACGAAAGGCGGCGCGGCCGATCACGTCTTTCAGCTCGGCGACATTGCCGGGCCAGGAATAGGCGGCTAGCCGATCGACGGCGCGCGAGGCGATCGCTAACTTACCCCGGCCGAGCTCCTCGCCCGCCTCCCGTGCAAAGCGGCTCGCCAGCTGCGCGATGTCTTCGCTGCGCCTTCGCAGTGGCACCAACACAATCTTGCGCAAGGAGAGCTGCTGGAACAGCTCAGAATCGAACAGCTCGTCGGCGACCGCGCGCGACAAATCGATCGAGGTGACGCCCACCAGCCGGACGTTTTCCTCGCCACGGCTGCGGGCGCGGAGCGACTTGAGCAGGCGGCGCTCCAAGCTCCGGTCGGCACAGGCGATGTCTTTGACGAGAATCGTCCCACCGTCGGCCTTGGAGAAGGTGCGGTCGATGTCGGCGGGCGGCTCATCAGTCATGAGGACAACAAAGCGGCGTGCGCAGCGCGCCCCTGACTGGTGAATGACGCGGGCCACGCGCTCGCGTCCAGTGCCACGCTCGCCTTCGATGAGCACCGGCACATCTTCGGCGATAGCGTTCGTCACCTGATCGCGCACATCGGAAATGGCCTGGGATTGGCCATGGAGGAGGTCAGAAAGGGGATCTTTGTCGGTCGATGAGCTCATGCCGCCTGCGGAAGCTGTTCGTGGAAAAACTGCTCGGCCAATACAATGACGGAATCGATCTCGGTGAAATGCTGCGTGCGCTCGCGGAACTGCGCACAGCCGGGCAGCCCCTTAGTGTACCAGGCACAGCCCTTGCGGATCTCATGGATGAGCCGCTGGGGCGAAGTGTGCTTTTGCATCAACTCAAGATGGCGCCGCATTACGTCGAGACGATCGCGGATCGTCGGTGGCCCCAGATCCGGCCCCCCCTGCAGCCGCACAGCAATCGCCCGGAACAGCCACGGGTTGCCGATCGCGCCGCGGCCGATCATGACCCCATCGCATCCGGTCTCGGCGCGCATGCGAGCATCATCTTCGACCGTCAGCACATCGCCGTTGCCCACCACGGGGATAGGGGCAGGCAGCGCCTCGCGCACCCGCCGAATGATCTCCCACGAGGCCTGCCCGCGAAAACCCTGTGTACGGGTACGGCCGTGGACCGTGATCATCGCTGCGCCCGCTTCCACCAGCGCCACCGCAAATTCGGGCGCGTTGAGATGGCGCTCGTCCCAACCTGCACGGTGCTTGACCGTGACGGGAAGCTGCGCGGGCACGGCGCCACGCACCGCGCGCACCAGGCGTTGCGCCAACTCCGGCTCGCGCATGAGCGCCGATCCGCACGCGCCCGCCACCACGCGCTTGGCGGGGCAGCCCATATTGATATCGACCAGCGAAGCGCCGCTCGCCACCGCCATGCGGGCAGCGTCGGCGAGCGCTTCCTCTTCACGACCGAAGATCTGCACCCCGAAACGTCGTCCGCCGAGGGACGGCGTCATCTTGGCGAGGGTCTTCGCTGCCCCCTTGGTGAGCGCGTGGGCCGAAAGGAACTCGGTGATGGTGAGGCCGACTCCCATCTCCTCGACCAGAGTTCGGAAGGGCAGATCGGTCACGGCTGCCATCGGCGCAAGCAGCACCGGTGGATCGATGTGGAGCGGACCTATCTGTAGCGGACGCACGAGGCGCACAGTCTACGGATCAGCACCCGTCCAAGCAAGAGTGACTAGGACACGGCACTGGGCTACAGTGAAGGGAATGCGTCCAGCGCACGCGCTCATCGGGCTGCTCGCTGCCGGCGGGCTCGCGGCGGCCGGCGTAGCCGCCTGGCACTCGTTGGGAGGGGAAGCCCCAAAGAGTGGAGCCGTGGAGATCCCAACCCCCACCCCCTCGCCTGAACCCGCGCTGCCCGCAGGCGTCGATCTCGCGGGGCTCGATCCGGGGCAGCGCAAAACCTTCCACCTACTCCTCGATCAAAAGCCGAGTGTCTGCGGCAAATCCCATTCCCTGCGCACATCGCTCGTCAGCGATCCCAGCTGCCGACGCTCGCTGTTTGCAGCCCGTTACATCGCGCTGCTCTTGCAAAAAGGGCTACCGCCCACCGAAGCGGAGGAGGCCTACGACAAACGCTTCACCCATCCCGACCTAGGGCAGTGCGAGTCGGCGCGATCCCCGATGCGTGGCAATCCCGATGCGCCAGTGACACTGTGCGAATTTTCCGATTTTCTCTGCCCCCACTGCAAGTTGATCGAGCCGGTGCTGGCGCGCCTCCTCGAGGAGTACCGCAGTCAGCTGAAACTCTATGCCAAAAATTTTCCCCTCTCGCGCCACTCGCAGGCGAAAGAGGCGGCGGCAGCGGCGGTAGCCGCCGGACGGCAGAACAGGTTCTGGCCGATGCGCGACTGGCTCTTTGCCCATCAGGAGTCGCTGACCGCCGCCGATCTCGAAAAGGCGGCCGGAGAGCTTCAGCTCAATCTCAAGCGCTGGAAGAGCGATCTGGCTAGGGCGGGCGATGAAGTCGAAGCCGACCGGGCCGAAGGGGACAAGCTGCACATCACCGGTACGCCCACGCTCTTCATCAACGGCCGCAAGTATGCCGGGCCGCTCGAATACGAAATGATCAAGGATTGGATTGAAGAGGAGCTGAACCGATGAAGCACCTGTGGATGGCCTGCCTGCTCGCGCTGCCCGCACTCGGCGATGTCCACAAGGGCCAGGCGGCGGCGCTCTTCGATCTGCCCGGTCTGGACGGTCAGCGGGTGAAACTTGAGGCGCTGCGCGGCAAGGTGGTGCTGCTCGATTTCTGGGCCTCTTGGTGCGCTCCCTGCAAGGAGGAGCTGCCGGAGCTCGGCAAGCTGGCAGCGGAATATCGCCAGAAGGGTGTCGAGGTGGTGACGATCAATGTGGACTCCGACCGGGCCAGTGCCGCCGAGCTGGTCAAGCGGCTCAAGCTAACATTGCGCGTGGGGCTCGACCCGCGCGGCGACAAGGCGGCCGGGCAGTACGGCCCCGAAACCATACCGGCCTCTTATATCATCGACCGAAGGGGCATCGTGCGCGCTATCCACAACGGCTTTCGTGGCGCCGACGATTTAGCGAAGTTTCGCGAAGAGATCGACGCCCTATTGCGCTCGTAAGGTACCCGGCCGGAATAAACTGCACATCTCGGCGGTCGAGGCACCCTGATTCGCAAGGCGCGACGAGGGAGAATACTCTCTAGCAGGCCGTTGAAAAACTCTTTTTTCGGCCCGCACGGCGGGCCCGCGGCGGAGTCGCCGCGTGAGCAGGGGTGAGGCTCCGGCGGCTTTGCTGACGGAGCGGGGCGGCACGCCCCGTTAGATCGACTAGCAGGCGGCACTCAAGAGGATCGAAAAAATGGGGCCAACCGAGTTTTTCAACAGCCTGCTAGACCGAGGCGAGGCGAGGAGCGACGACGCAGGACTACTAGCAGTAATCCCAGAAGGAGCGACGAAGCATTCGCCGAAGGGATCGGCCGCCGCAGTCGCTCACTTTAACCTGAAAGCGGTCTAGCTGCGAATGCGCCGTCTCTCGCCCGCGCTGTTTCTACTCATCCTGGGATGCCGCCCGCCCCAGGTGACGGCCGAAATGACGCTCCTCGTCGGCCGGCCCGCTGATGCCATCACCCTCGATCCCGCGCGCGCTTACGACACCGACAGCGCCGAGGTCTGCGAGCAGATCTACGACAAGTTGGTCCGCTACAAGCGCAGGACACTCGAGATCGAGCCGGCGCTGGCGGAGCGCTGGACGGTCTCGCCCAACGGAACCGAGTGGACCTTTTCGCTCCGGCGCGGCGTCACCTTTCACGATGGTAGTCGCTTCGATGCCGATGCGGTCCTTTTCAACTTGGAACGGCAGCGCGATGGGGCTCATCCCTACCACGAGGCCGACTTTGCCAGCTGGGAGGCGGCCTTTCGCAATGTCGCCCGCCTGGAGAAGATCGACGATTTCACCGTTCGCCTGGTGATCGAAAGACCCTATGCCCCCTTTCTCGCCAATCTGGCGGTCTATGGCATGGGGATGGTCTCGCCGGCAGCGGTGCGGCGCTGGGGCCATGGCTATGCCCAGCATCCGGTCGGCACCGGTCCGTTCCGCTTGGTCGAGTGGTCGCATGGCGACCGCATCACCTTGGAGCGAAATCCCGACTACTGGGATGGGCCACCGGCCATCGGCCACCTGGTCTTCCTGCCCATCCATGGCGCGCGTCAGCGCCTCGTGGCGATCGAAGGGGGAGCCATCGACGTGGCCGAGCGGCTCGCGCCGGAGGACCTGCAGTTCGTAGCGCTTCACCCCGAGCTCAAGATCGAGCGTGTGGCGGGCAATAACGTCAGCTACCTGGCGATGAACACCGGGCACGCTCCGCTCGATGACCCACGCATCCGGGAAGCGATCAGCCATGCGATCAACAAGATGCCCATCGTCAAGATGGTCTACCAAGGGTTGGCGCTCTCGGCGACGGGAGCGCTGGCCCCCTCGAGCTGGGCGCACATCGATTTGGAGGAGCGCGCCTACGATCCGATGCTGGCCAGGAGGCTACTGCGAGAAGCGCGATTTGTGCCTCCCAAGGCTCCCCTGAAGTTGCTCGTCATGTCGACGCCGCGCGACTACCTCCCCTCTCCCGAAAAGGTCGCGCGCATCATCGCCCACAACCTGGCGGAGGTCGGGGTGCCCGTCGAGATCATCGCCCATCCCCTGGCGGAGCACCTTCGCCGCACCTCGGCGGGGGAGCACGATCTGTGTCTACTGGGCTGGAGCGGCGATAACGGCGACCCGGACAATTTCCTCTACACGCTCTTCGACGGCGACAATGCTACCCCAGGCAATGCCCGCAATGTGGCCTTCCTACGCGATCCCAAACTGCACGGGCTTCTGCGTTGGGCGCAAGAGACCGAACAGCAGGATCAACGAATGCGCTACTACGCGGAGGCACAGCGCAGCATTGCCGCGCAGACGCCATGGGTACCGCTCGCCCACGCGCAGGTCGTGCTCACCCATCGTACCCATGTCAGCGATATTGAAGTGACCCCGTCGTCGACCAGCTATTTCCATCACGCCGTTTTGGAACCGCGGTGAGCGACCCCGAGCCGCAGAGCCCTTCGCGGCGTGGCCTGCGGCTTCGGCAGAAGCTCGCTCTCATCCTGCTGCTGGCGGCGCTGGTGCCGGTGGCCATCGCCTCCTCGGTGGCCGTCCTTTTGGTGGTGCGCGGCCTTGAGGAGGGGGTGCGAGCACAGACCGACCGCACGTTGCGAGTGGCGCTCAACCTGGTCCTCGGCCACGTGGAAGAGGTGTTTCAATCGTCGATCCGGCTGGCGGGAAGCGAGCTCTCCATGGCGCTCGCCACCGGACGGACACAGGCGATCGAAGAGGTGCTGGCGCACCGGGAGAACGAGCTGCCGCGCGGACAGGTGATCATCGCGGACGCCAGCGGACGAGTCGTCGCTGAGCGCACTCTCAATGATCAGCGCACCGCGGCTTCGCTCTCGGCAGAGGAGCTGAACACCGCCTTGCGACATGGGCTTGCCTACGAACGGCGCGTGACCTTCGCCCGCAGCAATCGAGGGCGCGGCCTGCTCGTCATCCGGGCGGTCGTCCCGGTGCTGGACGATGGTTTTCATCTGCAAGGAGTGGTGGTTCTGGTGGCGCCACTCGATAGCGAATTTGCCGATCGCCTTAAGGCGCAGCTGGCGGCCGATGTAGTGCTCTACGGGGGAGAGGAGCCGAATGCCTCGTCCTTCGTCGCCGCCGATGGTAAGCGGCAGCTCGCGATTCCAGTTCCTGCCCCCGCTTTCAAACTGGTGCAGCGCGGACCGAGCGCAATCGCCCAGACGACGCTCGAAGGACACTCGCTATCCATGGGCTTTGCGCCTTTGGCTAGCCTCGAAGGAGAGCGATTGGGCATGCTGGCGGTGGCGCTGGACCAGGAGAGCGTGGTCTCGGCCAAGGTGCGGGCATGGCACACGCTGCTCGTCACCGGAGTACTGGCATTTTTCTTTGCCCTGCTGCTGGCAGCCCTGATCTCTCGTCGCCTCACCGGGCCGCTCGCCCACCTGCACGCCGGCGCAGCAGCGATCGCGCGAGGCGATCTCGACACCCGACTGCAGCGCGAAACAGGCGATGAGATCGGCGATCTGGCCGAGGCCTTCGCCCAGATGACGCACGCCGTGCGCGAAAACCAGGAGCGGCTGGCGGCCCGCATGCGCGAGCTCACCACTCTCCATGAGATCGGGCGGGCGATTTCATCGGTGCTGGGGCTCGACGAAGTGCTCGATAAGATCGTCGAAGAGCTGGCGGGCGTCCTTTCGGCACGCCGCACCGTCCTTTTGCTGGCCGATGAGGATGGTGCTTTTCACGTGGGTGCCGGCGTGGGCGTCGATCAGGATCGCGCCGGACTGGCACGCCTTGGGGAGGCGCTCGCACGAAGGCAGGGGCCGTTGGTGGTCGACGAAGTCCTGGTCGAAGCCGATCTGGCCGAGGCGGCAGCGGCGGCGCACGTCACCGGATCGCTCTTGGCCGTACCGCTCGAACAGAAGGACCACATCCTCGGCCTGGTGCTGGTCAATCGCGAGTTTGCGCCCTTTGCCGATAACGATCTGGGCCTCGTCTTCGCCTTTGCCGACCACGCCTCGAGTGCGATCCAGAACGCCCGGCTCTACCACGAGGTGCAAAAGTCCTCCGAAGAGCTCGAGCTGAAGGTCAAGGAGCGCACGTTCGAGCTCGTGATCGCCAACCAGGAGCTGGAACGCACGCTGCGTGAGCTCGGTCAGGCGCAGGCGCAGCTGGTGCTATCCGAACGAATGGCCGGGCTCGGTTCGTTGGTGGCGGGCATCGCCCACGAGATCAATTCGCCGGCGGGCGCCATTCAGGGCGCAGTCGATGCACTGCGTGAAAACGTGGCACGTCTCGCCAAGCGGGCGCGCGAGATCGGAGACCTCGCGATGGCGCCCGAAGATCGCGCCCACTTTTTTGCGCTGGTGGAGCGATTGGCGCCGCAGCTCGGGGAGGTGCGGATCGACGCGCCCCTGGAGGTGCGTAGACGCACCCAAGCACTCGCCGAGCAGATCGCTAGCTTCGGTATCCATCATGCCGATTTACTTTGCCGAACCCTGGTGGAGATCGGCGCGACCGAGGCGGCCGAGCCCCTCGCACTGCTCGGGCGCACCTACCGGCTCGAGCCACTGGTGGGCTATCTCGAGCAGTACGCCTATCTCCAGCGCAACGCCGCAGCCATACGAACCGCCATCCGGCGTGTCACCCGCATCGTCGGTGGCCTCAAGAGCTACTCCCACCTCGATCAGGCCAAGGCCGAGCCGGCCAATCTCCATGACGGACTCGAAAATACCCTCGTCATCCTGCACCACGAGCTGAAGTATGGTATCCACGTGGTTCGCAAGTACGCAGAGCTACCGCCGGTGCTCATCTATGTGGACGAGCTCAATCAAGTGTGGACGAACCTCATCCACAATGCGGTACAGGCACTCGGCGGGCGCGGGGAGATCATGATCGAGACGCGGCGCATCGGCAGCGCAATCGAGGTGGCGGTGGAAGACAACGGCCCCGGCATTCCGCCCGACGTGTTGCCGCGGATCTTCGAGCCCTTCTTTACCACCAAGGCGAAGGGGGAAGGGACTGGCCTCGGCCTCGGCATCGTCAAACAGATCATCGACAAACATGGTGGGCACATCGAGGTTTCATCGCTGCCGGGACGAACGCGCTTCACGGTTCGGTTGCCGATCGATGGACCACCAGTAGCCGCTTCCACCGCAGTGGGCTAACGTGGCACAGGTGATGAAAGAGCACATTATCTGCGTCGACGATGAAGAGGGCATTCTCACCGCCCTGCGCCAACAGCTGGGCGTACGGTTTGGAGATGAGTGCGAGATCTCCCTCGCCCAATCGGCACAGGATGCGCTCGAGCTGGTGGATGTGTTGATCCGCGAGAATGTGCCGGTAGCGCTGGTCATCGCCGACCAGATCATGCCTGGGATGAAGGGGGTCGAGCTGCTCGAGGAGATCAATCGGCGCCTGCCGCAGACCACCAAGGTATTGCTTACCGGTCAGGCGGGCCTCGACGCGGTAGTCGCGGCCATCAATCGAGCGGGGCTCAACCGCTACATTCCCAAGCCGTGGGACGAACCGGATCTGCGTCTGACAGTCGAGGCGCTCCTGCAGATCTACCGACTGCATCGCGAGAAGGCCGAGCTGATCGAGAGCCTGCACAACAAGAACCTGGAACTCCAAAGCCTCAATCAGGAGCTCGACCGCAAAGTCCACGACCGCACGCTGGCGCTGGAGGAGGCCAACTCGCGCTTGGCGCAGCTCGCGATCACCGATGGACTCACCGGCATTTACAACCATCGCTTCTTTCAAGATCGCTTGGGGCTCGAGGTGGCGCGATCGCTGCGCAGCCAGCAACCGCTCTCGCTCATGATGATCGACGTCGATCACTTCAAGATGTACAACGACCGGCACGGTCATCCCGCGGGCGACGAGATCCTGAGGACGGTGGCGCGTCTGATTTCTGAGGAACGTCGGCAAAACGACATCGTCGCCCGCTATGGCGGTGAAGAGTTCGGCGTCCTGCTGGTCGATACCGAGAAAACCGCGGCGGCGGTACTGGCCGATCGAGTCCGACAGCGCATCGTCAGCCACCCGTTTCCCCTCCACGAAACACAGCCGGGGGGCTGTCTCAGTGTGTCGATTGGGATCGCCAGTTGTCCCCAGGACGCAGGGACCGCACCCGAGTTATTGAGCGCAGCCGACCAGGCGCTCTATCGCGCCAAGCGGGCAGGCCGCAACCGCGTAGCAAGCTAACGCACTGCTCAGGCGCGTTGATCGCGGCTTACGTCCTCGCTCCCCTCGGTCACGTACCAACCGCGTACGCTCCCTTGGGTCGCTCCGCGGGTCCCCCGGTCCGAGGGCGTCTGCGGGGTCCCCCGGTCCGAGGGCGTCCGCGCCTGAGGCAGAGGGGATCGAGGCCGAGGGGAGGCGCTCGCGCTGAACGCGCCTGAGCAGCGCTTTGTTTCAATCCGAGTGAGCACCGCTATAAAGGAGTCGGTGTCGGCATCAAGCTCAGTGGTCGATGATCCAGTGGTAGGTATAGGTGATGGTAAAGGGCACAGGACCGTACGAATTGCGAGCGGCAGTGAACCTGCAGCGATGCTGGATGGCGTGGCGCGCCGCCTCATCGAGCCCGTGGCCAACACCCTTGACCAGACGCACAGCGTGGACCTTCCCCTGTGCGTCGATTTCGACCCTCATGATCGTATCCCCTTCGAGGCCACTCTGTTTGGCTTCGCCGTCGGGGTAGGGGATGCGGCACGACTCTTCGTCGACCTCGGGCTGGCTCTTGAGTTCGAACGCCGAGGCCGATTGAAACACCGCAGCGGGGGCGGCGGTGGGCGGGGCGGGGAGCGGCGGCGCGGGCGGACCGGCGGTTCGGGGATCGGCGGTGGTGGTATTCCCGACCGGCAGCGAGAAGGTGGCCGTCGAGGCGACCGACTGTTCGCTGATGCCAAACACCGGTTTGGGGGGCGCGGTCGGGGGAGGCTGAGCGGTCTGATTGGGGATCGGCGCGAGCGCGGGTAGCCGCTTGTTTTTCTTGGGGGGTGCGCGCGGCGGCTCCGTCGGGGGCGGTGGCTCGGGCGGCGGCAGAGCGGGAGGCGGTGGGTTGCGGCGAAGGTCGAGCGCTAGCAGCGTGGGCAGAGCCGATCGGGAATGCTGTTTTACCGCCGACAGTGCCAGGCCGGCTCCGGCGTGGAGCGCCAGCGCGATCGACCCCGCAACGAGATCCCGCCGCTCCATCGATCACGGACTGGCGTCGATGTTGAGCGCGAACTTGGCGACTCCCAGCCCTTTGACCAGATCGAGCAGATGCATGACGGCGCCATAGGGCACGCCCTTGTCGCCAGCGATGATCGCCTGGAGCTCGCGATTGTGCGCCGATTCGTCGGCGATGCGCGTTTTAAGCTCGGCCTCGGTGATCTGAGTTTCGTTGAAAAAGAGGCTGCCGTCCTTGCGCAGCGTCAGCGAAATGGTCGACTTCTGCGTCTCTTCGCCATTCTGCGCCTTGGGAAGTTCTACCTTCACCGAGGGATTGTTCACGATCAGTGGCGCCGCCACCATCATGATCACCAGCAGTACGAGGGTGAGATCGACCATCGGCGTGACATTGATATCGGCGATCATGCCGCCGCCACCGTCGTCATCCTCGTAGTTCGCGCCGGTTCCAGCCATTATTTGCTCTCGATCGCCACGGCCGGTTTGTGCCCCTCTCCCTCGAGCAGCGACAGTACGGCGTGGGCCGCGGCATCGGTGCGCGCAACGCGGGTGCGCACCTGGCGCTGGAAGTAGTTGAAACCGACCACCGCCGGAATCGCTACTAGCAGGCCGACCGCGGTTGCGATCAGCGCCTCCGAAAGCGAACCCATCACCACCTCGGGCCCTTGCCCCTTCTTGGAAGAAAGATCGTGAAACGCCTTGATCACACCGATGACGGTGCCAAAGAGGCCGACGAAGGGGGCGTTGTTACCGAGGGTGCCGAGAAAGGCGAGGTTGCGTTCGAGCTGCAGCCGTGCGCGCGCCTTGGCGCCGACCATGGCCTGTCCGATGGCCACGGCACCGCGATCTGCCGCCTGCAGTCCGGCGACGATCACCTGCGCTTCGATGGCTGACTTGGTTTCGAGCGCGCTACGGGCGCCCGCAATGTCTCGTTTGCCGAGGCGTTCCCGAAGGTCGGCGAGCAGTGGATCGAATTCGACCCGCGTCGAGGTAAAGTACCAGAGCCGCTCGAACATCACCGCAAAGCTGATGACCGAGAGCGCCACCAGCAGCCACAGCACCCACTCGGCTCCGAGCAGCGCCACGGAAAGCAGTTTCAGCGTCAAGTTCATGGTGTCTCTATATCGGGAAAGAGTTTAGCAGGCAATCAGCCATCGGCGGCATGTTTCAGCGGCTCCGAGGGCTTCATGATTTCGTCGAGCAACACGGTGGCGTACGAGCCGCTCGGCAGTGCGAATTGCAGGACCAGCGCGTCCCCTTCTTGCCGCACTGCGGCCTCCTCGATGCGAACCAGCAGGGGACGGCGAGTTCCCTCGGCGAGGCGACCGAACTGGCCAAATACCGCGGGATCGAGCTCTGCCTCGTCGAGGATCCGCTGCTCGCGCAGCGCCGCCGCCGTGCCGAGGCTGGGCGCCATCATGGTGTAGCCGAACATCGGGCCGGTGGGCACGATCTTGCGCAGCTCGAAGCGCGCCTGCGCCGAGGTGAGGTCGGTCGGCTGGCATTCGAAAATCCCGCCGGTGTCGACCTTTTGCATGAGGTCGCCCACCATCACACGATCGAGCAGCCCCTCGTCGGTGCGGAGATCGAGGTAGCGATTGAAGAGCTGCGACTGGTAGGCGGAAATAAGGAAGCGGCGCCGGAAACGGTCCTCCACGTGCAGCTCGCCGCGCAGCACCTTGCGCCCTTCGCCCGCGTTGTCGCCGTGCATGCCAAAACGCTGGGCGCCAAAGCGGTTGGGCAGCCAAGTCGCCACCAGAAAATCGAGCACGGTCCGCGCGCGCGCCTCCGCTCCCTCGGTGACACCGCGCAAAGTAATGGTAAAGCGGTTGCCGCGCAGGTGGCCGGTGCGCAGCTTGTGCGGGTGGCGTGCGGCGCTCAGGACCGTGATGCCATCGAGCTTCAGATTGCTGGCGCGCTGAAACTCCTTGCCTACGATGGGTACCGAAATCACCTGGCGCGCCACCGCCTGGCGATCTTTCTGTCCAGCGATACCGATGTCCGATGGGGAAATACCGAGATCTCGCCCGATGCGCCGCACCATCTCCTGGGTGGTAATGCCGCGCTTCTCGACGGTCAGAAAGAGATGCGTGCCCTCGCCCGACGGCGGGTAGGCGGGGATCTCTTCGACGAGGAAATCCTCCGGTGCCGCTTTCAGCACGCCTGCGGTACCGGGCAGATGCGCGCTGAAATAGCCCATCATTGTTGCGGAAGGTGGCGCAGCCGCTCATCCATGGGGATTCGTTCCGTAGCGGCGCTCGATGAATTGAAGGTACCGCTTGGCCTTTTGCGCGCGGTAGTCCTTGGGATGGTCCGCCACCAGCTGCTCGAAGGTCTTGCGTGCTTCGCCCGGCTTTTCCATTGCCAAATAGGTTCGGCCGAGCAGCAACAGCACTTCGGCCTCGACCGTGGTGCCGGGATAGCGTTTGCGCACCCCGTCGAGCCGGCCGATGGTGGCGAGCGGCTTTCCGCGCTTGAGGTAGAACTCGGCCACGTAGAGTTCATGGTCGGCGAGACGGTGTGCGCAGTCGTCGAGTAGCTTGCGCGCCTGGCCGAGGTGCGGCGAGTCGCCATATTCTGTGACGAAGCCCTGCAGTTCGCGCAGCGCGTCCTGCACCGGACCCTGATCCTTTTCATAAGACGGGGGGGACAGGAACCAGTCGGTTGGAATCTGCTTGTAGTAGGCCTCGCCGATGCGAAAGGCGCAGTAGCCGTTTTGGACCTTCTCGTGCGTCGGATGGTTCTTGATGAAGCCGCGGTAGCCCTCCACCGCCTCGGAAAAATGCTCCTGGCCATAGTGGGCGTCGGCCATCCCCAGTTCGGCGAGCGTTGCCCATTTGGAGAAGCCAAATTTCGAGCGTGTGTACTGGAAGAGCTTGATCGCTTCGAGCCAATTTTCGCGCTTGAGCTGGTCGAGGCCGTGCTCGTAGTTATCTTTGGCGCTCGATGAATAGCTGACGCCGCGGGTCGATTCGTTGAACTCGGCGCAGCCGGCAACAGCCAAGAAAAGAAGAAGACAACGCAAGCGCCCTATGCTGGTGGGGGGAGCCGAGCTTGTCAATACGTTAGGCGCCCGGCCGGAATAAACTGCGCATCTCGGCGGTCGAGGCGCCCTGATTCGCGAGGCGCGACGAGGGAGAATACTTTCCGTATTTGACCGGGGAGCAACGAGGCGAGCAGGGATGACTCGGCTGCCCAGTTGCGCAGTTTATTTCGGCCGGGCGCCTTAGCGCAGCTGGAAAGCTCC
>JAHFDT010000266.1 GCA_023248875.1 Myxococcales bacterium | reverse complement strand
TCAGCCGGCTTTCAGGGTTGTCATCCGGCATCTTCTGAAGCCCCATCCGGCAGAATCATACGACAAGACGGGTGGCACTGGGTTTGCATTTGGCCGGACCAAACTTGGAGGAACACCATGAAGACCTTCGGAACGATTCTGGGTACCGTCAGCCTGCTGCTCTCCGGCGCAGCGTTTGCCAATCGCGGCGTCGCGCTCAAGACGGTTGAGCAGCGGGGCACCGTCAAGGAGCGCCTGCCTGGTGGTGGACTGACCGTGCGTGCACCCATTGGCACACGGCTTTCGCGCCAGACCGTGAGAATGATTGGCAGGGGTGGCCATCAGCTCAGCGAATTCGTGCAGGTCAAGGGCAAGATGAGCCGCAACGGCAAAGCGATGATGTTCCAGCTCGACTCGGGCCGCTACCTCGATTCGCGCAATAAGAAGGTCTTCACGATCAAACCGATCCCTGCGTTCGGCCCCGTCGATACCATCGGTCGCCCCACGGTCGGCCAGGGCCCGTTCATCATGGGGTTTGGCCCCGATGGCAAAGGCCACGGCAACGGCTCGCCGAAAGTCCTGAAGTAGTTTAGGGCGTCGCGGTCCGCAGCATTTCGGCGGCACTGCGTAGCCGGCGGCGGCACAGCTCTTTACCCACCACCTCGAGCGTATCGAATAGCGGCGGAGCGGCGGTGCGCGCGGTGACCGCCACGCGGATCGCCATGAATAGCTCTTTCGTCTTCCACCCGATGCTATCGGCAAAGTTGCGGCACACCGGCTCGATCGCCTGCTTGTCCCACGGCCGCACGTTGTCGAGCGCCTCGACCAGATCGGCCAGCACCTTGGCCGTCGACGCACCGTCGCGCCCTTGGGGTACCAGCTCGCCCAACACTGGGCGATGGTCGAGATCGCCGGAGAAGAAAAAGGAGGTGGCCGGTATCAGCTGATCCAGCCGCTCGATCCGCTGATGCTCGAGCGGCAGCACGCGCCGCAGATACTCATCGGACAGTCGCCAACTGTGCAACCGATTCAGAAGTTCCTCGACGGACAACTCACGGATGTACTGCCCATTCAGATCGGTCAGCTTGGCGAGGTCAAACACCGGTCCACCGAGCGACACCTTTTTCCAATCGAAACCGGCGACCATCTCCGCGACGGTGAACTTCTCGCGGTTATCGCCGATCGAAAAACCCAGGTTACCCAAGAAATTGAGCAGCGCTTCGGGCAGAAAGCCGCTATCGCGATAGTAGTCGAGCGAAACCGGATTCTTGCGCTTGGAAATCTTCGACTTATCGGCATTGCGCAAAAGCGGCATGTGCACCCACAGCGGCGCCTCCCAGCCGAACGCGCGATAGAGCTGCACGTGTTTCGGCGTCGAGGAGATCCACTCCTCGGCGCGGATCACGTGCGAAATCTTCATGAGGTGATCATCGACGACATTGGCCAAGTGATAGGTGGGAAAGCCATCCGATTTCAGCAGCACCTGGTCGTCGATGGTGGCGTTGGAAAATTCCACATCGCCGCGCAGCTCATCGACGAAACGCGTGACGCCCTCGCGGGGCATCGCCAACCGCACCGTATGGGGTTCGCTCGCTCTACGCGCCTGGGCCTCGGCCGAATCGAGACTGCGGCAGCGACGATCGTAGCCGGGTGGTTGCTTGGCGGCGCGCTGTGCGGCCTTGAGCGACTCGAGCCGCTCGGGCGTGCAGAAACAGGGGTAGGCGGCGCCGCGCGCGATCAGATCGACGGCCGCGCTGCGATAGTGATCGGTCCGCTCCGACTGACGGTAGGGGCCATAGGGGCCACCGACATCCGGCCCCTCGTCCCAGGTGAGGCCGATCCAGTGCAGCGCGCGCAAAATCGCCGCCTCCGAATCGAGCGTCGAGCGTGTCTGGTCGGTGTCCTCGATACGCAAGAGAAATTTGCCGCCATGCTTTTTCGCGAACACGTAATTGAACAGCGCGATGTAGGCGGTGCCAACGTGGGGATCGCCGGTCGGGCTAGGCGCGATGCGGACGCGAATTTCGCTGGGCATGCGCGAGGTAGTAGCACTCATTGGGTGGTGTTGAGAAGGAGGTAGAGCACATTGGCGAGTGCCGCATTGGCGAGTGCCGCATTGACATCCTCGCGCTTCCCGAATAACCCTGTGGCGGGCAAGCGATCCCCCAAGGCCCGACCAAGGAGACCCGAATGGACCCTGAACTCTCGAGCTGGCTGCAGCTGGTTTTTCGTTGGGTACATGTCATCGCTGGAATCATGTGGATCGGCCACCTCTGGTTCTTCAACTTCGTCAATGCGCAGGTCGCCAAAACCTACGACGCCGATTCCAAGAAAAAGGTGGTCCCCGAACTGATGCCGCGCGCGCTCTACTGGTTCCGCTGGGGCGCAGCCTACACCTTCATCACTGGCATCCTGCTACTCGGCATGGTCTACTACATGGGCGGCACCCTGCTCTCTTCCCCCGCGCCGGTGAGTGTGGGCACCGGTGCCAGCATCGGCCTCGGCGTGCTGGTGCTCGGCTTCCTCGTTTACGACGTCCTGTGGAAGCAGATGGCCAAGCAGGAGATGGCGGGCGCGGTCGTCTCGCTGGTGCTGGCTGCCGTTGTGGCGATGGGGCTTGGCCGGCTCTTTTCCGGCCGCGCGGTCTTCATCCACATGGGCGCGCTGCTCGGCACCCTCATGGCCGCCAACGTCTGGATGCGGATCTGGCCGAACCAGCGAAGAATCATCGCCGCGATCAAGGAGGGGCAGGCGCCCGATGCTGCGGCGGTGGCACTCGCGGGACTGCGCTCCAAGCACAACACCTACATGTCGATGCCGCTGATGTTCTTCATGGTCAGCAACCACTACTCCAATGTCTACGGCATGGCCGGCTCCGACCATGATCTTGCCCACGACCTCGGTGGGCTTCTCACCGCGCTCTTCATCGCCGCCGGCTGGGGCATCGCCAAGTTCTGTTTCAACAAGTCCGGCACCGATGCACCGAAGGGATTTTGAAATGAAAAACGTTCTCTTCGCAGCAGCCCTGGCGGCGGGCTGTGCTCACGAGCCGGATGTTCGGATCCGCAACCCGCTCACCGCGCGCGCCGTCGATCCCCACCGCATCGTTCATCCCCACGACTGGGCCGAGCAGCACCACGGGCTGCCGCCGGGATCGATGAACGACGAGGTGCTCATGGCCTCGGCCGACCCGAACCAGATCTGCTTCGGCCTGGCGCTGCACGAATTGGCCGCGATCGATCTTTCCGGCGTCGACGCGCGTCTCACGGTTCCCAATATGTCGCCGCTGGAAACACCAACAGTACAGGCGGAACCGCCCACCTACCAAACCTTCCAGGGGCTGGTGCCTGAAACCCGTCCAACGGGGAGCGAAACCTTTTGTGCCAACTACGATCGCTACAATAACTGCATCCGCTGGCAGACGCGGCCCACCTACACGACGGTCATGGTTCCCGGTCCCGTCAACGTCTATCTGACCCGCGGCATGCTCTGTTTTCCCAACGGGGGCCTTTTGACCGAGGCGACGCCGCAGATCACGCTCGACCTGAAAGTGCCCATCACCGGTCAGGTGGGCCTCTTTGGCCGTCCCAACAAGCGCCAGATCTTTGGCTGGGCCTTCTACGGCGGGGCCGCACCTCCCACGGCGACCAAATAATGTTGCACGAAAAACGCCGTCTGCACCCCCCCCCATGGAGGGGGGAAGTGAAGAGGTCGCCGCCCTCATCGACACCTACTTCAGCGCCTACAATGCGGCGCGCCTGCGCGAAGCCTGCCAGCTGATGGTGCGCGCCATCGACGCGGGTGCGACCATCGGTCTCTCGCTCTCCGGTGCGTTGACGCCGGCCGGCCTTTCGTCGGTGATCACGCCGCTCATGCGCAAGGGCTTCGTCGACTACATCTCCTCGACCGGCGCCAACCTCTACCACGATCTGCATTTTGACCTCGGTCTGCCGCTCTATCGCGGCACCGCCGACATGGCCACCGGCGCCCACGATGTCAAGCTGCGCGCCGAAGGCATCATCCGTGTC
>JAHFDT010000081.1 GCA_023248875.1 Myxococcales bacterium | reverse complement strand
GGGAGCTACCGAGTGATCCGCTTGGTTTTCGGGCGGAAGCTCTTGGCAATCACCGAGGCCAACCAACCGATCACAAGGCCGGGTAGGGCGACCAGGGCTGCTTCCACCGCCATGCGCACCAGGTTGTGGGGAGTGGCGACTTCATGAAACCGCCAGGCGAAGACCGCGAGGAAGCCGCCGGTCAGTCCGAGGTAGGTCTTCACCTTGCTGTCGGCGAAGCGATAGTCGAGTACCACACCGAGGATCATGCACAACAGCGCCAATCCGAAAAAGAGACGCGGGTCGATCCCGCTCGAGCGAAAGGTGATGGCCAGCCCGTGCTCCAGATGGTCCGATGGGACATCGGCGGCGATCTTGATCGAAGAGCCATGCACGGTAAGTCGGTGCGACTCCTCGGTGTGCTCGCTCTGCACCATCCGGCCTCCCGTGCCGCGGCGGCTGGTGCGCTGGTGCCACATGGCGCGGCTCAACATTCCATCGAGGTGGTCTTCGGAATTGTCGGCGCCGGTCAGGTCCAAGTGGTACGCCACTTCGGCGTCGCCCTGGCCCGCGATGGTGCCATCCACCACAATTTCAAAGGGGCCGGTAGAGCGGTCGATCTTGGCAGTCACCTCTTTGCGCTCCTCCGCGCACTCCCGCTTGTCGTTGTCCTTGTAGCGAATGCAGTCCCCCACGCGGACCGGCTCGGCGAGGGGCTGCGAGGGAAACGCGCGCTGCAGCACTGGATAGGCGATGGTCACCGCCCAGATCGCGGCAAAGAGGCCGAGCACGAGTCTGTGGAAGCGTTTTTCCACCAGGCCAAAAACTGGCGCCAACGCGCTCCAAAGCGAGCCGCCGACGATCAGCGCTACGGCCGCCAGCCCCGCATTGGCTTCACGCAGCAGGTTGTTGTTGTAGGCGAGATAGGCGGCCAGCAGCAGCAGAACTCCAGCGATCGATTTCAGCCAGCCGTGCCAGGCCTCTTCCAGCCAGATCCTGAAACCGGGCATCTCCTTGGGGACATCCTCTTTTTTTTCGCGCGCCATCAAGCGTCCTTTCGCGAAGCGCGCGAAACATACCTGCTCAGCAGAGGAGCCGCAAGACTATCGCAATGCGCCTTCGCGCACCCCATCGACGACGTAGGATAGCTTCTCGAGAGCCTTGGTGGAAATTCCGCGCAGCGAACGAACGCGCCCGCGCAGCGAGGGATCGTTGACTTGGCCGCGTACCACGCCGCTCACCGACTGGTGCACGACGCGCACATACTCCGACAGGAACTGGGGGAGCCCCGATTCAGCGCCCGAGAGCAGCGCCATCGAACTGGCGCGCGCCCGCTGGCTGCCATCCCAGTAGCGGAAAATCCCATGGCGAATGGCGCGGGTCGAATCTTCGCTACCACGGAATACCTCATAGAGCGCATCGGTGAGCACTTCGCGCGCTCGAACGAAGCGGTAGCGTCGCCTCTGATACCGTTCGAGCGCTGCGTCCACAGCGTATGGAGCCAGTTCGATCGGGGCCAACTCTTCGGCCAGGATCTGGACATCGGTGAGGCAGATCGTCATACCCGCGGCCGTCAAAGGATGCGAGCAGCCGCCCGATTCGCCGACGAGAGCGATTCCGGGTGCGACGCAGCGTTTGGTCCTGATCGCCTGGTTGGCCGCCATTTCCGGGGGGCGCATCGCCAGCGATCGCAGCATGGCGCTACGCAGCGGCTCAGGCACGTGTGGCGCATAATCGATGCGCAGCCGCTCGGTCACTGCGGATGCTCCTTTGGCGCCACCCTCGGTGGCTGCCGGGAGGTCGAGGCACATCCTCACCTGGCCATCGCCAATGCCGTAAGCGAGAATGGGACCCCATGCGCCCAAGAAAATATGGCCGTAGCCGGGATGGGGCAGGGTGGTCTCCTCCGCCAGCACTGCGGCGGTAAAGGAGAGCAGCTTCGCCTGCTCTACGATGCCCAGGAGGCCGCGCAACTTGGAGTGGCGCCCCTCCGCGGTAAGCGTCAGCCGGGCACGGAACACCTCGCCCTCTTCGGTTCGCACTCCCACCACGCGCGCGTCATCGCGCACCACATCGGCGACGCGTATGCCGGTGCGGAGCTCTATACCCGGTCGGGCCGCCGCCAACTGACGCAGCTTGGCTACCATTGTATGGTGCTCGATCGCCAAGCCCTCCGGCCGCCCCCCCGGGATCTCGGCGTAGGGCAGAAGCGTCGCCGGTGCCCCGGTCGAGCGGACCACGGCAAAGCCGAGCGCGGGCGTGCCGGCGGTGGCTGCCAGCGGTGCCAGAAGGCCGTAGCGGTCGAGCACATCGACGCCGGTCGGGTGGATCAGCTCGCCGGCGAAACGGGGATTCTTGCCGGCGCGCGCCTCCAGCACCGTGATGCGCCGGCGCCCATCGCTGAGTGCCGCCGCGAGGGCCGCACCGGTGAAGCCGCCTCCGACGATCAGTATGTCTGTGTCCATCGGGCGGATCTGTAGACCATGCGCCCGGCCATGGCAAGCTCACGATGAAAGCCCATGCATAGAAAGCCCATGCACTGTTGACACTTGCCGGCCGCCGCCCAAAAATGCGCTTCCAATTCGAGAACAGGCGGGTGCTATGACTGAGATATTGGAACTGAGGGCGCGCGAAATCCTCGACTCGCGTGGCAATCCCACGCTGGAGGTCGAAGTGGCGACCACCGGCGGGGCGGTGGGGCGCGCGGCGGTGCCGTCGGGCGCCTCGACCGGCGAGCACGAGGCGCTCGAATTGCGTGATGGCGATACCAAGCGTTACCTCGGCAAGGGCGTGCTCAAGGCCAAGCAACATGTCGAGGAGTTGATCGCGCCCGCTCTGGTGGGGCTCGATGCTGCAGAGCAGGCGCAGGTGGACCAGACCCTGCTCGAGATCGATGGTACGCCCAACAAGTCGAAGCTGGGCGCGAACGCCATGCTGGGCGTGTCGCTGGCGACCGCACGCGCTGCCGCCGAGTCGTTGGGTCTGCCGCTCTACCGCTGGCTGGGCGGGGCGGGCGCGCGGCTCTTACCGGTGCCGCTCATGAATCTCATCAACGGCGGCGCCCACGCCGATAACAACGTCGATGTGCAGGAGTTCATGGTGGTGCCGCAAGGTGCGCCGAACTTTGCCGATGCTCTGCGCGCTGGCGTGGAGGTGTTTCACCACTTGAAGAAGGTGTTGGCGGCGCAAAAGCAGCGCACCAGCGTGGGCGACGAGGGGGGCTTTGCGCCCGACCTGCCGTCGAACGAGGCGGCGCTCGATGCGCTGGTCGAAGCGATCGGCCAGGCCGGCTATGCGGCCGGGAAAGATGTTGCGGTCGCGCTCGATGTGGCGGCGAGCGAGCTCTACGATCGTGCCACGGGGAAGTACACGCTCGGCGGCCGCGCCCGTTCAGCGGCCGATCTGGTGGAATGGTATGCCGGCTTGGCCGCGCGCTATCCGATCGTTTCGATCGAGGATGGGATGGCCGAGGACGACTGGGCTGGCTGGAAGCTCTTGACCGAGCGGATCGGTAGCACTGTGCAGCTGGTGGGCGATGATCTCTTCGTCACCAATGTGGCGCGGCTCGAGCGGGGCCTTCGGGAGAACATCGCCAATTCGATTCTGATCAAGGTGAATCAGATCGGCACGCTGTCCGAGACGTTCGATGCGGTCACAATGGCCCAGCACGCTGGCTACACCGCGGTGATTTCGCACCGCTCGGGCGAGACCGAGGATACCTTCATCGCAGATCTGGCGGTGGCGACAGGCGCGGGGCAGATCAAGACCGGATCCGCGTCGCGCTCCGAGCGGGTGGCGAAGTACAATCGCCTGCTGCGGATCGCCGATGAGCTCGGTCGAGCGCAGCGCTACCCCGGACATGCGGCCTTTCGACGGAGATAGCTGACCACTGTTGTCGCCTGACTACGCGATTCTCTGAAAGCGGGCGCAGAATCGTTAGGGTTCTTGTTGGCTCCATGGTTGCATGGGCCGCCCACACCTAAGGAGGGTCTAGTTATGAAAAATATTCTTACCGCACTTTCGCTCGTTTCGATGCTTGCCGCTGCGCCGGCTCACAGCGCTCCGCAGAAGATTACCGATGGCTACGCCAAACGACTGGCACAAAAGGCTGTCAAGCAGCAGGGGTGGGGACGCTTCCCTTACAAAGTGACGCTCGATAAGCCGATGGCGGGGACCAAGCGGCTGTTTACTGCGCGGGTGAATTGGGGCAATCGGCCGCACATCATGATCGCGGTTCCGGACTATCGTGGATCGATCGACATGAAGAAGAGCAGCCCGAAGAAGGGGCTCGATCGCGTCAGCGTCTTTACCCGCGGCAACCAGCCCAATCAATAGAGCGGCTACTTCTCCGCGAGTAGGTTGCGCGCGATCACTATCCGCTGGATCTGCGAAGTGCCCTCATAGATCTGTAGCAGCTTCGCGTCGCGCATCAACTTCTCGACGGGATATTCCTTCGTATAGCCATAGCCGCCGAAAATCTGCACGGCATCGGTGGTCACGCGCATCGCCGCATCGGCGCCGTAAGCCTTGGCGTAGGAGGAGACGATCGAGTCGAGTTTGCCCTGATCGATCATCCAGGCCGCCTTCATATAAAGGAGGCGAGTGGTCTCGTAGGCAATGGCCATCTCGGCGAGCATGAACTGCACCGCCTGATGCTGCGCGATCGGCACGCCAAAGGTTTTGCGCTCGAGCGAATAGGCGCGGCTCTCGTCGAGCGCGCGCCGAATGACGCCCGCTGCCCCCGAAGCGATCCAGGGGCGCGAGCGGTCGAAGGTCTTCATCGCGATCTTGAAGCCGCCGCCCTCTTCGCCGATCAGCGCACTTTTCGGCACGACCACGTCCTCAAAGATGATGTCACTGGTCAGCGAACAGCGCTGACCCATCTTGTTCTCTTTCTTGCCCACCTTCACGCCGGGCGTGTTCATATCGACGACGAAGCAGGTGATCCCCTTGTGCTTGAGCTTGGGATCAAATGTAGCAAAGGTAGTGACCCAGCTGGCGACGCCGCCATTGGTGATCCAGCGCTTCTGCCCGTTGAGGACATAGCCATCGCCACGCTTCTCCACGCGGGTGCGCATGCCGGCGACGTCCGATCCGGCATCCGGCTCCGAACAGGCGTAGGCGCAATAGACCGGACGGCCATCGGTGCCGGCTAAAAGCTGCCCAAAATACTTGCGCTTCTGCTCTTCGCTGCCGGCGATGATGAGCGGCATCGAGCCGAGCGAATTGGCGGCGAGCGTGGTGTTCACACCGAGGCAGGCCCAAGCGATCTCCTCGAGGATCAGCGAGTGGGTGAGGCTTTGGAGCCCCAGGCCGCCGTAGGCCTCGGGGATCTCGAAATTGAGGAGGCCGGTCTCAAAGGCCTTCTTGCAGATCTCGTGAGGAAACTTGCCCTCCTCATCGAGCTGGCCGGCCACTGGGGCAATCTCCTTGCGGGCGAAATCGCGAGCGGTCTGGATGAAGGCGTTCTGTTCATCGGTCAGATTGAGATCGAACATGGCATTCTCCTCGAGGGTGAATGTACTTAGCCGCGTCCACGCGGCGCTGTCAATCGCTTCTGGGTTTTCTCGTACTGCTCAGCCGTCGCCACGGTGTATGGTCAGGCGCCGATCGCCCTTTTCATCCCCGAGTATGACCACGGTGATCGGCCGACAACAGACCCAGCAATCTTCGATGTACTCCTGGCGTGCGCTGCCCTCTTCATCGACGGTGATATCGGTCGGTTCGCCGCAGTAGGGGCAGGTGACGGTCTCCTCCATCAGTGCCCTCGGCGTGCGGCCTTGGCCTGTTCGGCGCGATCTCGTCCCGCTCGCGTATCCTCGGCGGCGCGACCGCCGAGCACGAAGCCGATCACCAGACCGACGAGTCCCACCGCCGGGATGAAGAGGAAGTGGGCAGTGGTGGGCTCGAGGCCACGGGCCGAGAGATAGCCGACCGCCATTCCGATGAGCAGGACAGCGACGATGCTGAGGCGCCGTGCCAATTACCGCTCGACTCGCGATGGGTCGGCGATCGATTCTTCCAGAGCACGGAGCTCGCGATCGATCCGCCGCGAGCGCAGCCAAACGGATGTGACGAAAGCAAGCACTAGCAGCCAGATGAAGGCGTAGCCGGCGGTGACCAAGGTGGTCGATTGGAATCCTTCGCCCGGGCCCATCATTGGCCGCAGGTCGGCGGATTTCCACTCCTCGGCCAGCGCGAGGCCGGTCGAAAGCAGTAGGCACAGAAGAGTTTTCATCACCACCTCACGAGGCCGGCATCTTGGGCGGCCAGCTGCGCCTCGGCCAGGCGCTGACGCTGTCGCTCGAGATGCAGCCGTAGGAAAAACAGCACTCCATATAAGATCGAAAATGCGGCCAAGGAGAGCCAGAAGGGCGCCCGCATCGCCGGATCGAGGCTGCCGACTACCTTGCCCTGGGGATGCTGCGTCCGCCAGAAGAAGACCGACAGATAGACGATAGGGACGTTGACCGCGCCAAATAGTGCCAGACCCGAGGCGAGCTGTTCAGATCCGGGGCCACCGTAGCGTCGCACGAAGAGGTAGGCGAGGAAGGTGATCCATAAGATCAGCATGGTGACCAGGCGCACGTCTTTCCAGACCCACCAGACGCCCCACTCCTTGCGCGCCCAGAGCGGTCCAGTGACCAGGGTGCAGAGGCCGAATACCACCACCAGCTCGGCGGCGGCAATGGCGACTGCGTCCCCGCGCGGCGAACGTTTGGCGAGTTGAAATACGCTGCCACCGGCACAAACAAAAACTGACAAGAAGGCGCACCAGGCGACGGCGACATGAAAATAGAAAATCTTCTGTGCATAGGCCATCGGCAGACCGTTGGGATTGAGCGGTAGGGGCGCGGCCAGAATCCAGCTCGGCACCAGCACGAAGGCGACTGCGAGGAGTGCGATGGCTATTCCAAACAGGCCGTCGCGTTTCATTCGGCAACCACCAGCGGTTCGAAGACCCACAGCGAAAGAGTCACCATCGCCACATCGAATAGCACAAGAATCCTGGTCCAGGTGCCCAAGACGAGGAGATCGGGCTCGGGAAGGACAAGGAGAGCCTGGGTGCCGCGCACGCCCGCCATGAGCACGGGGAGCACCAAGGGATAGAGCAGGATCCCGAGCAGCAGGTGGCGTGCGCGGTTGCGTACCAGCGCGCCGGCGAACAGCGATCCGGTGGCGGCGAAACCGATGCTGCCGAGCGCGAGCAGTGCGATGAGTTGGATCGGATGGGCGAGCAGGGGAGCGTCGAAGAGCAGGGCAACCAGGGGCACGGTGACCAGCTCGGTGAGCGCGAGAAAAATGAGCATGGCGAGCAGCTTGCCGACGTAGATGGCGGGGCGATCGATGGGGGCCAAAAGCAGCGCCGCTAGTGGATTCCCCTCACGCTCCCGGTCAAAGGCGCGTGATAGCCCGAGCGTGCCGGCAAGCGCGATGACGATCCAGAGGATGCCGGCGGCGGCGTCCGGCGCAGTTCGTCCTTCGTGCACCAAAGCGAAGGCGAACAGCAGCAGCACGAGGGCGGCAAAGAAGGCCATCGCCACGACCACCTCGCGCGTGCGCAGTTCGATGCGCAGCTCCTTGGCAGTGATGGCCAGCACCGATCGCACGAACTTCATGTGGCGACTCCACGAGCCTGCTCGGCGTAGAGCGCCCGCAGCTCATCGCCGGAATGGGGTGCAGGACCATCGAAGACGACGCGGCCGTAGCGCAGCACGATCGCACGGTCGACGAGCCCGGCGATCGCGCCGAGGTCGTGCGTGATGGTGATGAGTAGCGTGCCGCGCGTCCGCTCCTCCGCCAGGATGGCGCGCAAGAGCTCCACTCCCGCAGAATCGAGACCCGAGAAGGGCTCATCGAGCAGCAGGATGCGAGGCCGGTGGAGGAGAGCACGGGCGAGCGCCAAGCGCTGCTGCATGCCGCGGGAATAGCTACGGGCAGGGCGGTCGGCCGCTTCCAGTAGGTCGAGGCGGTCGAGCAGCCCGTCGACCCGGGTACGATCGCTCACCGAATAGAGACGGGCGAACAGCGCCAGATTTTCGCGCCCCGTGAGATCCCCATAGCAGAGCGTCTCATGGGCAGCGAGGCCGAGGGCGCTACGCTGGCTGGACCCGATCGTCTGGCCGTCGAGTCGCACCTCTCCGGTCGAAGGGCGCACCAAGGTCGCCAGGATCCCGAGCAGGGTCGACTTGCCGGCCCCATTGGGGCCGAGCAGGGCCACCGATTGGCCAGCGATAAAAGCGAGATCGGTGTTGGCCAGCGCACGCTGGCCGCTGAAGATGCGGCTACAGCGGATCGCTTCCAAAGTGGGTGACGTCACGCCGGATCTCCGTCGAGCTGGCGGTAGATCCGCTCGAGCTCGGCCACCAGCGCGTCGCGGTCGGGGGACTTTTCGTTGGGCAGGGCGGCGAGTTTTTCGAGCAGCTGGGCGCGGTTCGCTGTGAGCGCAAGCTCAGCCGGTCGTCGCCGCGCCGTCCAGGCCAGGAAAAAACCTCCGAGCGCAATGAGTCCGGCAGTGGCCGCGACAGCGTAGCGCCAAAAGGGGGAAGCGTGCGGCAGGCCCGATAGCCTCAATCGGATCGTTCCACCAGCCGACACCCCCGGGCCGCGCGCCAAAGCGAAGTTGCGTCCGCCCATCGCTCGTTCGCTGGTGACGAGGTCATTGCCCTCGATCGACATGCCGGGATATTTGTCGGCGATCAGGGCCACCTGCTCGAGACCGAGCGGCAGAGTTTGCTGCAGCTCGACGGTGTGGTCGCGCTGGGGCAAGAGGAAGCCGACGGTGAGCGAGGTAGTGCCCGGCGGAATCAGTCCGTGCCAGACCGCGCTCGTCCCCTCTAGGGTGAGGGAGGCTGGGGCGTCGGGCGCCGTCTGTAGGCCGGTGGCATCGGCGGGCAAGGGCAGACGCAGACCGTTCGGGCCGGGATCATAAGGCGCGGTGCCGGAATTCGTGATGACCAGGTTTTCGACCACCTCGACGCTCTCGTCTTTTACCTCGAAGATGAAGTGCGAAGTGCTGCCGAGGGTGAGCAGGCTAACGTCGTGCGTGGGTGGCTCTTCTGCGCGTGCCTCGGCGGGAAAGACCAGCATCACACGGAGGCCGGGTGATGCCGGCAACTCCATCGGTTGAGAGCTGATCGTCTGACCGAAGGCCGTGACGCGGGCGCGATAGGCGCCGGGTTCGAGTTCGCTAAAGACTGCATGCCCGGTGACATCACTCTTCTCGTGGCGCGTGCCACCGGGCCCTTCGAGCAGCACCTCTTCGCCGGCCATGGGATGGGCGAAATCACCCCGGATCACGCGCACGCTGATGGAGCCCGCGGCTTGGGCGGGATCGGGCCTCGGAATGCCCGACATCCGGCTGGGGTCGATCATCATCGGCTGAGCCGAGGCCGGAATCGCCAGCAGGAGAACGACGAACAGGGCTTTCATTGCGAGTCTCGAAGGGCGGCCAGATCGGCCTCAATGAGCTGCCGATAGTCGTCGCCGCTCTCATCGAGCTGGCGCATCACCCGCAGTGCGCGGCCGCGATAGGTCGCCGTGAGCGCGTGGAAGTCCTCATCGGAGAGCTTGTGCATTTCGTGATCGAATTGAATCTCTTTGATCGCCTTGAGGAGATCCTGCTTTTCTCTCTCGAGCTCCTTGCGGCGTCGTCCGGTGGCGCGCTGCGTCTCGGTGGGAGGCTCGTGGAGGATGGAGTTAGCTGTGCGCTGCAGCAGCCACAGAACCAGCAGCAGCGAAAGGGCGGCGAGGAGCAGTGCCGCTATCGCTGCGCCCAGAAAAAATGCGCCACCGAGCGCGAACAGGATTAGCCCGAAGGAAAGGCGTTTAATCCAGATCATCGAGCTCATCGTCGAGTCTCGCGCCGAGTGTGAGATCGTCGGGCGCGGTGGGGACAATTGGCGCGGTCGCAGTGCGGCGCCGCTGGCGCGAGGCGATCAGGGCCAGCAGTCCGATGCCCGCCAAGAGTGCACCGTAGGGAAGGATCCAGGCCAGGCGATTGAAGCCGCGGTCGATCGGCATCGCCAGGGCTGATTCGCCGGGATACTTTTGCAGGTAGTGGGCGATCACCTCCTCGGCCGTCTTGCCGGCGGAGAGTAGTTGCGAAATCTCGTCGCGCATCTTGGCCGCAGTGCCGCAGGTGCAATCGGCGAGGAGCTGCCTGCCGCAGGTGCCGCACATGCAGACGATCTTGTGAAAAATGTCGTTTTCCGTCGGCGATCGGGGCGCAGCGCGTACTTCGTGTGCTTCCGAATGCATTTCGTCGGCATAGGCTGGTACACCAGTAAACGCCCACAGGGCCAAGGCCGCAGTCGATCCCACGGCAGCGGTCTTGGCTTGCCGTGCAGCGAGCTGGAGCGCTCGTTCCGGAGCGTAGGCGAGCACTGTGCCGAACATCAGCAGGAGGAAGCCAATCCAGATCCAGTTGACCAGCGGATTGACGACGATCTTGAGGTTGATGAGCTTGGCCTGGGCGTCGAAACCGTTGAGCGTGAGATAGAGGTCTTCGCGCGGACCGCGGCGGATTTCGACGTGGGTCACCGGCTCCTCTTCATGGTGGGCGAAGTACCACTTGGCGGGCGTAACGTGCGCTAGCTCTTTCCCCCCGATGAGCACGGTCGAGTCGGCGATGAGGCTTCTTCGCTCGATTGTCTCTTCCGTGCGTAGCCCATCGAAACGTACCGTATAGCGGCCGAGCTGGGCCTGCTGGCCCGCCTCGAGCGTCACCTCGGTCTCCTGCTTGTAGGAGTTACCGCCAAAGCCGATGAACATCACGACGATCGCAACGTGCACGAGGTAGCCGCCGTAGCGCCGCTTGTTGCGCACTACCAGACCCACCAGGGAGGTGAAGAAATCGAGCTGGGTGTGGGTTTGGCGGACCTGCGTGCCGCGATAGAATTCCTGGCCGATGCTGGCGAGCACAAAGGCGCACAGTGAGAAGTTGATCAGCGCGACCGGCAGCTGAAGCTTTTCATGGAAAATCGGCGTCCGCGCCGCCAGTCCTGGGATCAGCGCTAAGACCAGTGCAGTCACGAATCCTGCACTGATGGGAACCGCGAACTGATCAACGAGGTGTGAGGGGGTGGCGCGCCGCCAGGCGATGAGTGGTCCGACGCCGGTGAGAAAGAGCAGGGTCAAACCGATCGGTACCATCCAGAGGTTGTAGAAGGGGGCCGCGAGATTGATGCGCGTGCCGGTGACTGTCTCCGAGAGCGTGGGAAAGAGCGTGGCGATCAGAATGAAGAGCGCGGCGCTGAGAAGGATCCAGTTGTTGACGAGAAAAGCGAACTCGCGCGAGACCCAGGAGTCGAGCTGGCCGCGCGAGCGGAGCAGTGGTAGCCGGTATAGCAAAAGACCGTAGGAGAGGAGTGCGGCCACCCCGAGGAAGGCGAGGAAGCTCATCTTCAGCACCGGGTCGGAGCCAAAGGCGTGCACCGATTGGACGATGCCGGAACGGGTGAGGAAGGTGGCGATCATCGTCAGGAGAAAACTGCTGATGACGAGAAACACGTTCCATACCTTCAGCATGCCGCGCCGCTCCTGCACCATCACCGAATGCAAAAAGGCGGTGCAGGTGAACCAGGCGAGGGCGCCAGCGTTCTCGACCGGGTCCCAGCCCCAATAGCCGCCCCAGCCGAGCACGTGGTAGGCCCAGGCCATGCCGAGCACTAGGCCCAGCGAGAGAAAGAAGAAGGAGACCAGCACCCAGCGGCGCACCGAACGCAGCCAGGAGTCGTCGAGCTGTCCGGTGATGAGCGCGGCGAGGCCGAAGGCGAACGGGACTGCGCAGGAGACCAGCCCGATGTAGAGCGAGGGGGGGTGGAATGCCATGTAGGGGTCTTGCAGTAGAGGGTTGAGCCCCTTGCCGGCTTTGGGTGGCGCCGTCAGGAAGACATCGAAAGGTCGCTTGGCGAAGATGAGAAGGAGGAGAAAAAAGACCAGCACGCCCATCAAAATCGTAGCGACCCACGGGATCAATTCGCGGTGGCGCTCGCGGTTCACATAAACGGCTAGCGCCGCAAACAGCGCTAGCAGCCACGCCCAGAACATCATCGAGCCATCGAGCCCGCCCCAGTAGGAGGTGAGCTGGTAGTACCAGGGCATGGTCGCGTCGGAGTAGTGGTGGACGTATTTGATCGAGTAGTCGTTGGAAAAGATCGCGAAGAAAATGACAGAGGAGGCGAGTGTGAGCAGGGCGGCGGTGGCGTAGGTGGCCTGGAGGCCCGACTCGATGAGGCGCCGGGACCTGCGGCGAGCTCCCGCGGCGCAGGCGGCACCCGCGTAGCAGGCGGCGATCAGCGTGAGCAATAGGACGAGCTCACCAAAGTCAGCGACAGGGTTGCTGAACATGGCTACTTCCCCGCCGAATCGCTGCGGGAACACATCCTGGAGGGGGTCGCCTGGGCGGTCGCCTGATACTTGGATGGGCACTTGGCCATGATTTCGGTGGCGTGAAATCCGTCGGCTGCGAGCTTGCCTTTGACCACCACTTCGGCGCCGTCCTTGAAAGTGTCCGGGACGGTGCCGGCGTAGAACACGTGGAGGGTTTGGTTGCAGTTGGTCTCGACGAAGCGGTATTCGAGCTGCTGGTGGTCGCGGTCGAGGCGCTTCATCACCGAACCGGGCTGGACGAAGCCATGGAGCTCGAGCGCCTTGCCGAGCCAAGCTTTCTCGTCGGGCACAATCTCATCGACATGCTTGTAGTACTCAAAGGCACTGGTAGCGGTCGATCCCAGTACATAGAACAGCGCACCACCGACGGCGGCAATGCTTATGGCGGCGAGCAGGATCCGCTGGGAGCGGCTGCGCATAGCAGGGTTTTAGTACATTGAAGAGCGTGATGCCAGCGGCAGCTGGGTCGCGGTTCAGCTCATCCCCCGATGGCGACCATGTGTTGGCGCGGACCGCCGCAGCCGCTTGGCTGGAACTCGTGGCCCGTGGCCTTGGCCTGGACACCGGCGCGGATGGATTGAAGGAGTTGGTCATCGCTGGCACCGCTGCGTAGCGGCGTGCGCAGATCGATCGATTCATCACGGGCCAAACAGGTGTGCAGCTGGCCGGTCGCGGAGAGGCGCACGCGGTTACACGTTTCACAGAAAGGCTCGGTGACAGCACTGATGATTCCGACACGCTCCCCCGATCTGGTTCGGTAATAGCGGGCCGGGCCTACGCCGGGCAGATCGCTGGGCTGATCGGGCCGGAGGGGACCAAAGGCCTGGACCAGCCGCTCGCGCACTATCGCCGCGGGCAGAAATGCTCCGGGTGCGAATAGTTCGCCATCCGACATCGGCATCCACTCGATAAAGCGGGGGGTAGCATCATGTTCCCAGGCCCACGACGCGATCTCGGGCAGCTCCGCATCGTTAAAGCCCGCCAGCGCCACGACGTTGATTTTCGTGTTGCGAAATCCGACTGCTTTCGCCGCTTCGACCCCATTGATCACACGCCCCAGATCGCCCCAGCGCGTAATGGCTCGAAAGCGAACCGGATCGAGCGTATCGATCGAAACATTGAGGCGCCGCAGGCCGGCGCGGTGCAAAGCGGGCGCCAGGTCTGCGAGGGTGTGGCCATTGGTGGTCATCGCCAGATCATCCAAATCCAGCTCCGCCAGGTTCGCGACCAAATCGACCAGCCCGTGCCTCACGGTAGGCTCGCCACCGGTCAAGCGAACCGCTCGGACGCCGACCTGGCGTAGCACTTTCACGACGCGCGCCAGCTCTTCGAGGGTCAGGACTTCGGCCTTGGGCGAAAGAGGCACGCCCGCTTCGGGCATGCAGTAGGTGCAGCGATAGTTGCAACGGTCGGTCAGCGAAAGGCGCAGGTAGGAGATCCGGCGCGCCTGAGCGTCAACGAGCGGGAGGTGCATTACCGTCGCTGCTCAAAGGCGAGGTGACCGAGCTCGGGCAAAATCAATTTTTCTAGACCCAGGCGCACGGCTGCCGGGGAGCCGGGCAGGGCAAAGATCGCGGTTCCATTGCGTAGACCAGCGACGGCGCGCGAGAGCATCGCCGCGGATCCAATCTCCTGATAGGAGAGCATACGGAATAGCTCGCCGAAACCGTCGATGCGTTTCTCGAAGAGTCCGGTGATCGCCTCGTAGGTGGAGTCGCGGCGCGAGAGGCCAGTGCCTCCGGTCGTGATCACCACGTCGGCGCTACCCGGGTCGCAGAGTGCGCGGACCTGCCCGGCGATTTCACTCGGCTCGTCGCGCAGGATGCGGCGGCCGGCCAGCTCTTGACCGGCGGCGCGGAGAAGTTCGCAAGCGAGATCCCCCCCCGTGTCGTTGGCTTCGGTTCGCGTGTCGGAAATGGTGATCACAAAGACTCGCACCGACGAGGGGGCGTGGTGCTTGTGATCGCAGTGGCCCATGGGGGCTATGTAACATTCGACTGCAGGGGCAGCAAGGTCGAGCGGTTTGACACACTGGCTCGGACCGTGCCATGAAAGCGGCCGAAAAGGGGGCTGGGTATGTTCGATTTAAAGAGTTTGCGCGAAACCGCCATGCGCGAAGGGATGAAACTGATGGGCAATCCCCGTGTGATGAAACTGATGGCGAATCCCAACGTGATGAAGGTCATGATGGGAGCGTTCCAGCTGCGTGGGACGGTCGAGGCGGTGGTCGACGCGCGCAAAAAGCGCTTCGCCAAGGTGTTCAAGCTGGCCACTCAGGAGGAGGTGCGAGATCTGCGCGCCACCCTGCGGACCCTCGAGACGACGCTCAAGACGTTGCAGAAGACCAGCAGCGGCAACGGTCACGGTGCCTAAACAGGGTCGCATTGATGCGTGCTCATCCGTGATCCTTCGTCAGCCGCTGCGGTGCCTGCTCACATACAAAACGTATGCTCCGCGGGCTCCTCGCGGCTTCCTCGGCTGACGAATCATCACACATCAATGCGACCCTGTTTAGTCCCAGGCATCGTATTTGGCAAAGTGCATGCTGAAGGTCGCACGCCCCTGGGAGGCCGACCGAATCGCCGTGGCATAGCCGAACAGCTGCTTGAGCGGAACCTTAGCTAAGATCGTGCGCTTGTTGCCGCGAAAGCCGAGGTCCTCAATCTGCGCATGGCGGGCGTTCAGGTCACCGACCAGGGCTCCCATGAACTCCTCAGGCACCACCACCTCCACCTGCATGATCGGTTCGAGCAGGGCGGGCTTGGCTTCCACGCAAGCCTTTCGGAATGCCTCTCCCCCAGCGATCTGATAGCCAAGCGGAGGCCCGGATAGCGTCGTCGTCGGTGGCTCGACCCAGGTCACCACGGCTTCGAGATCGGCCATCGGGTAGCCCGACGGACCGGAGCCCGCGCCGTCGCGCACGCCCCGCAGTGCGGCCTCCCCGAGTTCGGGCAGCTGCCTGGCGATCTTTTCCGGCAGCTCCGGCGGTGGAGCCGGCAGGTCGAGACGAAACCTCACCCCCTCGCCGCGTCCCAGTGGGGCCACGCGGACGCGTGCCGCACCCAGGACCAGCTCCTCCTCCTTCTCCGCCGCCTTCGGCTTGGCACCCTCTTTGGCAACCGGGCGTGCGGCTACGACCCGTTCGAAGCGTGCCTCCGACTCCGCGGTGGTGTGCACGGTCTCGCGGTAAACCACCTGCGGACGCCCGAGGCGCGCCTTGACGCCCCATTCGATCTCCAGCCGGTCGCGGATGATATCGAGATGCAACTCGCCCATGCCGCGGATGATGGTCTGGCCGGTCTCGACATCTTCGTGTACGCGAAAGGTCGGATCTTCATCGGTCAGTTTGGCCAGCGCACCATCGAGCTTCTCCTTCTCCAGGGTCGAATCCGGCTCGATCGCTGCCGACACGACCGGCTCGTAGGTGTCGATGCGTTCCAGTAGCAGGGGATGTTTCGCATCGCACAACGTGTCCCCCGTTGCCGTCTCCTTGAGCCCCATCACGGCGACGATCGTGCCGGCACCAGCGCGTTCGATGCGCTCGCGGCGATCGGCATGCACGGAAAAGAGGCGCGCAATCTTTTCGGCCTTCTTCAAACGCGGATTGAAAACCTCGTCACCGGGATGCAAGGTGCCGGAGTAGATGCGGAGGAATACCGTTTTGCGCCCCTCGAACTGGAGCACCTTGAAGGCGAGCGCGGACAGGGGCGCCTTGTCATCGGCAGGGCGTGACTCCACCGTTTCGCCGGGCGGCCGGACGCCCCGAATGGGCGGTACATCGAGCGGGCTCGGGAGATAGTCGACCACTGCATCGAGCAGCGGTTGAACCCCCGCGTTGCGCAGCGCCGCGCCACAGAGGATCGGAACGATCTGGCCCGCGAGGGTGGCGCGCCGAATCGCTGCGCCTAGCACGTCCGCCGGGATGGTCATCCCGCCGAGGTAGATTTCGGCCAGCGCGTCGTCTACATCGGCGACCGTTTCGATGAGCTGTTCGCGGGCCGCCATGGCTGCCGCGCGCAGATCATCGTCGGGATCTTCTACCGTCGGTGTGTCCTCTTCGTCACCACTAAATCGAACCGTCTTGAGTAGCACCAAATCGATGGCTCCTTCGAACTGGTCCTCGGCTCCGAGCGGCAGCTGAATCGGTGCAGGGCGCGCCTGCAGACGGCTGCGGATCTGTTCGACCACGGACAAGAAATCGGCACCCACGCGATCCATCTTGTTGACGAATGCAATCCGCGGAACGCGGAACTTGTCCGCCTGGTGCCAGACCGTTTCGGACTGCGGCTCGACGCCATCGACCGCT
>JAHFDT010000080.1 GCA_023248875.1 Myxococcales bacterium | reverse complement strand
CTCGCCGAATCACTGCTGATCGCCGGAGCCCTTCTGCATGTTGTCGAAGATGCTGCGGACCCGGCGCATGCTCGCAGGGATTGGCGTGACGACGCCCTCGCGCGCCAGCTGGCGGCGCGTTTTGGCCGCATCGCCGTGCCCCTTCCGGCCGGTCCCGGGCGGCCGATTCGCCATCTCGTCGATCTCCTGCATGCACCCCCCACTGCTGGTCGCGCCGACCCGAAGTTGCTGCTCGCCCGCGCCGGTCAGGGTGCGCTCTCAGCCCTCGATCACCTGTTTCGCGGCGCGCTGCTGCGCAACGAGACACAGCTCGTGAGCACCGTGGCACTCGGACCAGGCACGGTCCAGCTGTTCCAGGATGATCCTGGTGGCCGGCGCTTGTTGACCGAAAAAAACATCCCCAGTGCCGCGTCTGGGTCCAGCCTGATCGATCTACCCACCCCGGGATCGCCTACAGCGGCACTCTTCTCCGGGGTCGACGCAGACAACGATCCGATCGTATTGGTAGCAGAATTCTAAACTGGACGGAGCGCCAGCCGAGCTCTCGTACGAGCACGTAGCGCCGCCAGATCGGCATCGTTCGGCACCACCGCCAGCGCTAGCTCGAGGTGCTCGAGCGCCTCTTCGACGGCCCCCTCAGCGAGGAGATGTTCCGCCGCTGCGCGCTGTTCGGCGACGAAGCTGGGCTGCGCACGGGCGGCGCGCTCGGCCAGGCCGTCCGCCTCCACCAGGTCGGCTTCACGGGCGGTGCGCGCCGCGTGGGCAAAAGCGATCGCCGACTCCGCCGGCTCCGACTCGGCCTCTCCGGCAGCACGGAACGCCCTGCTCGCCGCGGCCATTTTCGCGGCACTGCGAAGCAGTTTGCCGAGCGCAAACCAAGCCCCCGCCGCTTCGGGATCGAGCTCGACCACCCGTCGAAAACAGGCTTCAGCGCGATCCCCTTCGCCCACCTCGTACAGAAGCTGTCCGAGCTCCTCGTGCCAAGCCGGCGCCTGGGAATCGATCTTAATCGCCACCTCGGCACGCTTGCGAACGATCCGTGGCGCCAACTCCACACCATCGAGAGCTTCGGCGCGCACCTCGCCCTCTCGATCGAACACCAGCCGTTCGCGCGCCATCACCGCATCCAACCAGCGTTCGAACTCACTGCCTTCGATCCTTCGAACCTGCGTGCTCTCATCGATCGCTACCACACGGCCCCGAGCATCCAGTCCGAAGGGGCCCACCGGACCCGTCCCAACCAGCAGCAGATCCGGGGTGGCCTCCAGACGGTCGAGATCGCGGGCTGCCCCCGCTACACCAAACAGTGCGTAGTCGTCATGGAACAGGTAGCCGCCGTTCCACTGGCCGAGAAAATCCCGAAAGCTCGACGGGAAAGCGCGGCCTAGGCGCCTCTCGGCCGAGGCGATCGCGGGCAGTGCTGCGGGCGGTTCGAGGGGATGCACCCCTTCGGCATAACGGCCCAACTCCGTGCGAAACCGATCGAAAAACCTCACTTCTTGCGCAACCTGCGTTGCGCCTCTTTCAGCGCCGCCTGCTGCTCGGGCGCGGCCTGGCCGAACTCCGCCGCCCTTACCAGCCCCCACTCACAATCGGGCCACTTGCGCACTTTGCACTGGGCCAAGCCGTACTCCGCCAGTTTCCTGCCCAGCTTCTGCTCCGCCCCGCCCCGGAAGGTGCTCTCCTTCGGAATCTGCGCAAACAGGTGAGTCGCTGTCTCAAAGCTAGCCCGGTCCGCGGCGAGCTCGGCCTTCACTCCAACTTTAGTGGCCAGCTCCCGACTCTCCGGTTCCGCATCCGCCTGAGCCTTGAGCCGCCGTGCCTCCCCGTTGCCGGGATCCAGCCGCAGCGTTTCGTCGAACTCGCGACTCGCGGCCTCGAACCTCTTCTCGGAAAGCCGCTGTTTGCCGTTCTGCAGGTGCTGGGCCGTCTGTTGCGCCAGCTGCGCCATCGTCTCCTTGGTGCCATCGCCGCGGTGCACGAGCAGAATCGTCGCGATCCCGCTTGCTACGACCAGTCCCACGGCAACTCCTCCCCAGAGCCACAGGGGGGACAGAGGTCGCCGCTCACCATCGCCGCGAGGTCCTTCGACACGAAATAGCAGATCCCCAAAACGCACGGTATCGCGAGGGCCAACCATCCCCTTCGCGATCCGGCGCCCATTGGCGTAGGTGCCGTTAGAGCTACCGAGATCTTCGAACTCGATGCGTTGCCCCATGCGCCGGAGGCGACAGTGTTTGCGCGAAAGCGACGGATCATCGAGCACCAATGCATTTTCGAGCGCGCGCCCGACCGTGACGTCAGCATCATCGATTTCGTAAACACGCCCGGCAAACGGGCCGCCCTCGGCAATCAGCCGCATGGTCTCGTCGGGAGCTGCCGAAGGCGCTTGGGTTTGCCCGCGGATCGGCGACACTGCGTCGGTGTCCGGCAGCTTCTCGAAGGTGAGACCAAACTCGGCGATCGCCATGTCGGTACCCGGGACAATCGCAGTCGGGCCGGCGATACGCACGCCGTTCAAGATCACTCCGTTGGCGCTTCCCTCATCGCTAACATAAGGCTGCGGTCCGTCGAGAACGAGCCGCGCATGGCGCCGCGAAACCGCAGCAGAGGGCAGCACCATGTGACGATCGGGATCCCGTCCGATGGTGACTTCGCCACCCGCCACCTGGAGGCGCGCGACTTCACGCCCCTCCAGGTCAAACGCCGTTATCCGCCACAACCTATAGCCTTGTGAAGGAGGCGATGCGCCCCGTCGTCGTCCACTGTCCGTCCGGGCCCAGCGCGAACAGATCGTTCAGCTCCGCGCGGCCATCCACCCCGGGGGTGATCTCGGAAACTTGGCGCACTTTCCATCCCCGGTCGCCAGGCGCGCCCACTTGAACCAGTAGATTGATCCCCCGCGCCGTCGCTTCGGCGATGGTTCGACCGAGGGTGAGCACCGCAAGCGCTTCGAAGCGCGCCAATCCATCGGATCCCGTCGCCCCCGCGATGGTGGCCAGCAGGCCCGGAAGCCCGATCGCGGCCGCCAAAACCTCCGCCGCATTGGCGGCGTGGATGCCATCGACCACCAGCCGGTCGGGATGCAGACGCAGCGCTGCAGCGACCGCGTCGCCCCCGTTCGCAGCCAGCTGCACCCAGTGGTGCCTGGTCAGGACCAGCTCCGGTGCCTCTTCGATCGAGACCAGCCGCTCCGACTCCGACACGGCGGCGGCGAGCGCACCGAGCAGCGTGGTCCGCCCGCTCCCCGGCAGACCGCTGATGAGCACACTACGCCGCGCCTGGAGCGCCTGCACCAAGAGATCGGCAATCCGCTGCGACAGCATGCCCTGTTCGACGAGCTCCCCGAGGCCGATCGGGGCGGAGCGATTCCGACGCAGGGTCAGTGCGGGCCCCTGGACCGCGAGCGGTGGCAGCACGGCTGTCAGACGAAGCCCACTCGGAAGACGAGTATCGATCGAGGGGCCGCTGGCTTCCGGCCAGAGGCGCTTGATGGCACGCCCCAGCGCGTCTGGCGAAGAGAACCACTGTCCGAGTCGCTCCTCCTGACCGCCACGACGCACCGAAATCCGGTCGAAACGGGATAGCGAGATCTCGCTGATGGTATCGTCCCCGAGCAGCTCTTCGAGTGGACCGATCGCCAAAGTCTCGGACAAGACCAGTTTGGTCAGCTCATGCCGGGAGATCGGCAATCCCCCCTCGTCGGCTTCGAACCCTTCGAGCATCGTGCCAACGGAATTTTCGGCGCGAGTCCAGAGGGAAGGATCGTTGTGGGGCCCGATACCGAGGGAGTCGAGATCGAGCTGCGCGGCAAGCCGAGCGCCAAGGCGCCTGACCAGCTCAGCCGCATCGCGACCCGATCGGATCGGCGCGGGAGCCGGCGCCACGGGAGCCGGCGCCACGGGAGCCGCACTATGAGGTAGCTCCGGTGACGGCGGTACTGTAGCGAAGGCGGGAGGGGGCGGCGCTACCGGTGCTACCGGTGGAGCAGGCAGTGCCGGAGCCTCGGCCATCATGGTGGCCCGTTCCGGAGTAGGGGCGGCCGGGGGCAGCGGTGCTGCTGGAATCACGGGAGGGGCTGCGGCCACCGCGGGCATGGGGGGCGGTGTCGGCAATACCGGAGGTCGAGTCGACGGGCGAGGAGACGGGGGCACCTGCAAGGTACGGTGCAGCGGTTCGGGATCGGGCAATTGCGGCAGCTCGCCACCCAGCGGTGCAACCAGCACCTCGGTCTCCGGAGCCTGCGCTTCGTAACTGGTCACCGCCGGTTCCAGCGAGGTCGGCGGTGAGACCACCGGACGAGGAGCGGTGCGCGAGGGTGGAGGCGGAGGCGCCGTCGGGCGCCGTGGTGACATCGTGGCCGGGGTTTCGGATGCGGCGACTTCGCCCTCCTCTACCGCCAGAATGAAATCGCCGATGTAGACCTTATCGCTACCCTTGATGACGAGCGGCGTGGTGATCTTCCGGCCGTTCACATAGGTGCCATTCGTGCTCTTGAGATCGACGATAATGAACTTGCCGTCTTTCAGCACGATGCGGGAATGGCGCTTCGATACGTTCCCCTTGGGAAGGATAATATCGTTGCCCTGAACTCGTCCGATGGTGACCTCCGGCTTATCGAAATCGAGCCGCCGCGAATCGCCACCCTTTTCGTTCACTACCACCGTGAACATGCGCTTCTCCTCGTCAAAACCGCGTAACTGTAAGAAGATGCGCCGGCATGGGTCAAGTAAATAGCGAGGAGACCGTGACCGACCAAGCCATCGCTGCGCTACT
Organism: Myxococcales bacterium; assembly: GCA_023248875.1. GTDB lineage: Bacteria > Myxococcota_A > Polyangia > Palsa-1104 > SHYY01 > JAHFDT01. The sequence continues at coordinate 11,921 of JAHFDT010000080.1, read as the reverse complement.
CCAGACAACCCGCACCATCGCGGTCATCGGCTGGAGCCCTGACCCACTGCGCACCAGCCACCGGATCGCTGACTACCTCGACCGAGCGGGCTTCACCGTCTATCGAGTGAACCCTCAAGCGACCGGCGCCTTTCGCCACCTCGATGAGGCGCCCGATCCGATCGATCTGGTGGTGATCTTTCGCCGCGCTGAGGAGGCCCCCCTCCATGTGGAGGAGGCCATCCGCAAACGTGCTCGCGGGGTGTGGTTGCAGCTTGAAGTCACCACACCGGATCACGGTGCCCTGGCGCGCGCCGCTGGCCTTGCCTATGTCGAAGACCGCTGCATCATGGTGGAGCACGAGCGAATTTGATATAAGTTGGCCTCAACCAGAGGGGGACACGTGCCCAAGGTCGTTTTTTTGAATGAGCAGTGCACCGTCGAAGCCAAGCCCGGTCAGACCCTTCTCCAGGTGGCCGAAGAGAACGGCATCAACCTCTTCCGCGGGATTTGGCCAGGGCTGCACTGTGGCAGCGTGACGGGCTGGTGCAACCGCTGCAAAGTATGGGCAAGCGGGCTCGCGCCGGGCGCGATCAACGAACGCACGAGCAAGGAAAAGCGGCGGTTCCGCATCAACGGCGCACTGCCGAGCTACGGCACCGCGCGGCTCGCCTGCCAAGTCGTTCTTCAAGGCGATTGCGAAGTGCGTACGCGACCAGGCTTTCCCCATCCCGTGCAGACCCTCGAGTGGCAAAGCGATCCCCGCTCCTCGAAATGGCGCGACCGTTGGGAGCACCGCAACGATGAGCCTGCCGAGGAGGAGAAGCCCAAAGCCAAGGCCGGGGCGAAGGCAGCGGCCGGCGGCCAGGAGCCGACCTCGGCTTGACCGAACATCGCGTGGCGATCACCGGCCTCGGCGCCATCACCGCGCTCGGACCGAACGTAGATGCGCTCGACCGCGGGCTGCGCGCGGGAAAATCGGGGGTCGGCGAACTGACACTGTTCGACACGTCGCCCTTTCGCACCCACCTCGGCATGCAGGCGCCAGAGCCACTTTCGCCGGCGGCGCTAGCGCATGCGGTGGGACTCGACGAAGCACGCTTTGCACAAGTCTCACGCCCCGATCGATTCGGCTTGCAGGCAGCGATCGAAGCCGTGCGCGATTCTGCCATTTCGATCGAGGAGCTCAGGCAGGCCGCTTGCGTATTCGGTACCGGCACCGGTGGCGCGATGCGTACCGAGCAATATGTGCGGCGCCTGCTCAGCGAAGGCGAGGCCGGCGCAGATCCCACACTGTTGCGCTCACACCAGCCGGCCGCGGTCACCGATTTTGTCTGCCGTGCGTTTCGCATCCAGGGGCCGCGCAGCACCGTGATGACCGCCTGCTCCTCGTCGGCGACCGCCATCGGCCAAGCGGCCGACCACATCCGTCTGGGCCGCACCGAGATCGCCATTGCTGGGGGTGCGGAGGGGCTGTGTCTACTCACCTACGCCGGCTTCAACGCCCTGCGGGCCACCTCGCCCGAACCCTGCCGCCCGTTTGATGCGCAGCGCAGCGGCCTCAACCTCGGCGAAGGCGCGGCCGTGCTGGTCCTCGAAGAGGAGACGCGTGCCCATCGCCGGGGCGCCAAGATCTATGGTTATCTCGCGGGCTATGGGATTTCCGCCGATGCGCACCACATGACTGCGCCCCATCCCGAGGGCGATGGCGCCGCGCGCGCCATGCTCGCCGCCCTCACCGATGCGCGGCTTGACCCCGACGCAATCGGCTACATCAATGCGCACGGCACCGCCACGCCGCACAATGACGCTGCCGAGGCCGCCGCCATCAAACGCGTGTTTGGCGAACGCGCGCCCCGCATTCCGGTCTCGTCGAGCAAATCGATGGTCGGTCACACGCTCGGCGCGGCCGGCGCGGTGGAAGCGGTGGTCTCGCTCTTGGCGCTCTCGGGTGACTACCTACCACCAACGGCAAATCTGGAAAATCCCGATCCCGCCTTGGGCCTCGATTTCATCCCCAAGCAGGCGCGCCAGGCGCGCGTAGATGCCATCCTCTCGTCGAGCTTCGCGTTTGGCGGCAATAACACCGTACTGGTGTTGCAGCGCGGCCCGAGCTGATTGCGCCGATCAGCAGGAAGCCCCGGCGCGACACTTCATCTCTACCGATACGAATGAACCCATCACTTGACTGCTAAGCCATGATAAAATAGATCGTGTTACGTTTTGTTTTGCTGGCCTTGGCACTGCTCGGGTGCAAAACACAGCTACTCGATCCCGCAATGAGTGACGATCCCGCCGACGCAGCGTCACGTGATTTGGCTCTAAACCACGATCTGTCGATGGACTTCGAATCTACGCTGCCTGATCACACAGTCTCAGCCGATCTTGCGGGGTGGCCAGACTTCGGACAGGTACCAGATTTTGCAACGGTGCCGGACTTCGCAACGCCCATCGATCTTTCCCTGTCGCCCGATCTGCTCGCGGTCATCGATGCATCGCAGCCGCTCGATCTCGCCCCAGTGGCCGATCTTGCGGCACCCCCTTTCGCTCCTTGGCCCATGTTTGGCCAGGATCGGACGCACCAGAGCCGAAGCCCATTCGTGGGGCCTGCGACGACGCAGAAAAAGTGGTCGTCCCCGTTTTTAAATTGGTTCCGCGATATCGCAATCGGGGCAGACAGCACTCTCTACTTTTGCGAGATATGGACACAGGTGGGGCCATTCAACGCGGTCGATACGACGACGGCAAAAATCAAGTGGTCCGCCTCGGGCTACAGCAATACATCACCCGCGGTTGGACCCGATGGAACGGTCTATTTACCCGCAGATGACGCCTTTAGGGCATACACCGGCTCGACCGGTAAAGTGAAGTGGAGTTTGGCGGGGAATTTTGGCTCTTCTTCACCCACGATGGGAGCGGATGGCATCCTTTACGTCGCTTCGCAAAGCGGAATCGTCTTTGCCCTCGAGGGCCAATCCGGGAAGAAAATTTGGGTCTATACGATTGGGGGAGGCCCTATCTATTCTTCGCCTGCCATCGGCGCCGACGGCACCCTCTACCTCGGCTCGCAGGACCAACGCCTTTATGCCCTCGACGGCAAAACTGGTGCGCTCAAGTGGTATTTCGTTACGGGCGACAAGGTGATTGGGTCACCGGCGATTGGCGCCGATGGTACCGTCTACTTCGGTTCGCTCGACTTCAACGTCTATGCGCTCGACGGCGCAAAGGGAACGAAAAAGTGGGCTTACGCTACGGTCGGCCCGGTACTTTCGTCACCTGCGCTCGGGGCCGACGGTACGATTTTCCAAGTTGTGCGCAAAAACAACAACGTCTCGGCGGATGGTGTGCTCTATGCGCTCGCGCCCGCCACTGGTACACCCAAGTGGACCGTGGAGGTCAGGGGCGTCCCAATCTTGGCGTCGGGCTCTACCTCACCCACGGTGGGGGCGGATGGAACAGTCTATTGGGGTGGATTCTGGCTATACGCCATCGATGGAACGACCGGGAAGAACAGGTGGGCCTCGTCTGGTTGGGTGGGGGGATCGTATGTAACCACCCCCCTCGTAATCGGTGACGATTCCAGCATCTATTACGGCACCGTGGACGGCGTGTTGCACGCGATCGGACCTTGAGTTTTCATTTACCTTGTCCGCTTCCCCTCTTCCAATCGGGCACGAGGGGCGGGGGCACAAGTGGGGTTCGGCGCAGGGCGAGTTGCGCAGGCGCTGCAGGCGCCGAGCACCGTGTCTGAGCCCGCAGCCGAACCCCGCGCGCGCCACCAATATCTTGTCCGCTTCCCCTCTTCCAATCGGGCACGAAGGGCGGGGGCACAAGTGGGGTTCGGCGCAGGGCGAGTTGCGCAGGCGCTGCAGGCGCCGAGCACCGTGTCTGAGCCCGCAGCCGAACCCCACTTGTGCCCCCGCCCCTCGTGCTACTCGACCGCGTGCCCCATACGGCCGATGCGGATCCCCTCCGGCTCCCCCGATGACCACCAGATGAACATCGCCTTGCCCTTGATGAGTTCGAAGGGCACGAAACCCCAATAGCGCGAATCGTGGGAATTATCGCGGTTATCGCCCATGACAAACACGTGGCCCGGCGGAACAGTCCAAGATGGCCAAGACTGTGTCGCGCGTCCGCGCTCGTAAATCGCCGTAAAGGGGTGGCTGTCGAGCGTCTCGCGGAAGCTTTCGCACTGATCGTGCTCCCACCTGCCAGTGTCCTCTTTGAAATCGTCATACTCGCACGGGCCGAGCGATACCCGTTCGATCGCTTGGCCATTGATGACCAACTGATTCTCCTTGATCTCCAGCTGGTCGCCCTCGACGGCAACGATGCGTTTGATGAAGTCCTTGTCGGGGTCTTTGGGATACTTGAAAACAATCACCTCGCCCCGTTGTGGCTTGCGCAGATCCATGAAGAATTTTTGGTGCGCTTTGCCAAACTCCGTCTCATCGAACGGCCAGGGCAGGCGTATGCCGTAGATGAACTTGTTGACGAAGAGATGGTCGCCCACTTGGAGCGTTGGAATCATCGATCCGGAAGGGATCTTGAAGGCCTCAAACACAAAGGCCCGTAGCAGTAGAGCGATCAGCACCGCGCCGCCGACCGATTCGACCGACTCGCGCATCGACGACTTGCGTGCAAAGGCAAGATGTTGGTCGATCGCGCCATCGAGGGTCGCCATCGCCACTTCGAGGCGCCCCCAGTCGGATGCGTCCTTCAGTGGAGCGAGCGCCTGGTCGATCGCCTTCACTGCGCCCTCCACCTCGCCGCGCACCCCACTCGAAAGCCGCCGGCCATGCCAGCGCAAACAGCGCCGCGCCTCTTTCCGTAGCGCGCGCGCCTCTTTGTGAACTTGCCGCCGCTGAAAGGCGACCGCGACCTCCACTCCGAGCAGGTAGCGCACCGCATAGGTAGCCCCACACAACAGCAGCCCCGCCGCCAGATAGAAGTAGAGCGGCGTCGGGATCTCGCGCCGCCAGAGCTCCTCCTGGTTGAGCTTGTTCCAGATCTGCCAGCCCGAAAGTACCACCGCCAAGCCCCCCGCCGTCAGCAGCGTCCAGTACCACTCGGCCAGCCAGCGCACACTGAACCGTGGCTCGATCGGTCGCTCTTCCACCATCTTTCCCTTTTTTGCCATCAGTCGACCTTGAGTACCGCCAAAAAGGCGTCCTGTGGGATCTCCACGTTCCCCACCTGTTTCATCCGCTTCTTGCCCTCTTTTTGCCGCTCGAGCAGCTTTTTCTTGCGCGTGATATCGCCACCATAGCACTTCGCCGTCACATTCTTGCGCAGCGCTTTCACCGTGGTGCGCGCAATGATCTTCGTGCCAATGGCCGCCTGAATCGCCACTTCGAACATCTGTTGCGGAATCAAGTCCTTCATCTTGACGCACAGATCGCGCCCTCGATCGTAGGAGCGATCGCCGTGACAAATGCAGGACAGCGCATCGACGCGGTCGCCGTTGACCAGCAGGTCGAGTCGCACCACATCCGCTTCACGATACTCTTTGAATTCATAGTCGAGCGAAGCATAGCCGCGCGAAACGGTCTTGAGTTTGTCGTAAAAGCCGAACACCACCTCGGCGAGCGGCAGATCATAGCGCACCATCACCCGCTTATCACCGGCATAGTCGAGGCCCGTCTGCGAACCGCGCCGCTCCTGGCACAACGTAATGAGCCCACCCACATATTCCTGCGGCGTGTGAATGGTCGCGGCGATGATCGGCTCTTTGATGTGGTCGATCTTGCCCGCATCGGGCAGCGCCGCTGGGTTGTTGATCTCCATGGTCTCCCCGTTGGTCAGCCCCACCTGGTAGCGCACTGACGGCGCGGTGGTGATGAGGTCGAGGCCATACTCACGCTCGAGCCGCTCCTGCACGATCTCCATGTGCAAGAGGCCGAGAAAGCCACAACGGAAGCCGAAGCCGAGCGCCAGCGAAGTCTCGAAATCGTAAGTAAAGGAAGAATCGTTGAGCTTGAGCTTTTCCAGGGCATCGCGCAGATCGGTGTATTTGGCCGAATCGGTCGGGAACACGCCCGCAAAAACCATCGGCTTCGATGGCTTGAAGCCGGCCAGCGGCGCCGCCTGCCGATCGCTCTCAGTAAGGGTATCGCCCACCTGCGCATCCGCGACGGTTTTGATATTGGCGACGACAAAGCCGACCTCGCCGACGCTCAGCGCCTCGAGCTCCGTCGGGCGAGGACAGTTGGATCCCACCGCCAGTACCTCATAGTCCTTCGCGGTCGCAATCAGACGAATCTTCATCCCCTTGCGCACCGTGCCTTCGACCACGCGCACCAGCACGATCACTCCCTTGTAGGTATCGTACCAGCTGTCAAAAATGAGCGCAGCGAGTGGCGCGGACGCGTCGCCCTGGGGCGGCGGCACCCGCTCGACCACCGCCTCCAAGATCGCTCCAACGCCCAGCCCGGTCTTGGCCGACACTTCGAGCGCACCGCTGGCATCGAGTCCGATCACCTCTTCGATTTCACGCCGCGCACCGGCCGGATCGGCTGATGGCAGATCGATCTTGTTCAAGATCGGAATGATTGCGAGATTGTTGTCGAGCGCGAGGTAGACGTTGGCCAGCGTCTGCGCCTCCACCCCTTGGGCCGCATCGACCACCAGGAGCGCCCCTTCGCAGGCGGCCAGGGAGCGTGACACTTCGTAGCCAAAATCGACGTGGCCGGGCGTATCGATGAGATTCAACTCGTATTCGTTCCCGTCGCTGGCGTGGTAGGCGAGGCGCACCGCCTGGGCCTTGATCGTGATACCACGCTCGCGCTCGAGCTCCATATTGTCGAGGAACTGATCCTGCTTTTCGCGATCGGTGATCGCACCGCACAGCTCTAGCAGCCGATCGGCCAGCGTCGATTTACCGTGATCGATGTGGGCGATGATCGAGAAGTTGCGGATCCGTTCGGGCGCAGCGGGCATGGACTTTTGCGGCAGTATACGGGCGAGCGAGTTTAATTCACTTGGAAAGATCGAACAGCGATCGCTGCCCGGGGAGATGGTGAGAATACTTCTCCAGCACCAGATCGATCCCTTGGCGGATGTACTCGGCCACCGGGACTTTGGTACGCTCGTGTAGCTCCTTCAGCCGTTCGTCTTGCTCGGGCGTGATGTAAACCGTCGTCGAGATTTTTTTCCGAGACATATCTTATAACCATAGATGACGATACACCGATGGTCAAACTTAGGACCCGTCGATCGGTTACAGAGAAACTGGGGACGAAGTCGTGCTAGACCCCAGTGTGTCCGAACCCGCCGCTGCCGCGTTCGGTGGAGCTCAATTCCTCCACGACGACAAACTCCGCTCGCGCCACGGGCGCCAGTACCAGTTGAGCCACGCGATCGCCGCTGCGCAGCAGGAAATCTTCCTGGCCATGGTTGATTAAAATGACGCTGACCTCCCCTCGGTAGTCGGCGTCGATGGTGCCCGGGGCATTGAGCATAGTGATGCCATGGCGGAGCGCCAAACCGGAGCGCGGCCGCACCTGGGCCTCCCAGCCGACCGGCAATTCGATGGCAATCCCCGTCGGTATGAGCGCCCTCGCTCCAGGAACTATCGTCACCTCACCGTCGATGCAGGCGCGCAGATCGAGCCCCGCCGCGCCAGCGGTCATGTACTCCGGCACCGCGGCGGCAGGCCGGAGACGTTGTAGCCGGACGGTCACCCGATTCTGAAGGGGCGTCATGGCGTTTCAGAAACCGCTACCGAAGATTGTGCACCTTCTCCGGCTTCTGTCCGAGAGCCTCTTTGCGGGAGAGGCGAATCTTGCCCTGGCGATCGATGCTGATCACCTTGACCAGCACCTCCTCGCCCTCGTGCACCACGTCAGTCACCTTGGCAACGCGCTTTTCGTCGAGTTCGCTGATATGGATGAGGCCATCGGTCCCAGGCAGGATTTCGACAAAGGCGCCGAAGTCGACGATGCGGCGCACCATCCCCATGTAGAACTCACCCACCTCGGGCTCCGTGGTCAGGCCCTTGATGATATCGATCGCCTTTTTGGCCGAGGCGTCATCCGAGGAGGCGATCGAGATCGTTCCATCGTCCTCGACATCGATAGCTACGCCGGTCTGCTCGATGATCGCGCGGATCATTTTGCCGCCCGGCCCGATCACATCGCGGATGCGGTCGGGCTTGATGGTAAGGGTGAAGATGCGCGGCGCATGGCGCGAAAGCTCTTCGCGCGGTGCCGCCAGCGCCTCGGCCATCTTGCCGAGAATGTGCAAGCGTCCCTCACGTGCCTGATGGAGCGCGCGCTGGAGGATCTCGCGGGTCAGCCCCAGCACTTTGATGTCCATCTGGATGGCCGTGACACCACGTGCGGTACCGGTCACCTTGAAATCCATGTCACCGAGGTGGTCTTCGTCGCCCAAAATGTCCGATAGGATCGCGACCTTGTCGCCCTCTTTGATGAGTCCCATCGCAATCCCGGCCACCGGAGCCTCGATCGGCACGCCGGCGTCCATCAGCGAAAGCGTCCCGCCGCACACCGACGCCATCGACGAGGAGCCGTTCGACTCCAGCACTTCGGAGACGATGCGAATGGTGTAGGGGAAGTCGTCGAACGCCGGCAGCACGCGGGCCAGCGATCGCTCTGCGAGGTGGCCGTGGCCGATTTCGCGCCGCGATGCGGAGCGCATCATTTTGGCCTCGCCCGTCGAGAAGGGCGGAAAGTTGTAGTGCAACATGAAGCGCTTGGTGACATCGCCCAGCAGCGAATCGATGCGCTGCACATCTTGCTGTGTGCCGAGGGTCGTCGTCACCAGCGCTTGCGTTTCACCGCGCGTAAACAGCCCCGAACCGTGCGTCCGCGGCAGGAGACCCACCTCGGAGGAGATTTGACGGATGTCGGTGGTGCGGCGGCCATCGATACGGGTGCCCTCGTCGACCACCACGCTGCGGACCATCTTCTTGTAGACCGATCCGACCGCTTCGGTGATCTCCTTCTCCTGGCCCGGGAAATCGACCGCCAATTCCGCGACGGCACGCTCCTCCACGGCATGGATCGCCGCATAGCGTGCATGCTTTTCGCGCGTATTCATCGCCTCGCGCAAGGCGTTCCAGTAGGCCTTCGCCCGCTCGGCGATCTGTTCATCTTTTTTCGGCGGCACGAATTCGCGCTTGGTCTTGCCCGCGGCCGAACGCAGCTTGTCGATGAGGTCGAGCACCGGCTGTACGGCGGAATGGGCCGCCAGGAGCGCGTCGATAATCACCTCTTCCGAAAGCTGACCCGATCCGCCCTCCACCATCACGATCGCATCGCGGGAGGCAGCCACCACCATATCGAGATCGGAAGCCTCTCGCTGCGCAAAGGTGGGGTTGACGATGAACGGCTTGGTGCCGTCCGGCCCCGCCTCGGTTGCGCGCCCGATGCGCACCGCGGCAAACGGCCCCGCCCACGGAATATCCGAGACATGCAGCGCTGCTGCCGCTCCCGTCATGGCCAGCACATCGGAGGGGTTCTCTTTGTCATACGACAGAACCGTTGCGATCACCTGGGTCTCGAACCGCCAGCCCTTGGGGAAGAGCGGGCGCGACGGACGATCGATGAGCCGGCAAGTGAGGATCTCCTGCTCGGTCGGGCGCCCTTCGCGCTTGAAGTAGCCACCGGGGATCTTGCCGGCCGAAGCGGTTTTCTCGGTATACTCGACCGTCAGCGGCATGAAGTCGACTTCGCGCGGGCTCTTGTTGGCCACCGCGGTCACTAGCACTATGGTGTCGCCGTAGCGAACCATCACGCTGCCGTCGGCCTGCTTAGCCAACTTGCCGGTTTCGATCGAAAGCTCTTTGCCACCAAATTGGACCGATTCTTTAATATGCATGTGGGTACACTGCCTCCCTTAGACCGCTTTCAAGTTAAAGTGAGCGACTGCGACGGCCGATCCCTTCGGCGAGTGCTTCGTCGCTCCTCCTTGGATTACTGCAAGTAGTCCTGCGTCGTCGCTCCTCGCCTCACCTCGGTCTCGTCCGCCTCGTTCGCTCACTTTAACCTGAAAGCGGTCTAGACCAGGCGATCGAACGTTCGAAAGTCGGCGGTCACTCCTAGTGCCGTCGAGAACGAAGTTCGATGAAATTCGGCTACTTACGGATGCCGAGGGTGCTGATCAGCTTACGATAGCGCTCGAGCTGCGACCGCTTGAGATAGTCGAGCAGGCTGCGACGCTGCCCGACCATCCGGAGCAGGCCGCGCCGCGAGTGGTGATCTTTGAGATGGGTCTTGAAGTGATCGGTGAGGTAGTTGATGCGCTCGGTGATGAGGGCGATCTGCACCTCGGGCGAGCCAGTATCCCCCTCATGTTGAGCGTACTTCTCAATGAGGGTTTTCTTATGGGCAGTGGCAAGACTCATGACGACTCCGTTTTCGCTCTTTTTTTGCGGTAGCTTAGCGAAAAGGGGTCGCCTGTCAACAGAATTTCCCGAGCCACATAGAAAACCCGGCGGAAGGGGTGGCCCTCCGCCGGGTCGTCAAAAGAACACTCGCAGAACTAGGGCTGGCGACGCCGTCTGGTCCTGGCCACTCCCAACAGGGCCAGCCCGAGCAGTGCTGCACCAGCCACCTGCGACCAGCCCCGATGGCCGGCCAGGCTGCAGCCCCCCCCGGTGTTTCCACCCCCGTTCGGGTCCTTCATGGGGCCGCTGGAATCGACACCGGTGCCCATCGCTGTAAGCGTCAGCTCTGGTGTAGCTCCGCCTGCGATCGTGATCGAGATGGTACCGGTGTGTAACCCGGCGGTGAGCGGCATGAATCCCACCGAGAAGGTCGTGGTGGCACCCGCCGCAATGGCATTCGTGGTATCGAGCCCGCTGACCACGAAATTGGAGTCGTTGACGGCCTGCGACATCAACTTGATGGAAATGGTGCCCAGATTCGTCAGTGTGACCGCCTGAGGTGCGCTATTGCTCTTCAGGTTGATGGCGCCAAAATCGAGGGTCGTCGGGTTGGCCGAGAGCACCTTCGACAGCCCTTTACCGGAGAGTGCCACCGTCCCCAGCGTCACCGACTTGTCGTTCGCAACCTCGATCGTGGCGGTAAAATCCCCGCCCGAAACCGGAGCAAAGCTGACATTGACGGTCTTGCTGGCGCTGGCAGCGATCACCCCTGAGAGACCGCTCGTCTTGAAGCTTGATGCCCCTGGGCCGGTGATCTTGAGGTCGGCCAGGGTAATCGGATCGCCGCCCGAGTTGGTAATTGTGACCACCTGCTCCATCGACATTCCGCCGGGAGCCTTGATCGAACCGAAATCGAGCGTCGCCGGAGAAATGGCCAGGATCTTCGACACCCCGAGGGCACTCAATTTCACCTTCACGAGTGGCGCCGAGACCGCATCGGTCGTGATGTTCAGGGTAGCGACCAGATTGCCGACCAGCTTCGGATTGACCGTCAGATCGATCTTCTCCGTCTTTCCGGGGTCCAGGGACAACGGCCACGTGCCTGCCGTCATCTTGGAGAACTCGATTGCATTCGCACCACTGAGATCCGCACTCAGCAGCATCAGGCCCGATTGACCGTTGTTGGTCACGGTGACCGTCTTGGTCGCCGAGGTGTTTCCGACCATCTGCCCACCCCAATCGATCGAGGAGGGCGCCACGGCTACGTTGCCCGAAGTGCCGTTGCCGCTGCACAGCACCACCAGCATCGGCATCTTGGGGTCATCGCTGGTGAGGGTAAGGGTGGCGCTGGCACCACCGACGGAGCTCGGGGTGTACTTCACCTTCAAGACCAGCTGGCCACCCGGAGCAATGGTCTGCGGTAGGTTGTCATTGGTCAGGCTGAACTGCGTCGAATCGGCTCCCCCGAAGTCCGCATCCGTGAGCTTGAGCGGTCCGTCGCCGGTGTTGGAAACCGTCAGATCCAGAGTTGCCGACATGCCGACCGCCACGGCGCCGAAGCTGAGCCCCGGCGGTGAGATCGCCACCTTGG
>JAHFDT010000265.1:2323-4020 GCA_023248875.1 Myxococcales bacterium | reverse complement strand
ACCACGGGGACCATGACGATCACGGCGACCACGGGGACCATGGGGACCACGACGATCATGGGGACCACGGGGACCATGGGGACCACGGGGACCACGGGGACCATGGGGACCACGGCGACCATTGCGGATCGTCGAGGGGCGGCGATCAGGACGGGGAATGCGAAGACGAAACCGTGACGGGCCGCACGAACGTAGCCTCGCTTTCGAATGCTACTTCGCTGGGCATTGCAGGGGGGCCGGTGATGGTCGATACCGATGGCGATGGGGAGATCGACCGCATCTATCTCGCTGACACCAATGGCGTGCTGTACAAGGTCAACACGGCAAAGAACCAGGTGTGTCCGATCGCCAAGACCGGCGAAGCGCTGTTTGCCCCGATCGCCGTGGATAGCTCCACATCGGGCACGGTGCGAGTTTTTGTGGCCGGCGGAGGCAATCCCAAACTGGGCGCTGCGCTGGGAAGCAGCTACCACCTGTTCGCCTACCAGGATCGGGACGTGGTGGGCTCCTGCTCTTCCGCCACCTTGCTGTTTAGTCAGAGCCTGCCCGCGGGCCATCGCGTCTGGGCGGCACCGGTCATCACGGGGAGCGAGGTCTACGTCGCCAGCGCCACGACCAACATCCTCGACCAGTGTGCGACGGCCGATCCGCAAAACCCGGGCGCACTGTTTGGCTATTCGACCACGCCCAATGCGGGGGGCCAGGCCCGGCAGGTAATCAACCGGACACCGTTCGGGGGATCGAACGCCGTGGGCGGTCTGCGCGCCTTCGACGGCCACCTGTTCGTCACCTCGCTCGATGGCTCGGTCACGCTGTTCGGGCAGACGAAGTGGAACAACGCGCCGGTCGGAAATGGGGGCGGCATCGGTACAGGGCTCACCTTCCCCACGGCGATGTGGTCGGAACAATGATACGGTAGAGTCGCATGCGCCAGCGCGGTATCACGATCGTCGAGGTGGTCCTCACCTTGGCGATCGTGCTCATCGGAATGTTGGGCATGTTTCGCGCACTGACTGCGGCGATCGTGGGATCGTCGTCGGCACAGCGCATGACGCAGGCACAGGCGAGGCTGCAGCAGGTGACCGAGGCGATTCGCTCGGCGCCCGCCAATGTACTGACTTGCTTATCGACGACCGCAGTGCCGAACTGGGCGCAGTGCGAGGCGCTTTGCCGCACCACGCTCGGCCCTGCTGCATCGTCAGATACCTGCATCTTCTATACGCTCCAGGCGGCCAATCAGGCGACCGATCGAACACGGCAGCAGTATGCGGTAGTGTCGGACCCCAACGATGCGAGGCGCCGTACCACCCAGGTGCTGCTGACGGGGCTCACCGGTCGGGTCTACGATGTACTGGTGACCGTGGGCTGGAACGACAACGGCACGGCTTCGCCGCCCGAGCACCGCATCACGATGCGGTCGGCGGTGTTTCAGTAGACGATCGTCCGAGGAGGCCCATCGTGATCAGAACCAGCAGGGCAGCGATTGCTGGCGCCACTCCGAAAAAAGCGGCGCCGGTGAAGTAGAGGGCGCACGCGGTGAGGAGCATGCCCGCGACGAAACCGGTATTTTCCCAGAAGAGCAGCAGCTTGGCCGAGGGAAAGGCGGCCGCCCGGAGGCGAAAGAAGCGCCCCGCGTAGGCACCCATCCCAGCGATGAGCAGGAGCAGGGGAGGCAGGTAACCCAGCGCATAGGGGTG
>JAHFDT010000265.1:0-2313 GCA_023248875.1 Myxococcales bacterium | reverse complement strand
TAGTCCGTAGAAGCAGGTGACCGCTCCCAAGAGCCACCACCGCTCTGCCTGTCCGGAGAGCACGATACCGAGCCAGCTTCCTGCCAGCCACACGCTCGTCGCCAGCAGGTATACCAGTGCGGTCGACGCCAAATAGGACTGCAGAAGAAAGAGGGTGCTCCATTGCAGGATGCCGAGGAACAGGCCCGTGGCCACCGCGTTGGCGATGCAGGCGAAGGGGCGAGCGTAGTCGTAGTCAGTCACTGTGGGGCTCATAAAACCGTTCGTAAAGTTTGCTCAGACTCATGCGCAGGACGATCTGCATGTCGGCCTCCCCGATGGGGGTAAAGCCAGCGGCACCCTCGCGCACGCGCTGCTCATCGTAGAGTTCGAAATCGGGGTCACCGAACGAAGCGCGGGATTGGCTGGCGTCGATGAACGCTTTGGCTTTCAGTTTTAGGGCAATCGCATCAAAGCGAAGTTCCTCATCGCTGGCCCAGGCGAAATCGCGGCCGTTGCTGCGCACCACGCGGACATGGCGAAAGTTTTTGAGCAGACCTGCCGTCACCCGCTCGGCGAGGTGCGCAGCAAGGGGATCGTCATCGCTGTGCGAATGGCCGAGGCTTCCCGAGAGGGAGATCGAAAAGATTCCGCCGGGCGCCAGTCGAGCGCGTGCCAGCGCGAAGAAGCGTTCTGAATGGAGCATGGCGGTCTGCAGGTAGGTGGGAATCGGCACGTCGATGGAGATCACATCGAAGGGCGGGCCGGTGTAGTTTCCGAGGTAGTGCTTGCCATCGTCGATGATGAGCTTCCATTCACCGGGAAATCCACCGCGGGGCTCCTGAATATGTTGGCGAGCGAGGCGGGCCACTGTCTCGTCGATCTCAACCACCTTGAGCTCAGCAACGCGCGGCGACAGATAGCGTGCGGTATCCAGCGAACCGCCGGCGATCACCAGTGCATTCGAAGGGTGCATGCGCATCAGGTTGGGCAGGATGGACACCACCAGGTTGTGGTGGTGCAGTAGCGATGATCCATAGAGTAGGTTGCCGTTCAGGTAGAGATAGGTCGAAGTGTCGCTCTTCTGGCGTGCCGTGAGAATATCGACCCGCTGGTAGGGCGAAAACTCGGACGCCAGGATCTCGACGTCGCGAACCCCGAGCCGGTGCTGATAGTAGTAGCGGAGGCTCGCGCGATCGAGGCGCGGGAAGAGCGCGGCATAGAGCAGTGGTAAGCCGAGGAGGAGGCCGCGCACCAGCGCAGGCACTGGCCACCAGAGCAGCAGGATCGCTACCATTCCCAGCAAGTCGGCGGTCAGGATCCAGCGCATCCTCGCGGGCGACAGAGTGACCGCGAGCGCGATCCCGCCCATGCCGCCGGCGATCTCGGTGGCGTAGAGCCGCGCCAGCCGGTGGGGCCGCTCGCCGCCGTCGACGCTGCTGCTATCGACCATGCGCGGCAGGCACAGCGCATAAAAGGGTGCGATGCCCAAAAGGACCAGCAGAAACAGGAAGGGCGGGGTGTTGCCCGCGAGGTGGATGCGCCACATGGTTCCCGAAAACCAGCGCGCCGAAAAGGGCAGCGTGCAGTGCAGGGCCAGTGTTGCGGTACCTAGCGCGAGGAGTCCGCGGCGGCTGATTCGATCGGAGATGCGGTAGCCGATCGATAGTCCGAGGAAGTAGGCGCACAGTGCGATGAGTAGAACCAGCTCATTGGAGCCTAACTGCGATGGAAACTCGGTGAGCGTCAAGTAGTGGATGAGGGAGAGATTGGCGCCGGCGATCGCTACGATCGCGCGAGTACGGCGGTGTTCGGATGAGCCGATCGACCCGGAAGGCGCGTTCATCGTCGTGGACCAACGCTATCCGACCGCTCCGCGAGCAGCAAATAGAGCAGGACCGGCAGCGCACCGGCCGGTGCAACGAAGGTGAGCAGCAACCGCCCGTGCAGCGTCGCACCCAGAAGGGCTAGTAGGATTCCGGTGATGAACCCATTGTTCTCGTGGAAGAGGAGTGGCCTGACTCGTGCAAAACGCTGTCGCGCGTGGGGAAAAAAGGCGCCCGCCGTCATACCACCGATGGCGATGCTGGGCGCTACGGCGGCCAGGAGGAGCAGGCGGTAGGGAGACTGGTGGAGCAGCGCCAGCGCACCGCAGTAGGCCAACGGTGTCGCCACCACCAGCGGTACGAAGGTACGGCACGGCAGGTTGAGTCCAATGAGAAATCCCACCAGCCAGAAAAATAGAGAGATGAAGAAGGACGTGGATCGGCTCGAGAGGTAGACCTCGACCATGAAATAGTAGCTGAACTGCAAGAGTGCTAGCCACACACCGAC
>JAHFDT010000264.1 GCA_023248875.1 Myxococcales bacterium | reverse complement strand
GGATGAGACGGCTCCTCGCGATGGTCTGGGCGGTGATGGGCTGCACGGCGCATGCGCCGCAGATGCAGCCACGGAGCGCATGGGTATTCGAAGGGCAACGTGTACCGGCCCACTACGTCAGCCCGGATGGGTACGAACACTTTCTGCGGGCTCAATTGGCCTCACTCGACGGGCGCCCGCTCGATGCGCTCGACGAACTGCGGCGAGCGCTCACCTCCGATGGAGTGTCGGCCTATCTTCACACTCGGGTCGCAGAGGAGCTGGTCGTGCTCGGGCGGCTCGACGAGGCGCGCAACGAAATCGAACTCGCTAGCGAGCTTGCGCCCGACTTTGCCGAGGCCTATGTGGTGCGGGGGCGCATCGCTGCCCAGTTGGGTGAGCGCGATGCGGCAGAGACGGCGTTTCGTCAGGCGTTTTCGGTCGACCGAAGCTGTGAGCCGGCCTATCTATCGCTGGCTGAACTCTATCGTGACCACGATCAGGGCGACCAAGCGGACGGGCTCTACCGCAGCCTCCTGGCAGTGCTTCCTGGTTCCGCCCAAGCCTACCACCAGCTGGCCTTCTCGGCGCTGGTACGGGGCGATTTCACGAATGCCGAGCTGGAGCTACGACGGGCGCTGGCGCTTGCGCCCGGCCTCGGCGAGGCGCGCTTTCAGTTGGCGGAGTTGCTTCGTGCCGCCGGCCGTCTGGAGGAGGCGCTCACCGAGCTGAGACGAGCCTACACCAGCCATCGCCGGGATCTTCGTGTGGGTGCGGCGCTGATTCGCGCCGAGCGCGCTGCTGGCCAGCACGATGAGGCGGAAGAGCTGCTACGCCGACTGGCTGCGGACTGGGGGCCGCAGTCCGAGCTCGAGCTCGGCTGGCTGTCGTTTGATCTGCACGAGCTCCCGCGCGCGCTGGTGATTTCCGAGCGCCTTCTCAGCGAAACAGAAACGCCCTCTGCGCGGCTCCTGCATGGGTTGGCCGTGACACAGCGGGATCAGTTGGATCGGAAGGCACTCCACTTGGCTCAGGAACTGCTCGAAAGTCGCCCGGTTCCCGAGGCGTTGCTCATCCGAGCCGCCGAGCTGCTGCTCACCCATGGGGATCGCACCCATGCTTTCGCGCTCGCCCAGCGTGTGCTCAGCCGCATGCCGCACCAGCCCGAAGCCCTCGTAGTCGTCGGTAGGGTACAGCTTGCCGAAGGCCACCTGCGCGCCGCAGAGGCAGCGTTTCGCCATGCGATCGCCTCTGCGCCGGGGTCGAGCCGGGCGGCTGACGGTCTGAGCGAAGTGTTGCTACAAGAGGACAAGGTCGAGCAGGCCCTACCGCTTGTGGAACGCGCCCTGAGGCTCGATCCAGAAAACTCGGTTGCGCTGGCCCACCTGGGCCGGGCCTGCCTGCGTCAACAGGATCGGCCGCGAGCCATCGTCCACTTTCGCCGAGCTCTTGAGCTCCTTCCTCCTCCCGATCTGCGCCGATCGATCGAAACGCAGCTGCTGCTGCTCGAGAGCGGCACGGCCAGCGCAAGAACTCAGTAGATGATCCTTCGCGCGATTGCGGCAATGCTGCTGCTCGGCTGCACCCGCCCGTCTACGGTACGACCCACACCTCTGCCGACGGCAGAACAGCTGCTGGCGCATCTTCGTGCCCGGGCCCAGCGAACCCTCACCGTACGGACCGAAGCCAAGGTCGACTACCTTGCGGAGCGGGGCGAGCGCATCAAGCTCAGCATGACTTTTCTCACCTCCCGCCATCCGGTGGGGGTACGCATCGATGCCGAAAATCCCCTCGGAGGGACCGTCGCCAGCCTGGCCACGGATGCCGAGCGGTTTGAGCTCCACGATTCCCGTCAAAACCGTTTCCTCTCGGGTGAGGCGACGCCCTGCAACTTGGCTCGCCTCCTACGCGTGTGGGTGCAGCCCACCGATCTCATCGAGATCCTGACGGGCGGCGCACCGCTGCTCGGCAATTCGGCCACCGTCGGCTGGGACTCCCGCGACGGTGGCCGCGACGTGTTGAAGCTGAGCGACAATGGATTGCAGGAGACCATCCGCTTCCTGCCGGAGGTGTGGGATGTGGCTTCGGTAGAGATGGCGGGAGCGGACGGCAAGCTGATCTATCGCGTTGTGCATGAGGACTTTGGGGACGAGGCGGGCTTCCGCTTTCCTGGCAAGAGCTGGATCTTCGATCCGGAACACCACGCCGATGCCAAGATCCGATACCGCGCGCGCGACCTTGCCCCGATCGCCTCCGCTGATGCGTTCCGCCTGGTACCGCCTCCCGGCATCCCGGTCGAGACGGTCCGCTGTTCTGAATAGAAGATAGTCGGTCCGGCTACCCATCTATCATTATCACTATGGCGCCCCGAAAAGCCGCCTCCGGCCTGCTCGCGATCCTTCTGTCGGCATGTGGTTATGGCACCTACCCGGAACCTTGGCGAGACGCGCACGGCGCGCTCCCCGCCGTGCCCTCCGGTCGCCCCTTCTCGGTGGGTGGCGCCGCTTCTGAGCCGATTCCCGCTCGACCGGTTTTTCCGGCTCCTGGGGAGAGCCCTGACCTTGCAGTTTCGAAAGACTTGGCCACCCCTGCTGACCTAGTGCAGGCGCTCGATCTCGCCGCCCTGCCCAATGACGACATGGCCCCACCGCCCGCCGCCGCACCGGATCTTTCGGCACTCCCGGATCTGGCCATTCCACCGGATCTTTCGGCTCACTCGGACCTGGCCCCTTCATCAGACCTCTCGCCCAGCCCCAATCAGTGCGTTGACCATGCCTGTGCCACGCTCTGCCAAAGAACCATGGTGTCCTGCACCCAGGATAGCGACTGTAAAGCGGGTTCGTGCAACCTCTTCTCTCACAGGTGTACTACCTGCCCTCCTACCGGCAACCCGCACTGCGTCTATCGCTGCCTCGACATCGTTGGCACCCCCCTCTGCCTGATGGCCTACCATCCCTGATCTCCTCCCACCCTATCCGGCCTCTGCGGGTGATGCTGTCCCCCGGTCCGAAACAGTAAACTACAGCGATGGCTTGACAAAAAGCCACTCCATGTAGGTGTTTGATGATTTGATTTCAAGCACTTATCAGTACATCTCCTTCGGCACACCGCTTGCTAAGCGTGGCGCGCAGGAGGGATACACAATGATTCGTCACGCGATTGCTGCCCTGATGATCGTCAGTCTGACCGCCGGCCAGGCGAATGCGTGGCGCCTGTGGACGCCCCGTCCACCGACCTCCAGGGCTACGGTAAAAGCCTATCTCAAGCAGCATCCCGCCCTGCGCAAGAAAATGCGCGCCACCCGGTTCCGCTGGTCTCCCGAAGCCAAAGGGAACCTCAAATGTGTCGGTATAGCGTCAGCCGTTTTGGGTGCGGCCAGTGGCCTGTTAATTGGTGCGGTCCTGACGGGCGACTCTTCCTACGCCTCCTCGCCTGAGCTCGCGTCCTACGTAGGTCGGGGGCTGATCTGGGCAGGCCGCCTGGGCGTGGCCGCGTCAGGCCTGTTCGGGGGGACTGGACTCCTCATAGTTCGCTCGGACAATCAATACTTCCGCCGTACCCTGCGCGCCGACCTGCTCCGAACCCACATCGCAGCGGAGCGCGCCGCTGGTCGTGCGGTCCCTGACGAAAAGACGCTCCAGGGTTGGGACTACCACCTCCGCACCGGTGCCGAGCTCTATACCTACTAGAACTCATCCGATAACCTACTGCGCGTCCCAAGCGCCGCGTTGCGGCTGCGCTCCGGGGCTCATTTACCCTCGTAAACTCCGCTCCGGTGCTCGCCGCGCCTTGCGCTTGGCCCTGCTCGCTACGGTTCTCGGATGAGTTCTAATCTCGCTTCCGAAAGCGCCACAGCGTCCACAGCGCCACCCAGCCATCCCGTGCGCGGATCTTCTTGCCCTCCTCTTCGGTGCGCGGCTGGTAGCCGATCGGCACCTCGCGAATCGGGATCCCCGCTTTGATCAGCTTCGAAGTGATCTCGTGATCGGTTTCGAAGCCGTGCGTGCGGATGGTCATCTTGCGGATCTCCGCCGTGGGATA
>JAHFDT010000263.1 GCA_023248875.1 Myxococcales bacterium | reverse complement strand
CCGAGGCGAAGCAAGGAGCGACGACGCAGGACTACTGGCAGTAATCCCAGGAGGAGCGACGAAGCAGCGCCGAAGGGATCGGTCGCCGAAGTAGATCAACTTAACGTGAGGTCGGTCTAGGCGTCGCGAATGGCCCGGCGAACCTTCTGTGTGGTGGCATCGTTGGAGTGAAGGGTCAGATTATGGACGTTGCGTGCATGCTCCTGGGCACGTTCGAACACCTCCTGCTCGGTGTTGCCCCGGATCTCCATATTGCAGTTCATTCCGGTATCTCGACAACGAAGTAGTTTGGCCATGGGTAGCAGCTCCTTTCGCGCCAGGATGCGCCACCAAGATCTGGGCACGTTTGGTACGATGACCAGTGCTAAGACCAAGGCAGACGGCGACCGTGGGTAAACACCCGTGTGACCCCGACGAGTACTGCACCGTTGAGGGTGAGAAAGGTCGCCGCGATGCGGGCCAGGCGCAGCGGTACACCGAGGAGACCCAGGAGGCCGAACGTGAAACCGGTTGCATGGGTGGCTACCAGCAGCCGACGCCAGGGGAGCGGGAGGTAGTAGGAAGCAGCCGCAACCACCAGCAGCGTGAACGGCAGGCTGAGTCGCATCAGCTTGTGCGAGACGAAGCTGAACCAGCCCGGCCAGGAGGGTAGCAGCAGAGTTGGCTCGAACAGCAGGAGCTGCAGATTGCCTGAGAGCGTACGTACTTTGCGCTGGAACTCCGGTCGTGTCGCACCTGCCTCGTCAAAAGCTCGCGCGGCGGGCTCGATCGCGATCTGCAGGCCGCGTCGCTTGAGTGTGAGCGGCACCCATACATCATCGAGAAGCAGCCCGCTGGGGAGCTGTGGCCAGTCGCTTCGCCGGAGCGCGTAAAGTGCGCCGGAGACCCCCGTGGCCCACCCCGCTTCCGCCTCCCAGCGGCGCACCTGGGATTCGTAGCGCCAATAGATGGAGGGCCCTGGGAGGACGAGTTGGCCCCCCACTGCACCCAGGTTGGGATCGGCCAGGGCATCCACCAGTACCGCGATGGCGTTTTCCGAGAGCCGTTGGCGCGCGTCGGTCATCACCAGGATCTCTCCGCGCGCCGCAGCGACTCCGGCATTGAGCGCGGCGGCTTTGCCGATGTGCGGTAGCGCTAACAGACGAAAGCGCCCGGTGAGCTCCTGCTCACCCGCTCGATATGCGGCTTGGACAGTAGCGACCTCTTCAGCGATTCCACCGTCGCATGCGACCACCAAATCGATGAGCTCGGGAGGATAGGTCTGCTGCGCCAGAGAGGCCAACTTGCCAGAGAGGCGAGTCGTCTCGCGATAGGCCGCGATGACGACCGTCACGCGCGGTCGCCAAACTCGACGGTGAATCTGCAGCGGTCGTAGGAACGAGCGGATTCGGCACAGCAGCGGATAGCCTGCCAAGACATAGCCGATCCACAGGGTTCCCAGGATCACCAAGCTGCCCGCCACACCACAGCGACGGGCAAGCGGCGCGCCAGCGCTTATCACTAGTCTCCGTGGGGCTCGTTCACGTTGATCGATATGTAGGGTGGATCGTTCGCCATTGTCGTTTGCTGCTCGGCGCACAGCTGGTCCTGCTATTGGTCTGCGGGGGAGTTTCGACGCGGCTGCGGCTGGAGGCGGGGCTCGAAGCGCTCCTTCCCACCGGCGATCCGCGGATCGCTGCCGTAAAGGAGCTGGAGCAGCGGATGGGATCGCTCTCCTCGCTGGTCGTGGAGATCCGCTCTCCCGAACGGTCGGTCAACTTCGCCTATGCTCAGGCTCTGCAGGAGCAACTCGAACGCGAACCGTTGATCGAGCGAGCGATCTGGCGGGTGCCCGAGCTCTACCGGTTCACTCGTCGTCACCGCTGGCTCTACGCCGAGCGCGACCTCCTCAAGCGGCTCCTCGAGCGTCTGAAAAGCGAACGTCTCCAGGCGACCAACCCTTTCTATGTGGAGTTG
This sequence comes from Myxococcales bacterium, assembly GCA_023248875.1. Classification (GTDB taxonomy): domain Bacteria; phylum Myxococcota_A; class Polyangia; order Palsa-1104; family SHYY01; genus JAHFDT01. The sequence goes on along the minus strand of JAHFDT010000263.1, from coordinate 2,118 downwards.
GACGAATCTCCGCTGCCCGTCCTTCGGAAAGAGGTCGCTGAGCTTCAGGACCGGTGGGTCCGCCTGGAGAAGGATGGAGTGTTCCAGAGCCGGAACGGGGATCTCGTTGCCATGGTGGTCTTGCCGCAACGCCCGCCCGGTGGCGTTTCCGAGCTTGCGGTCGAGCGAGCCGTCGAGCAGGTGCTTCAGCGAATTCCTCCGGGTGCGTTTGACAGCCGACTTTCCGTCCGATTTTCCGGCGAGCTCCACGCGGCAGTCCAGGAGCGGCATGCGATCGAGGAGGACATGGCGCTGACGACGGCCATCGTGGCGCTCCTCGTTGCTGGACTGGTGGGCCTCTATTTCGGGCGGGTGCGGGCAATTCCACTGATGGGGATCCCGGCCGTGACAGGCTTGGCGGTTGCGATGGGCGTAGCTGCGGTGGCTTTTGGTGAGCTCAATGCATCCACCGCGTTTCTGGGGGCCATCATCGTCGGCAATGGCATCAACTATCCGATCTTGATGTTGGCCCGATATGCCGAAGAGCGTGCCCGCGGTTCAGCCACACGGGCTGCCCTTGTGGCTGCAGTCGCTGGCACGGCGAGAGCTACGGCGCTGGCCGCTTGTGCCGCCTCGCTGGCGTATGGCTCGCTGGCCTTGACTCGCTTCCGCGGCTTCAGTCAGTTCGGGGTGATCGGCGCAGTAGGGATGCTGGCTTCCTGGGCGGCAACGATGACCACCCTTCCCGCGATGCTCTGGCTGCTCGACCATCGTCACAGCAGCCATGGGGAACAGGTGCACCGCGCGAATTTCGGGGTCCCGTTTGCGCATGCCGCGGTGCGGGCGCCGCGCCTGCTGATCGGGGCTGGTTTGGCACTCGCCCTGATTGCGGTGGCGGCGCTGCCGCATTGGCTCCACGATCCCTTCGAGTACGATTTTCGTAAACTGAGAACGATTCATACCGCCGTCACCCAAAGCTCCCCGGAACTGGACGCTCTGTTTGGCCGCGCTTTGTCGCCTTCTATTCTTCTTACCGATAGCCCCGCCGAGGCTCGAGTTGCTGCCCAGCAGATCCGTCGTCAAGCGGCCGAGCGTTCGCCCTCACCCGTCGCACTGGTGCTGACGATCGACGATCTCGTGCCAGGGAGCGAAGCGCAGCAGCAGAGTAAGTTGCTTCTACTGACTCAGCTTCGACAGGAGATCGACCGGTTGCCAAATCACCATCGCATCCAGATTGGAGATCTCAGGCCGCCCGATGATCTCGGAGTGATCCATCTCGAAGACCTCCCGGAGATTGCGAGACGACCGTTTCTCGAACGCGACGGCACTCTTGGCAGAGTGGTCCTGATCTATCCACCGCAGCAGGGATTTTCAGTGGCGAACGGACGCGACCTGTTGGGACTGGCTGAGGTCATCGGCGATATCGATATCGGCGGGAGGATGCGCCATGCGGTGGGCCGCGCCGTGATCTTCGCGGCGATGATCCGTTCCATTGCCCATGATGCACCGATTGCCACCACGGCTTCGTTTGGCGCCGTAGCACTTTTGGTGTTCGCGCTGCTACGTGGTTCGTGGCAGGCACTGACCATTCTGGGAACCCTTGGACTGGGCGTTGTGTGGACGGTGGGCGGTGCGGCGCTCTTATCCATCAAGATCAATTTTCTGAATTTCATTGCGCTGCCGATCACGTTTGGAATTGGGATCGACTATGGGGCCAACCTGTACCTTCGCTACGAAGCCGAAGGGCGCGGCGCCATTGCGCGAGCTCTCTCTTCGACGGGTGGAGCGGTAGCGCTCAATTCCGCGACCACCATCACAGGATATGGCTCGCTGCTGCTGGCGCACAATCGAGCATTGCGATCCTTTGGTCTGTTGGCGATCTTGGGCGAGTTTGCCTGCCTGGCGGCCGCTCTGCTGATCATTCCCGCGCTGTTCGCGTTGCGAGATCGCCGAGTCGCTCCGGTGTAGTTGTTGCAGGACCTCGAAGCCATGCGGATGAGGGATCGCGTGCGCTATGGTCGAGCGTTTTTCGACAATGCCCTCCGAGGAGCTTCCCCGCGGATCCTCTACCTCGAGGTCACCAAGCGCTGCAACGCCTTCTGCAGCTTCTGCCCCTATTGGCAGACGCACGAACGAAAG
>JAHFDT010000079.1:7352-17086 GCA_023248875.1 Myxococcales bacterium | reverse complement strand
GGCGGCAGAGCGGCTCGGCTATCGCTGGCGGCTTGTCGCTTCCGAGGCTGACGAGCCACTCTGGCGCTCGTCTCAAGCGGAGGCCTTCGATCTCATTCGCCAGGGCGTCGACGCCGGGCGGCCGACCCTGCTCTTCGGGGTGCAGGTGGCGGAATTTGGCCTGGCGGTGGGCTATGACGAAGAGGCGGTGCTGATCTCGGGCGTGCTCGACGGAGACGCGCCGGATTCGATGGCCCGAGGCGCACTCGGGGAAGCAAATGGGATCCTGTTTGCCCTGCAGCTCGTGGAGCGGCGGGAGGTCGATCCGAAGAGGGCAGCTCAGGCGGTGCTGCACGCGGCAGGGGCGGCTCATCAGGGACGCGAAGCGGTCGTGGGAGATTGTGCTGCTGGCGCTGCAGCGTGGCGGCAGATGGGGCAGGCGCTGGCGAGCGGTGAAGTCGACCCGACGGGGCTGGCCTATACTGTGCAGCGACTCGCCGAGGCGCGGGCGGCAGTAGCCCAGACGCTGCCGGGCGTTCTTGCGGTGGCAGAGCTGGAGCCCGGCGGATCGGTCCCCGCGGCGCGACGGTGCTCGACCATGTTGCTGGAGCTGGCTCGTCTGTTGCCCTTTCCGCCGCCCGCGACGGAGCCCCTCACTACCACTCGGCGCGAACAGGCGGCGGAGCTGGTCGCCGAAGCGGCTGCGGCCGCGGCGGAGATGGTGGCCGCGATCGCCCAGGCCTTCGTCGCTGAGAAGCGCGCGAGCAGACCGCGCCTGGTCGAGCTCACCCGCGATCGGCTCACCGACCTTTTCGCCTGTGTGCGAGAGATCCCCATCGCGGGACTCGAGCGCGAGGCGGCCGATTGCCGTCAGCGCGCCGACTTTTCGGGGAGGCTGCTCTATCGAGGGGATCGTGCGATCGGCCATATCCTATGGGCGCCGCTCGAGTGGGCCCACTATCCTGTCACCGCGCAGGGGTACCGCTGGCTCGTCTTCTGCCCCTGGTTGGAGGAGCCTGAGCGCGGGCGTGGCCTCGGCGGACTGCTGTTCGACGCCGTCGAACAGGCGGCGCGGGCGGCTGGGGTAGATGGCCTTCTCACCCTCGCGACTTCGATCGATGTGTTTCTGCACCACCGGAGCTACGAGCACTACGGCTTCGTGGAGGTGGACCGACGCGGCGATACGCGGCTCCTCGAGCGGCGTCTGAACGAATTGCCGTCGCGGGCGCAGCTGGTCGATCCCCCGGTGGCGACACCGGGAAGGGCGCTGCCGGTGCTGGTGCGCCATGGCTACAACTGTCCCCTGTTGTTGCGCGTGCGCCGCGACGCGGCAACGGCGGGGCGCGGTTTGGGTGCGCGCGCCGCGGTGGACGAGGCAGATGCCTCGCCGGGGCAAGCGGCCGGAGTGGCGATCGGAGGGCGAGCGGTCGCCCATGGCCCTATTCCGCGGGGAGCGCTGTCCCAAGGGTTGGCTCGGGAAGCCGACGATTGGAACCGGGAATGTTGACCCCAGCACACGGGTCGAATAATCATCGACGCTGAGATCCCATCCGATGATTCGAACTCCTATCCGCTGCTTGACCGTTGCGCTGCTCTTGGTGACTCGACCCGCCTGGAGCGCGGCCCACGAATTTGTCGTCTATACTCCCGGCATGGGGGGCACGCGGGAGCAGGCGCGGCCCTTCCTGGAGCTGTTCTTTCGCGCCGTCGAAGGCCAGCTCGGCTGGAAGCCCAAGAGCGTCGACGGCCAGTTCTTTGAGGATGCCCATCAGGCGCGCGAGTTCATCGAGAAAAACCATCCCGCCTACGGGCTGATCGCGCCCTCGCTCTACTTGGAGCTGGCCTGCGCGAAACCGGCGCCCGAACCGATCGCATCGATCGTGGGACTGGGCCATTCCTCCGGCAGCGTACGCTACTACTTGATGGTGAAGGATGGCGCCTTCAAGACGCTCGAGGATCTCCGCGGCAAGCGGCTCTCTTCGAACCACTTGATGAATCCCAAGTTCCTATCGCGGGTGGTGTTCGCTGGCAAGATCGACGTGGCGAGCTTTTTCCAATTGCTGGCAACCAATTCGCCGGTCAAGCCGTTCAAAGCGCTGGATCGGGGAGAAGCAGAAGCGGTCTTGATCGACGAGGCGCAGTTCGAAAACATGAAGAGCTTGCCCATCGGGGCCAGCTTGAGGGTGCTGTTTTCATCGTCCCCGCTTCCCCCCTCGCCGGTGGTGGCCTTTGGGCGGTCGGTCCAGCCGGCGGAGCGCGACGCGGTGAAGAAAACGCTGGCGGCTCTGTGCAGCTCACCGACTGGTGCTCCCGTCTGTAGAGAGCTACAGATCGTTCGCTTTGATCCCCTCGACGCAGCGGCGTATCGGCCGGCGGTGCAACAATACTGCAAGTGACGCGGCGCTGGGGGATGCTGTTGATCGCCTGCTTGGTGCTCACTGGGTGTCCGCACCCTCCGGTGGTGAGCTGGGCCACCGTGCGGAACGATGAGCTTCCCTCAGATAGCGCGGCGCTCGAGCGACTCGCCGCCGAGTGGGAGACACGCGGCGATCGGGTGTCACTGGAAAATGCCCTCGTGGTACGGGACAAGGCGCTCGCAAGTCAGCGGGGGCTGTTCGACCTGTTGTGGAAAAACGCTCGTGCCGCCTGCGAGCTCGCCGACGCGGCCCGAGGCGATCGCGACAAGGTGCGCGAGGCCCAGTTTGCTGAGCGTGCGCGCCGATACGCCGAGCAGGCGGTTGTCGCCGACGTCAAGCGCGTGGAAGGTCACTACTACCTGGCCGAGGCAATCGGGCTTTTCGCCGATACCAAGACCGTAGCCGCTTGGGTGGTACTTCCGGAGATGTTGCGCGAGAGCAAGGCAGCCGTAGCAGCCGACGAGAAGTATGAGCATGCGGGCCCCCATCGACTCCTCGGAGCGCTCCTCATATCGGCGCCCCCTTGGCCCACCTCCGTGGGGGATGTGGACGAGGGGCTCGAGGAGGAGAAGCGGGCAGTCGAGCTGGATAGTGCCTACCCGGCGAACCATCTGTACCTCGGCGAAGCGCTCCTCAAGAACAATCAGCTGGCAGCGGCGCGCAAGGAGCTCGTCGGGGTTTTGGTCGCCCCAGCGCCGCTTGGCGATGAGCTACGTGCAGCGCGCTGGCGGATCCATGCGAGTGAGCTATTGGCTCAGATCAAGGAACGTTAGTCTCTGGGAGAGAGGTCGCATGAACATTCCCTTCGTCGATCTGAAAGCACAATACCTTCGCATTCGTCCCGAAGTGGATGCCGCGATCGCGCGGGTGCTCAGCGAGGCTGCCTTTATCGGTGGCTCCCACGTCAAGGCCTTCGAGGAGGCTTTCGCCACTTACTGTGGAGTGCAGCACTGCGTCGGCGTGGGCAATGGCACCGATGCGATCACGATCGCCCTGCGCGGTCTCGGCATTGGCCCTGGGGACGAGGTCATCACGGCAGCCAATTCCTTCATCGCCAGCGCAGAGGCCATCAGCAACGCCGGCGCTCGAGTGGTTTTTGCTGACGTAGGGGCGGAGTCCTATACGCTGGATCCCGCTCGGGTCGAAGCAGCGATTACGCCCCGTACCCGAGCCATCCTGGTGGTGCATCTCTATGGACAGCCGGCGCAGATGGATGCACTGCTCGAGCTTGGGCGGGCGCGCGGGCTGCACGTGATCGAAGACGCCGCTCAGGCCCATGGTGCGGAGTGGCAGGGCCGACCTGTGGGTTCGCTCGGGAGCGTGGCTTGCTTCAGCTTCTATCCCGGCAAGAATCTGGGGGCCTACGGTGATGGCGGCGCGATCGTGACCGACGATGCGGAGCTTGCCGACCGCGTTCGCATGTTGGCCAACCATGGTCGTGTCAGCAAGTACGACCATGGCTGCGAAGGTTTCAACAGCCGCCTCGATGGGATTCAGGCGGCCATCCTGTTCGTGAAGTTGGCCTGTCTCGACCGGTGGAATCGCGAACGAAACGTCGCTGCGGCGCGGTACGACGAGCTTCTGCGCGACACGCGAGTGGTGACTCCGGCGCGGCTGGCTGGCGCCCAGCACGTGTTTCATCTGTACGTGGTGCGCGTTCCCGAACGCGACCGGATCCGTGCGGCACTCGCCGAACAGGGGATCGAGGTGGGCGTTCACTATCCGATCGCGCTACCGAACTTATCCGCTTATCGGTACCTCGGGCACGCGCCCTCGGACTTCCCGGTCGCGACGCACTGTTCGGGGGAGATCCTGAGTCTCCCCATCTTTCCCGAGCTCTCGGAGGAGCAGATTGCCGAGGTTTGCGGCGCGCTACGACGTCTGCTGTGAGCGCGCCAGTTCGACGATATCGTTGAGCACTCCCCCGGCCGTGACGGCGAGCCCGGCGCCGGGCCCGGTGATGATGAGCGGATTCTTGCGGTAGCGGATGGTGGTGAAGGCGACCTGGTTGTCGGTGCCGCGTAGGGCGGCAAAGGGGCTTTGGCCATCGACAACTTTGAGCTCGACCGAGACCTGGGAGCGGGTGGCCGTGGCGACGTAACGAAGCACGCCGCTGCGCTTCGTGGCGGATAGAGCGCGTTCCTGCCACTCCTCATCGAGGATCTCCAGCTGGGCGAGAAAGCGTTCGCGCGGTAGCTTGACCAATTTCGGCGGCACCAGCGACTGCAGCCGGAGCTGCGCGAGCTCACCCCGGTAGCCGAGCAGTCGCCCGAGGATGAGCGCTTTGCGCGCGGTGTCGATGCCCGAGAGATCGTCACGCGGATCGGGCTCGGTGTAGCCGAGCGCCATCGCTTGACGCAGGGCTGCGGAAAAGCGTCGCCCCTGGCTCACTTCGCTCATGAGGAAGCCGAGGGTGCCCGAGAGGCAGCCTTCGATCTTGAGGATGCGATCGCCGGATTCGGCGAGCTTGCGATAGGTGTCGAGGATGGGCAGGCCGGCGCCCACGGTGGCCTCGAAACGAAGGCGGCGCGTTTGTGCCGCGGCTAACAGCGGTTCACTGTCGGCACGCGCACCCCCGATCGGTCGCTTGTTGGCCAGCACTACATCCATTCCATGGTTGAGCGCCTGGCGAATCACCGGCGCGGTCTCGGCGGCCGTCACATCAACGAGAATCGGGCGTCCGAGCGCGTGGCGGGCGATTTCGGCGATGGCTTCGGACGGCGGGAGCGGCCAGCCCGCCTGGGCCAGCGTCTTTCCTGCTTGCTTGAGTTTTGCCAGCTGGGCCAGCTTTCGGGCGCTGAGCCCTTCGGGAGCCAAAACCAAACCGGTGGTATCCAGGATACCGACCACTCGCAGCGGCGGATCTTTGACGCGCGTGATGAGACCCGCCAGCGCACGCCCGATCTGTCCAAAGCCGAGCAGGACGATATCCCCCCGACGGCGCTCGAGCGCGGTTCCCCCGCCGATCTTGGCCAGCTGGAACGCGTCGTGGATTTCGCGCTGCGCAGGCGCCGCCTGGGTGCTATCGACCACGATTGAGATGTTGAGCTCGGAAGAGCCCTGGGCGATCGCGACCACGTTGATCCCGCCGCGAGCGAGCGCGGCAAAAACCCGAGCTGCGATGCCGGGCTGACCCGCCATGCCCAGCCCTACGACCGCTACGGTCGACAGCCCCGTACGAACTTCAATGGCCTCGATCTCTCGTCGGGTGAGCTCCTCCCGGAACGCCTCAGAAAGACACGCACATGCCCTTTTGGCAGAGGCCTCGGGAACGGTGAAGCAGATCGACTGTTCCGAGGAGGCCTGGGTAATGAGCGACACCGAGGTTCCGGCCTGCGATAGCGCGGCGAAGGCGCGGGCAGCGACACCCGGCACGCCGAGGATGCCGTTGCCTGCCACCGTGAGGAGCGCTTGGCCGCCGATCGCGGAGAGGGATTTGACGGGATATTTTTCGAGCGTCCGCCGCGCCGACACTTCGGTTCCCGGCGCGTCGGGATCGGCGACCGGGCGGATGAACAGACGCGCGCTTTTGGGCAGTGGAATCAGCGCTCGCGGATGGAGCACTTTGGCGCCGTAGTAGGCGAGCTCAGCCGCTTCGCGCGTGTGCAGCTGGGGAACGATTCGGGCATCGGGCACGAGGCGCGGATCGGCGGTGAGCAGGCCCGGAACATCTTTCCAAAGCGATACCGTCGGTGCTCCCAGTGCGCGAGCGAGCAGGGTGGCGGTCAGATCGGAGCCGCCGCGTCCGAGTGTGGCGAGCTCCGTAGCATCGGTAGCAGCCCCGAGAAAACCCGGCACGATCACCACCTTGCCGCGGACCAAGAGCGGTGGAAGGAGACGCCGGGCAGCCCGATTGGTGGCGGCCTGATCTGGCGAGGCGCCACCGAACTTTCCATCGGTGAGGATGACCTCGTTGGGGGCCACGAGCTGGCTGGGGCGAAGCGGTTGCAGCACCGCGGCAAAGATCGCTGCGCTCAGCAGTTCGCCGCGGGCCACAATTTGATCGCGCGTCCGTGAGGTCAGTTCGCGAAGGGTGGCGACGCTGCGCAAGAGCTGTTCCAATTCATGGAATGAACGATCATTCATGGAATCGAGCGATCGCTGGGAGTCGGCCAAAAGGCCCGCGGTGGCGGTGATGGCGCGAAATCGCTTGGAGACGGTCTTCGAAGCTTGAAGAGGTCGCCCGTGGATCGCCTCCGTTGCCATCGCCAGCAGCTGGTCGGTGACGCCGAACGGGGCTGAAACCACCACCACAGTAGGGCAACGGCGGGCCCCGATGATCTCGGCCGCATGCCGGTAGGCGGGGCCATCGGCAAGCGATGCGCCGCCAAACTTGTGGATCTCGATTGCCGCACCGCGGATGCGCATCGCTTCTTACCGTAGCCCATTTCGATCCGGTTCGCGCTACATTCTCGGCATGTCGTTCGTGGCCAATTTTCGTTGCAGCGATGGCTGCCCCGGTCTCTATCCACTCGGCGAAGTTCTCTACCACTGCCCCCAATGCGGGGGGCTTCTCGAGGTCGCTCACGACCTCGAGCGGCTGCGCGCGCGCGCCGCCACCGAGTGGATGCGGCTGTTCGACGCGCGCTACCTGCGGACCGAATGGCCCTACGGATCGGGCGTGTGGGGGAAAAAGGAGTGGGTGCAGCCGCACATCGATCCGCCCAACGTCGTTTCGATGATGGAGGGCGGCACCAATCTGCTTTGGGCCGAGCGCTACGGGCGCGAGCTCGGCATCGAGGATTTGTGGATCAAACAGTGCGGCATTTCGCACACCGGATCCTTCAAAGATCTCGGCATGACCGTGCTCATTTCAACTGTGAAGCAGATGATCGCCGATGGCCGCCCGGTGCGTGCGGTGGCCTGCGCTTCCACCGGCGATACCTCAGCAGCGTTGGCCGCCTATGCCGCTGCGGCCGCCATTTGCGCCATTGTGATCCTGCCGCGCGGTAAGGTCTCGACCGCGCAGCTGGTGCAGCCGCTGGCCAACGGTGCTACGGTCTTGGCGATCGACAGCGACTTTGATGGCTGCATGAAGCTGGTCACGCGGCTAGCCGAAGAGGAGGGGGTCTATCTCGCCAACAGCATGAACTCACTCCGCATCGAAGGGCAGAAGACCGTGGCCATCGAGATCGTGCAGCAGTTCGATTGGGAGGTCCCCGACTGGGTGATCATTCCCGGTGGCAATCTCGGCAACGTCAGCGCGCTCGGTGCGGGTTTCCTCATGCTGCAGGAGCTCGGCATTACCGATCGCCTGCCCCGCATCTGCGTCGCCCAGGCGGAGGCCGCCAACCCGCTCTATCGCGCCTTTGTCGCGGGGTTTAAGAACTTCGAACCGGTGGTGGCGCGGCCCACTCTGGCCTCGGCGATCCAGATCGGTAACCCGGTGAGTGTGCGCAAGGCAGTCCGGATGCTGGAGCGCTGCGATGGGGTCGTGGAGCAGGCGAGCGAGGTCGAGCTGGCGGATGCCGCGGCTCGGGCCGACCGGACCGGGCTGTTCAACTGCCCCCACACCGGCGTGGCGCTGGCGGCCCTCGAGAAGTTGCGCGCGCGGGGCACCATCGCACCCGGTGAGCGCACCGTGGTCGTCAGCACTGCCAACGGACTCAAATTCACCGAGACCAAGGCGCGCTACCATGAGGCAGCTCTGCCCGCCGTACGGGAACCGCACCATCCCAACCAGCCGATCGAACTGCCCGATCGCTATGCCTCCGTGCGCGAGACCGTTCGTCGGGTTCTCGACGAAGTGTGATCTAGGTACGGCGATTTCTTGACAGCATCAGGTAAGATCCCACGGATGGGGGACTTTATGAGGCTTCTGTCCGGCTGGGTACTGCTTTTGATGGCCACCAGCGCCTCCGCACAGACCATTTTGCTTTCCCCCGGGAGCCTCGACTTCGGGGGGCAGCTGCTCGGTCGGGCATCGGCGGTGCGGGAGATCACGCTCACCAATATTGGCAAGTCGGATCTCACCATCAGCCAGTTGAGCCTCACGGGGCCTTCGGTCCAGGCCTTTCAGCGGACCAGCGGCGATCTGGGCTCCGTCAAACCGCTGGAGAGCGTGAAAATCGCGCTGGTCTTTACTCCGGCTGTGTTGGGGATGGCGAGCGCTGTCCTAGAAATCTTCAGCGACGATCCGTACAAGGCGGTGGCCCCGGTCAAGCTGGGGGGGCTGGGGATTTCGAGCGTGCTCGGGGGCTCGCCCGCGGCGATCGATTTTGGTTCCGCCAAAGCAGGCTCGCAGTCGATCGTCAAGAGCTTTGCGATCACCAATGCAAGTGGCGATTCGATCACGCTCCTCGAGGCGGCCCTTGGAGGCGCCTCCGCTTCGTACAAGTTGGATTCGGTAGCGGGCCAGATCAGTGCTGGGCAGACCAAGACCGTGAACGTTACCTTCCTGCCGGCGATGGGCGGCGATCTCTCGGCGACGGTGATGCTCGCCACATCGGATCAGAGCCTTCCGAAAGCCGTGGTCATGCTGATGGGCAAGGGGATCCCCATGGGCCTTAGTGCCATGCCTGCCAGTCTGAGCTTCAGCGACGTCGTCGTGGGCAACGCAAGCTCAGCTTCCAGTGTCACGTTGACCAACCTCACGAGTGCACCGCTGCAGCTGCTGTCGGTGAGTTCAGATAGTCCGCTTTTCACGGTGTCGCCAGTGGATGATTCGGCGATCGCCGCAGGAGCGAAAACGACCTTCTCGGTAGTCTTCACACCCACCAAAGTGGGGATGCCAGTGGCCAACCTGGCGGTCCACGTCGCCGGCGCGTCGACGCCGGATCTGGTAGTGATCGCATCGGGAACGGGGATCGCTGTAGTTCCGAGCGGCAGTGGCTGTGCGATCGGCCCTGGCCGTAGCGTCAGCCGCGGTGTTTGGGGGGCGCTGGGCCTTCTGTGGCTGGCCGCTTACCGTCGCAAGGCAAGAGAACCCTGAGCTAGCCACTCCCCCAGGGCGCGCCTGAGCTCCGTCACCCGGGGAAGGTCGAGATAGGCCATATTCTTGCGCTCGTCGGGATCGGCAGCAAGGTCGTAGAGCTCGATCGAATTCTCGGAAACTTTGTGCAAGAGCTTGTGGCCGTTCTGGATGAACAGACGCGCCGAATGGTTCCAGGCTGGTGCCGGAAGCAGCTCGGCATAGACGGGACGGGGCGTGAGCGGCAGACCGGCGAGCGCTGGGGTGAGAGAGCGGCCCTCAAAGGAGGGCGGTAGTGGCGCACCGACGAGTTCGGTGATGGTGGGTGCCAGATCGATCAGCATCAGTGGATCGTCGATGGTACGCGCGGTCTGGTTGGGTACACGCACAATCAGGGGCACCCGCAGGGCCTCATCGTAGAGCGTCTC
>JAHFDT010000079.1:0-7342 GCA_023248875.1 Myxococcales bacterium | reverse complement strand
GTCTCTCCGTGGAAGTACATCGCCTGGCCGGCAAAACGGTGTTCGCCGAAGGACTCGCCATGGTCGGCGAAGATGACCACCGCGGTGTTGCCCTCCAGTCCGGCGCGCTCGAGGGCGGCGAAGATCCGTTGGAGATGGAGGTCGACGAAGGAGACCTCGCCATCGTAGCGCTTTTCCAGCGCCGCCAGGCTGGATCCGTGCACGGGAAACTCGGGATGGTCCATGTACCGGCTGTGCGGTTCGAACAGGTGGGTCCAGAGTGCAAAGCGCCGCCGGGAGGCGCCCAGCTCGGCCAGGCGACGTTCGACCCGTGCGGTGATCCGTGGTGCGGCGACGTCCGTATTGGAGTCGTGCAGAGTCAGCGCGCCCGCGTTGTCCCACTCGTCGAATCCCTGAGCCAGACCGTTTTCGCGGGTCATGTAGAAATGGGAAAAAATACCGATAGTGCGGTAGCCCGCCTGGTGGAGCACTTCGAAGAGCGTCGTGTTTTCATCGGTGATCGGCGAGAAGTTGACATTCCGTCGCTGCCACGCGATGTGCGAGGAAAAACGCGCGGTGAGAAACGAGGGAAAGCTGCGCGGCGTGTTGGGGGCCTGGGCATAGACGTGGGTGAAGCGCGCGGCGCTCTTGGCGAAGCCGGCGAGGTGGGGCATGACCCGATCGTTGACCCGGTCGGCGCGCAGTGTGTCGATGGTGATGAACACCAGGTTGCCGTCGAAGCGAAGCGTCGGCAGGGAAGGCGTGGCGGCCACAACAGCAGGGGGGCGCGGTCGAGTATCCTCTCCGGAGCAGTCCTGATCGATGCCATCGCCCGGGGGATCGATGGCTCCGGGATAGACATCGGGATTGCGGTCGTCGCAGTCGCCGCCGCCCAGCAGCGCTGAAAAGCCATCCTGGTCCCGGTCGGTGAGGTGCTGCAGGAGGTGAAACAGCGGCCGAGCACCGAAGGTCTGCTCGCCGACCAGCGCGAGCGCGGCCGGATAGGAAGCGAGGTGGGCGGTGCCGAGAGCTGCCAGCGGCAGCAGTGCCGCAACGGGCAGGAGCAGGTGCGCAGAGCGCCAGCGAGAGAGCACCACTGCAGCGACCAGGAAAGTGCTGATCGCATAGGTGGCCCCAAAGTTGACTGCCCGCCAATCGACGCTGGCGATGGCGGCCACGAGAGCGCCCGCGGCGAAAAGGGCCAGCAGCCCCAAGGTGATCAGGGTTCTAGGTCGCGGTAGGAGCTGTACCGTGAGGCGAGTGAGGCGGAAGCAGGGAAACCACAGCCACCCGACGATCGGGAGGCTCGCGACGGCAAAAAGGGCGGTGGCGAGCGCCGCATTGCGATGCGAAGCCATCTCGAGGGCGATGCGGCGGAGAAAGAGGTAGAGAATTCCACCCCAGAGGAGAAGAGTGGCGCTGGCCGCCCAGAGTCCTGCGGCCCCGCGGCGATCCCATTCCTGGTCTTCGCGCAGTCGGCGCAGCAGGGTGCGCGCCTCGAGCGGGGGAGCGGCGGCGAAAAGCAGGCCCACCGCAAGGCCGCATGCGGCGGCGGGCAGAGAATAGAGTGTCCATGCGGTGGCGAGAGCGTACAGCACGCCTGGGGCCCCGATGGACTCGTCGTTGCGTGCTACGGCGATCGCCACGTCGAGGAGGGCGATCAGCCCGGCCGCCCAGAGGCAGACGAGGACGCTTTGGCCAAGGGCAGGGCGGGATCGGGGCATTGCCCTTTCGATAGCATGTCTCACAGGCAGTTGAAAAACTCTATCTCGGGCGTGAGGGGTCGTGCTACACGCCGAGCTATGGCGGCACGGATTATCGACGGGAGACAAATTGCACATGAGGTGCGGGGCGAGGTGGCAGTTCGCGCCGGGGCGCTGGTCCAAGTGGGTGTCACGCCGGGGCTCGCGGTAGTACTGGTGGGAGATGATCCCGCCTCCGCAGTCTATGTCCGATCGAAGACGCAGGCGGCGCGCGAGGCGGCAGTGGCGGTGTTCGATCATCGGTTGCCGGCAACCACCTCGCAGCGCGACCTCGAAGCACTCGTGGATCGCCTCAATCAGGATCCGGCCGTCGACGGCATCCTGGTGCAGCTACCGCTGCCGCCTGTACTCGACAGCCGCGCGATCTTGGAGCGCATTCGTCCCGAGAAGGATGTCGATGGCTTCCATCCGGTCAACGTCGGCAAGCTCTGGTCGGGGGGGCGCGGATTTGTGCCCTGTACGCCGCTCGGGGTCATGCGCCTCATGGCGAGCGTCGACACTCCGCTATCGGGTGCCGATGCGGTGGTGGTCGGCCGCTCCAATATCGTCGGGAAACCGATGGCGGCGCTACTGATGGCGGCGGATGCGACCGTGACGGTGTGCCATTCCCGAACGCGCGATCTCGCCGAACGCATTGCACGAGCCGATATCGTGGTGGCGGCGATCGGCCGGGCGGCGATGATCCGCGGCGACTGGATCAAGACGGGCGCCACGGTCATCGACGTGGGAATGAATCGCGTCGATGGCAGATGGATGGGCGATGTCGAATTTGCGGCGGCTGCGGAGCGCGCTCGTGCTTTGACGCCAGTGCCGGGTGGCGTGGGCCCGATGACCATCGCCATGTTGCTGTCGAACACCGTCGACAGCGCTGAGAATCGCCGGGTCGAATAGGCCAGAGCGGCGGTCACCCGGATGGATGCGGCGCTGGCTCGATCTTTCGCCCGATGGCTGTGTCGCTCAGGCTTGCGTTACCGCTAGTAGCGCTGCGCCCTCGCTCCTTGCCCTCGGGCGAAAGCTCTTCGCCATCTTCCGATCCATCCGGGTGACCGCCGCTCTATTTTCGCGTCGGTGACAGGGCGGCGCGCGACAGGGCGGCGATCACCGCTTTCTGCAGTTCGCTGAAGGTCGGTGGGGCCCGCACGATCACATCGACCCCTTGGCGCTTGGCCCAATCGCGTGCGTCGGGATCATCGGTGATGGCGATGACCGGTGTCGGAGGCACGCTGCTGCGCGCCGCCTGAATGGCCTCCATACCGTCGGGACCTGCGGTATCGAGATCGATGAGCGCCAGATCGACGCGCTCCTCGAGCAGCGCCCGTGCGACGTTGGCGCGGTCCGCCTCGACGGTATCGCAGGCGAGGATACTGGCCGCGTAGCGACCGATCATCGCCCGTCGGTCGATCGATCCCATCACCATGATCTCGAGGCCTTCGAAGGTCCGCACCAGCTGATCGATCGCTTCGCCGTAGGACTCATCCAGTGTTCGGCTGAACTTGATCCCCATCCCGGCGGGGAGATCGCCGGCGTTGGTGTGCCGAGTCCAGGCAACTTGGCCACGGACCGAAAGCCGGCCCACTTCGGGCACCGCCAATTCGATCTGCACCTCAGTGCCGACCGGCAGCGGATTGGCCTCGATGAAGATGCCGCCCTTCGAGAGGTTGGTGGAGTAGGCCACCAGGAAGGCGCCGCTGGTGCGGTAGGAGACCGCGATTTGCAGCGGTGCCCGCGGATAGCCGCGCGGACTGCTATCCCGAGCGCGAGGCCGGTCGGTCACGGCTTGAGCAGGCGATCGAGCACGCGGTCGAGCTCATCGAGGGTGCGGTAGGTGATTTCGAGCGATCCCCGGCCGCCACTGCGATCGCGTACTTCGACGCGCAGACCGAGCGCCCGTTCGAGCCGCTGCTCGAGGTCGCGCACACCGGCGGATTTGTTCGCCGGTTCAGGGCTGTTTTTCCCGACGGCTTGGGGAGCGCGCAGCCTTTGGACAAGTGCCTCCGTTTGTCGCACCGAGAATTGCCCGGCGATGACCTGCCCGGCCGCCTGCTCGATCGCGGCACTCTCAGGGAGCCCGAGGAGCGCGCGGGCGTGGCCCATTTGCAGCTGCCCGGCCGCAACTTGGCTGCGCACGCGGGACGGCAGTTTCAACAGCCGCAGTGTGTTGGCAATGGTGGCGCGATCCTTTCCCACGCGTGCGCCCAGCTGCTCAGCGCTGTAGCCATGCTCGTCCGTGAGGCGGCGATAGGCCTCCGCCTCTTCGATGGGATTGAGATCTTGGCGCTGGAGGTTTTCGACCAGCGCCAGCTCGAACGCCTGCCCCGCCGAAGCCTCTTTGACCACCACCGGAACGTCTTTCAGTCCCGCCCGCTGTGCTGCACGCCAGCGCCGCTCGCCGGCGATCAAGGTGAACCCGCCCCCTTCCGCAGGGGGTCGCACGCGCACGACCAGCGGCTGAATCAGCCCCTGCGCGCGCAAGGATTCCGCCAATTCGTTGATCCCCACCTCGTCGAACGCCTGGCGCGGGTTCTCCTTCGAGGGATGGATCTCTTCGATGCCGCAGCGGAAGTAGTCTCGCTTGGCAGTCGGTACTGCGCCCGGGATGAGGGCACCGAGACCGCGCCCGAGCGCCTTGCGTTTGTCGGTGGTTGTCGTCGTCATTTACGCCGCCTCTGCACGAGCGAGGAATTCCTTGGCCAGAGCCTGATAACTTTGTGAGCCACGCGAGCTGGCATCGTACAGCAGAATCGGTTGGCCGTGGGAGGGCGCTTCGGCGATCCGCACATTGCGCGGAATCGTCGTCGCGTAGACCTTACCATCGAAGTGCGAACGGACCTCGCCCTCCACCTGCTGGGTCAGCGTGGTGCGGGAGTCGACCATGGTCAAGAGGATCCCTTCGACTACGAGGCGGGGATTGAGCGACGCATGTACCTGTTCGATCGTCGCCATCAAATTGGAGAGCCCTTCGAGGGCGAAGTATTCGCACTGCATCGGGATCACCACGGCATCGGCCGCCGTGAGCGCGTTGAGCGTGAGCAGGCCGAGCGACGGTGGACAGTCCATGATGACGAAATCGTAGCGGTCCACCACCGGAACCAGAATGTCGGCCAGGCGCCACTCCCTTCGCTCCACGGTGACCAACTCCACCTCGGCGCCCGCGAGATCGGCGGTGGCGGGCACGACCCAGAGCGTCGGCAGCTCCGTCAGCTGACAGAGCTCACGCACGCTGCGGCCGCGGCAGAGCGCGTCGTAGATCCCCTCGGTGATGCTGCCGCGCGGAAAGCCGAGGCCGCTCGTGGCATTGCCTTGGGGATCCATATCGACCAGCAGCACCCGTCGGCCCGATTGGGCGAGCGAGGCGGCCAGGTTGATGGCGGTGGTGGTCTTGCCAACGCCGCCCTTCTGGTTAGCGATGGCGATGATCTTGTTCATGGGCCTCCCGAATTTCGACTTTCCTGCGGATTCGTCAATGAAAAAATTTGCGGGTAGGGCAGGGTGGTGGTAGGTGGTTAGATGTAGGATAAAAACCTTCATCGAGCAGAGGAGGCGCCCATGCCACGTATCTACCGGTCGTACGAAGAGTTCGAGCGCGATGAGCTCCGCAATATCGACAAGCTGCACTCGACGATCGACGAGATGCTCGACCACGCCTTTGCCGAGGAGCTCGACTTCGAATTCGGCGGACGGCGCAAGCGCGAGGACGACGAGGAGTAGGCAGGGGGCTACGGCAAGTCGTAGAGGCGGACCTTGCCGTCCTGCCCCGTCGAAGCGATGGTCTTACCGTCCGGCGAGAAAGCGACCCCAGTAGCTCCGTTGAAGTGGGAGCCAATCCGTACCTTCTGCTTGCGACGTTCGACGTTCCACAACTTGACGGTGTAGTCCTTCGATCCGGATACCAGCCATTTCCCATCGGGAGAGAAGGCGACTCCGTAGACATCGTTGAGGGCCGCACCAGTCAGCCGTGCCACCTCCTTGCCTCCGAGGGGATCCCAGAGGACGAGGTTCGACTCCTCGCCACCATCGCTGCCGATGGCCAGCAGCTTGCCATCGCGGCGAAAGGCCAGGGCATTCACCGGCCCGCGCGGCACCGTGATGCGAGCCGTCTCCTTCAACGTCACCGCGTCGATCAGCCGCACCGTCTTGTCCCAGATCCCCGCTGCCAAGGTCTTCCCATCGGGCGAAAGCGCGAGCGCAAACACATTGCCGTTCTCCTCCGACCAGCGGCGTAGAGGAGCCAGGGAGTCGGCGCCCCAGACCTTGATACCCTCTATCCCAGCGGTCGCGATCCATCTTCCGTCCGGCGAAAAGACCACGGCGGCGACCCGCCGGTTGGTGTCGTCCACCTGGCGCCACCGATTCGCAGCGATCTCCCAAATCCCGGGGGGATCGGCAGCGATGGCCAGCCGCTTCCCGTCCGGGGAAAAGGCCAGGCCGCGAGCGGTAACATCCCAGTGGCCATTGATCGGATCGGCCCCACAGCGCTGCAGCCCGATGGGCTGGAGGGTGGAGGTGTCGTAGAGGCGCACGCCGTCGCTCCCCGAGCTTGCCAAGAGTTTTCCGTCAGGTGAGAAGAGCACCGCTAGGCCGTCGGCACGGTGCGCGTCGAGGGTCACCTTCTCCTGGGCGAACGCGGGCAGGCAGGCCAGGGTCAGCGCGGCGACACTTCGTCTCACAGCGACACGCCATACCAAACCAGGAGTTTCTTGAGCCCGGCGTCCCACACCTCCTTGGGGATGCCGTCTCGGGTCTTGGCCGGCTCGTCTCGCTCGTTGACGGAAAAGGTGGCCGTCTGGCCCACCTTGAGTCCTTCTGCCACCGCCGCTGGGACATCGAGCGGCTTCTCTTTGGTCGTGATCGGCACCTTGGGCGGATTGCCGATGTAGCAATCGCTGTCGTAGATCACCTGGCCACCTGCCTCGATGCGCAGGATCCGCTTGTTCGGCTTGCAGATCCGATTCATCACGTAGGTGGTCACTGGCTTGAAGCTGATCCGGATGAGATCGCCGCTCCGCCTGATTGCTGACAGGGTGCCCCTCGGATCTTCGGCAAAGAGGACCTTGTTGGCGTAGTACTCGGTCGCCCCATCGCGCGGTGTCTCCCGCGGCGGATCCATTTGCAGGTAAAACTCCCGCACCGGGAAGCGCTCGCGATCGGCGAGGATCTCCGACAGCGTTCCCAGTGCGGTATTGTAGGCGGCGATGCGTGGCCCTCGGCGGAGTGCGGGAGCCCCACGCCCCTCGCCATTGAGCAGCTCGACGTAGGTCTTGGCGACCTGCAGCCGCCCCTCCACCGCATCGCAGAGCGCCAGGCTCTCCAGCAGTACGTAGCCGATCGGGCCCAGCGCCGCCGCACGCGCCTCATCGGGCCCCTTCGGCGCCTGGGCTTTCAGAAACGAAGAAAAACCCTTCCGCAAGGTTTCGCTGCACCCCTGGAGCGCTTTCTTGCTCGGTCCGTAATACTTCTTTTCATAGGCGCGCGCCGCCTCGAAGGCCTCTTGGTTCGCGGCGTACGCCTTCTCCCAATTAGCCCAGCCCTTCTCGGGCGCATCAAAGAGCAGCTTCTGGTAGGCCTCGTCCTTGGCGGACATCTTCTTGTAGGCTGCGGTC
>JAHFDT010000078.1 GCA_023248875.1 Myxococcales bacterium | reverse complement strand
GTCGCGACGTCAGACGGTGCGCGGCGAAGAGAGTAGCTCAGGCGACGATGCCGGGGCGGCCCTGGCCGCGTTTGATCCGATGCTGACGAAGCCGGGCGGGCTGATTGGCACACCCGCCTATATGGCCCCCGAGCAGCTCGACGGCCAGCGGGCCGATCAACGGTCCGATCTGTTCAGCTTCTGCGTGGCGCTCTACCAGGGGCTCTATCAGGAGCGGCCCTTTATGGGCAATTCGCTGGAGGAGCTCAAGGCCGCCATCGAGGCGGGGCAGGTGCGCGATGCCCCGCGCGGGACGCGGGTACCTGTACGGATCCGGCGGATTTTATTGCGCGGTCTGTCCCCCCGTCCCGAAGAACGACCGGCGACGATGGCAGCGCTGCTCGAGGAGCTGGAACGGGACCGCGGGAAGCGCTGGCGGACCCTGGCGCTCGGAGGAGTGGCGGCGGCGGTGGTGGCCACGGCGGGCTACCGCTTGCTCGCCGAACGAAGCCAAATCTGTACCGGCGCGGAGCGGAAACTGGCGGGGCTGTGGTCGAGCGCCGAGCGCGAACGGGTGCATGGGGCGTTTCAGAAGACTGGTAAACCGTATGCGGAGGATGCCTTTCGCGGGGTCGACGAGGCCATCGGACACTATCGCACCCGCTGGGTGGCCATGTATACCGGGGCCTGCGAGGCGACGCACCAGAAAAGAGAACAATCGGCCACGCTGCTGGATCTGCGGATGCAGTGCCTCGAAGAGCGCCGGCGGGAGGTGGCCGCGCTGACCGATCTCTTTAGTCGGGTGGCACCCACCGATGGGGAGGTGGTGGCCAAGGCGGCCGAAGGCGCACGGCAGCTTCCGGCGATCGAAGGATGTGCAGAAACGAAGGCGCTCCTGGCCCAAGAGCGTCCGCCGTCGGAGGGCGTGACTGGGGCCAAGGTACAGGCGCTCGAGAATGAGCTGAGCGCGGTGGGCGCGCTGCGGGCGGCAGGCAAGTACCAGGAGGGGCTCGTGCGTGCGCGCCGGGTAGCGCAGGAGGCCAGCGTGCTTCACTACCGTCCCCTCGAAGCCCGGGCGCTCTATTTGAAGGGCGACCTGGAAGAGAAGACCAGCGACTTTGCGGGGGCAGCGACCACCCTCGAGGCAGCGGCCTGGGCGGCGGAGGCGGGCCACAGCGAGGAGCTGGAGGGACAGGCGCTGACGGCCCTCGCCTCCCTCTCCGGGTACCAGCGGGCGCTCCCCGAACAGGGGCTGCTTTGGGTACGGCAGGCCCAAGCGGTGATCGAGCGCATGGGAAAGGCGGCGCTCGGTTCGGGACGGCTCTTGGCGGCCCTCGAGGGCAGCTCGGGCACGATTGCAATGCGCCAAAGCGACTTCCCGGCAGCCATCTCGCACTACCGGCAAGCCCTGACCCTCTACGAACAGCTCGGCAGCCCGGAGGAGGTGGAGATCGTTCGGGTGCTGGCTTCGCTAGGGACCATGCTGGATCGGGTGGGCAACTATGCTGAGGCGCGCGCCGCGCTGGAACGGGCGCTCGGCATTGCGGAGCGAACCTTCGGCCCGGCGCATCCGGAAATAGGCAAGATTCTCAACCGATTAGCATCAGTGCTCGCCGATATGGGCCACTCCGATGAGGCGCTGAGCACCATCCAGCGGGCGCTCCGGATCCAGGAGCGGGCGCTCGGCGCGGAGCACCCCGAGGTCGGGCGCGCGCTCATCGCCATGGGGATCATCCACCATGCGCGGGGCGAGCTGGAAGAGATGCTCATGGCCAATCAACGGGCCCGCGCGATCTACCAACAGGCGCTCGGCCCGGGGAATCCCGATACCACCGTGCCGATGATGAACGTCGGCACGGCCTTGCGTGAATTGGGACGCTACCCGGAGGCGCTCGAGGTGCTCGAGCAGGCACGGGCTGGCTTCGATCAAAGCAAGGGTTCGAATGCCTACTACATCGCCTTTTTGCACAAGGAAATCGCCATGGTCTATTTAGCGCAAGGGGATTACCGTGCCGCGCTCGCGCTGGCACGAACGTCACTCGCGCTCTTTGAAAAAACCATCCCGGGGTCGCCCCAGCTCGCCGATCCGTTGACCGGGATGGGCGAAGCGCTGCTCGGGCTCCATCAGCCCAAGGAGGCGATCCCGCTGCTCGAGCGTGCGCTCGCGCTCTATTCCCAAAGCGCGCAGCAGCCGATCGATCTGGCGACGGCTCGGTTCGCGCTCGCCCGGGCGCTTTGGCAGGGCGGCGGGGATCGCCAACGTGCCCGCGAGCTAGCGACCGCGGCGCGCGCGGGACTGATGCAGATGGTGGTGCCGCCCCCAGGGCGGATCGCAGCCCTCGACGCGTGGCTGAGGCCGAACGAATCTTCGCGGGATCGATAGCCGATTCATGAGGAAGGCGATCACACTGGCCCTGGCCGCGAACTGGATGGTGCCCACGGTCAGCGCTGCTCCGGCGCTCGAGATCGAGGTGCATGGCGGCGGCTGCCCTTCGCGCGAGGCCATCGGGGCTGCACTTTCTCTGGCCTGGCCAGAAGCTTGGTCGGTCGCGCCCCACATCACGGTCAACGATCAGGGCAGCACCTACCAGGTGAACCTCTTGGGGCAGGAGCGTCGGTTCGTCGATGCCGCGCGGCACTGTGACGAGCGGGCGCGGGCTGCCGCGGTGTTCATCGTGCTCGCGATCGATACCGCAGGGGCCCCTCCTGCGCCGCCACCCGATCCTCCCGCGCCGACTCCGACCCCGTCTCCCGCGCCGACTCCGACCCCGTCACCGACTCCGACTCCGTCACCGACTCCGTCACCGACTCCGACCCCGTCACCGCAACCTGCACCCACCGTCATCCCGCCCCCGCCGATGACCCCGCCTCATCGCCCGGTTGAGGTCGAACTGGAGGCCGCGGCCGCAGGGGCCTTAGCGCCCGAAGCCGCTCGCTCCCCGGCCTTCGGCGGTGCGTTGAGGTTGGCTATCGCCTATCGCTGGGCCGGGGCGACGCTGGGGATCACGGGCCTGGGCCCGGTGACGCTCTCATTGGACCGGGGCCAGGCGGGGCTGGTTCGGGTTCCCATTGATTTGAGTCTGCGCGGTCGCCTGCAGCACCGGTCCTTCCTGGGGACGTTCGATCTGGGGCTGGCCGGGGCCATCGTGCGGGTCGAAGGCGCTGGGTTTGCGACCAATGTGCAGGATAGCCAGATCGTCTGGGGGCTACGCGCCGCACTGATGGCGCAGTGGCGGCTCGGCCGGGTTGCCCCTTTTGTCGCGCTCGAGGCGCTGTTTTCGCCCCCCGTAGAGCTCCGGGTGAACCCAGAGATGCAGGTGGGAGCCCTGCCCACCACCTGGCTGTCCGCACTGCTCGGCGTGGCACTGCGGCTTTTTTGATTGAACGTAGACCGACCCAGAGGTCATTTGTTAGGGTGGACCCGGGACTACTCGCCATGGATCAGCCCTTAGTGGCCAAGACCGCGATCGCTCGGGAAATGGTCAGCTTCCGGGCCATCTACGAGAGGTGGTTCCACGAAACCTGCCGCTGGCTTCGGGCCATGGGATGCGCCGATTCGGAACTCGAGGATCTCGCCCAGGAGGTGTTTCTGGTGGTGCGGCGGCGGCTGGGTGGTTTCGAGGGGGCTAGTCCCCAGGGCTGGATCTACCGGATTGCCTACAACGTAGCGCGCGCGCATCGGCGACGGCTCTGGTTTCGGCGGGTGATCTTCCTGGGGGATTCGGGCCAGCTCGAGGCGATCCCAGAGAGGGCGGCGGGGCCGGCGGAGACGCTCGAGCAGCGCGAGGCGGCCCACCGTGTCGAGGCGGTGCTATCGAAGATGAGCGCCAAGCGTCGCAGAGCATTTTACCTGTTCGAGGTAGAAGGGTACAGCTCCGACGAAATCGCGCAGCTCGAGGGGATCCCCGACGCGACCGCGCGCACCCGGCTATTCCACGCGCGTAAAGAGTTTCGCCAGCAGCTGAAAAAGATGGAGGCCAAGCGATGAAGCCGTTTCAGGAAGAGGGGGATTCCGAGGAGGCGAAATTGCTGTCGCAGATCGCTCCCCTGGCGCGCTCGGAGGCGCGGCAGGAGCGTGTGTGGCTGCGCCTCGAGGCCACCGGTCCTGCCCGCCGGCTCGGGAGCGGCTTCCGGCTGCGACCCGTTTGGGCGGCGCTAGGACTGCTCGGCTTGACGGCGGTGGCCGGGGCGACTTTTGGGCGCGGTCTCATCGAGCGTATTTTTCCGGCCCGGCGGATCGATCCGATGCCATCGCCCATCGCTGGGTCGCATCGTGCGCCGCCCCGGACCGGCGTGCGATCGGAGCCCACACCCCCGTTGCCGATGCCGTTGCCGATGCCATCCGTTCCGGCGATTGCGACCGAGCCGCAGCCGCCCCGAGCGGTGGCACATCGCCCGCGCCCCATTCGCAACGCCGATCCTGCGGCGGTGGTGCGTACCGCTCCCGCGACCTTGGAAACGCAGCTACTCCTCGACGCGGTCAACGCCTTGCGCCGCGACCACGATCCAGCGCGGGCGCACATGCTGCTGCAGTTTCATCGCAGCCGCTATCCGAATGGAGCCCTGGTCGAAGAGGCGCTGGTCCTCGCGATCGAAGCGGCAGGCGATGCAAAAGAGGCGGAAGCGCTACGGCAGCGCTATCACCAGCGCTACCCGAACGGCCATTTTCTCCCGGTCGTAGGCCGGTAGCACGCCGGTAGTACAATCGGCAACAAGTGTTACTATCAGCGGACGTGTGGCCCCTCCTCTTTGGTGCGCTGTGGCTGTTCGGCTGCTCGCCGTGGCTGCTGATCGGGCTCGACCCGCCGCTCGACGGAGCGGTGGGTGGGGAAGAGGACCTGGTGATGCCGCCGCCCGATATGGCGGTGCAGCCGGACCTGGCGATGAACGCGGATGGAGCGGCCTGGCCGATGCGGGGGCACGATCCCAGCCACCAGGGGCGCAGCCCCTACCTCGGCGCCCAGAAGGGACAGAAGCGGTGGGCCTTTCCGACCGGCAAGGCGGTGGCCTCCTCCCCAGCGATCGGAGCCGATGGCACGGTCTATGTGGGGTCGGACGACCAGAATCTCTATGCACTCAATGGGTGGACGGGGCAGAAGCGGTGGGCCTTTCCGACCGGCGGCTGGGTACGCTCCTCCCCCGCGATCGGTGCCGACAACACGGTCTACGTGGGGTCGGATGACCAGAAGATCTATGCACTCGATGGGGCGACGGGGCAGAAGCGGTGGGCCTTTCCGACCGGCGGCTGGGTGCGCTCCTCCCCTGCGCTGGGGGGGGACAACACGGTTTACGTGGGGTCCGATGACCAGAACCTCTACGTGCTCGAGGGGACAACGGGGAAACAGAAGTGGCCCTTTCTGGCCACCTTCCCGGTGAGAACTACGCCGGCGGTGGGTGGTGATGGCACGATCTACCTGGGCGGATTCTCGTCGCAGCTCTATGGGCTCGAGGGGGCGACGGGAAAAAAGAAGTGGTCGTTTTTGCCTGCTCTGGCGGGGGACTCCTCGCCGGCGATTGGGGGGGATGGCACGGTCTACGTGGGGGCGTATGACCAAAACCTGTACGCGCTCGAGGGGATGACGGGGAAGAAGAGGTGGTCCTCTGTGGTGGGCACGATCGATGTGTACTCTTCACCGGCGCTGGGGGGGGATGGCACGGTCTACGTGGGGTCGGATGACCGCAATGTTTACGCGCTCGAGGGGGCAACGGGGAAGAAAAAGTGGTTTTTTCCGACGGGTGGCGTGGTGAGATCCTCGCCGGCGATCGGGGCCGATGGCACGGTCTACGTGGGATCCTATGACCAAAACGTCTATGCGGTCGATGCGATGGGGCAGATGAAGTGGTCCTTTCCGACCAGCGGCGCGGTGGAATCCTCGCCGGCGATTGGGGCGGATGGCACGATCTACGTGGGGTCGAATGATGGATACCTCTACGCACTGGGCCCGTGAGTGACAGCGCCGCTCTATGCTGCGACTCAAGGTCGCGTCACTCGATCGGTTGGAAAACCGGGTGCGCGCTTTTCAAATACCAGGGCCAGGCGGTCTTCATAGGTGAGCGCCCAATCGGACCGGCGACGCAGATACTC
The DNA here is from genome assembly GCA_023248875.1 of Myxococcales bacterium. Classification (GTDB taxonomy): domain Bacteria; phylum Myxococcota_A; class Polyangia; order Palsa-1104; family SHYY01; genus JAHFDT01. The sequence goes on along the minus strand of JAHFDT010000078.1, from coordinate 11,085 downwards.
CACTAACCCAGCGCCGCGGCCGGAGCGCTTGACCAGGGCGAGGCGTAAGCCGTAGCGCTCTTCCATGCGAGCGAACCGCTCGGGCTGCGCGTAAACATCGATGAGCTCGCGCAGGTGGGCTTCGGAGTAGACGGTGAAGGCGCGGCCATCGACGAAGACGCGCTCTTCGGGATAGGCGAAGAGGAGATAGCCGCCGAAGTTGTAGCTATTGAAGAGCGGCCCGGGCGGATGGGTGCGGCGCAGGTAGTCGACGGCGGCGATGGGGAAGCGGGCGGGATCGAAGCCGATTCCCCAGCGGCGCTCGGAGGCTAGGGCGGCGAGTCCGACGAGGCCGAGCGCAGCGGCCAGCGATTGCCAGGCGGGCCGGCGCCAAGCGGCGAGGGCGGGTGCCAGGGCGGCACTGGCGACGAGAGTGGCCTCTTGGACGAAGCGGACATAGCGCACGGCGCCGAGCACAAAGCAGAGCAGTGCCAGCGCTTCGAAGCGCACGTTTTCACCGTGGCGCCGCCGGACGAGCAGCGCGGCGGCCGCTGCGAGCACGAGGCCGAGAAAGCCCCAGGCGAGCGGCGCGCCTGGCGCCAGCGCTGAGGTCAGCGGGTGCCACTCGACGATTTCGGGCAGTGTCGATCGCGCCTGCAGAAAATGTTTGTGCACATGCCAGCCATAGGGGCCGAGGCAGCTCGCGATCGCCGCCAGCAGGGTGATGAGGGCGCGTCCGCGCGACGGACGAGCCAGCCACAAGAGCAGCAGCAGCACGATCGGAAAGGGATTGCCACCGTGGAGTTGCGTCCAGAGCAGCCCCACGGGCAGGGTCCAGATAAGCCGGCGCTCGCGCCGCGGATCACCATCGGCCTGGAGTGCGAGGGCGAGGGTGGCGGCGAACAGCAGATTGGAAAAGAGCTGGGCGCGCAGGGCGATCGTTTCACGCAAGATCAGGCCGCCCGCGACCCCGGCCAAGAGCGCCATGCCGCGCGGCGGACGTGCCCCCATTAGCAGCGCGAGCGTGGCGACCAGCAGTGCCGCTTGGAGCAGCGCGAGTCCGAGAAATCCGCCGGCTCGATAGGTCAGCGCGAGGAGAACTTCAGAGAGCCACTCGTGGTTGAGCCACGGCTGCTGCGAGGTGAAGGACAAGGGGTCGATGCGGGGCAGGGCCCGCTGATCGAGGAGCAGCGAGCCTGTGCGCAGGTACCAGGGCGTGTCGGGTTCGGCGACACGGAGCAGCGAGGTGGCGAATAGCAGCGCGAGAAAAACGAGCGGGCTACGCCGTATCATCGGACCGACGACTGCTGCAGCTCAAAAGCGGCTTCGTCGTCGAGGTGCTTGCCCGCCAGCACTGTGCCGAGCCAGCGGTGCGCCTCGGGATCCGTCGGGTGCAGCCGCAAGGCGTAGGAGAGTTCGAACCCGGCCCGGTCGAGCTGCCCCTGCTCGGCGAAGAGGATGCCGAGCTCGCGGTGGGCATCGGCCGAAGGCGCATGGGCTGCGACTGCCGCGAAAACCTGCTGGGCTTCCGCGATCTCTCCGGCCGCCTTGAGCGCCTTGCCCAGCCGCACTTGGGGTTCGATCGTCTCCGGCGCCCGCTGTACAGCGAGGCTGAATTCCGTTGCCGCCTCCCGGGCCGCGCCGCGTTCGAGCAGCACCCGGCCGAGGGCGAGGTGCGGCTCTGCAGCGGAGGGATCGAGGGCGGCCGCGCGCTGAAAAAAGGCGATCGCCGGGTCGTACTGCTTGCCCATCGCCAAGCTCTTACCAAGATTCATAAGCGCCTGAAGCTGATCCGGCTGGATCGCGATCGCGCGCGCGAACAGCTCGGCGGCGCGGCGATGGTCGCCGCGGCTGGCGTAGAGTGTCCCGAGGTTGTTGAGAAAATTGGGCTGCCCGGGATCCATATTGACGGCGCGCTGGAGATGGGGCTCCGCCTCGTCGAGGCGACCCACCATGCGCAGGGCATTGCCGAGCGAATCGAACACTTCGGGGCGTGGCACGCCGCCCTCCTCGAGGGCGTTGCGCCACATGGCTACCGAATCGTGCCACACGGCACACTGCGCGCGACAGGCGATAAACAGGGGGACGAGCAGTGCCGCGGGCGCGAGCAGCCAGACGGCCCGCTGGATTCGCGTGAAGAGTCCCGCCAACAGCACGGCCGCCGCGAGAGTGGAAAGGTAGCCATAGCGGTCGGCGCAAAGCTGGGCCGCGATCCGCATGATCCCGGAGTTGGGCAAGAGCACGATCAGGTAGGTGAGCCACGCGGCCAGGAGGGCGGGCCAGCGCCGCCGAAAGCCCAGCGCAGCGAGGGAGATGGCCAGCACCATCGCGGCGCACAGGAGGTAGCGTAGCTGCCCGAAGTCGACCCGATCGGGCAGCGAGTAGTAGGCACTGAGGTGGGTGGGCCAGAGACTCTTTTGCAAATAGAAGCAGGCGCCATAGGCGGCCTGCGCGAGGCGGGTCAGCAGGCCGGCGCTCGCGATCGGCGCGATGACGGTCTGTTTCGCCAACATCGCCGCGCCCATGAACAGCGCGCTCGCGAACAGGAAGGGGAGCTTCTCTATGAAGCAGCGCAGCCGCTGGCCGCGGTGAAAGCGGCCGAGGGGATGGGCGTCCAAAAGCAGCAGCACGAGCGGAAGGGTCACAGCGATGGCTTTCGCGAGCAGTGCCAGAACAAAAAAGACAAAGGTGGCGGCCCACCAGGCCGGGCGTGCCTGGGGAGCGGTCGCCTTCAGATAGGCGAGCAGGCTGGCGAGCACGAAGCCTACACTCGGGAGATAGGGCTGGCACGATAGCCAAGCGACCGCCTCGGTCCGCAGCGGATGGACGGCAAACAGGGCGACGGCGAGGGCCACCGCGAGGTCCTGGCGGGGGGCGAAGGTCAGGCCGGGCCGAGCGCGTAAGAGTAGCGCCCGGCAGAGGTAGAAGAGTAGCAGGGTATCGATGAGATAGAGGCCCAGGCTGACGCCGTGAAAGGCCTTGGCGTCGAGGCCCCAGAGGGAGAACTGCGCGCTGAAAAGCAGCCAGCTGAGCGGTTGATAGACGCCGAGATGGTCGGTGGTGAAGGCCCAGCGGAGCTCGGCCCAGCCGAGGCCGCGAAAGTTGCGGTTCTCGACGAAATTGCCACCATCGTCCCAGGTGAGAAAGCTGCCCTGGAGCGCCGGGAGAAAGGCGAACAGGACGACGGTAACGGCTAGCAGCGCGGCGCACCAGGGGCGCCATTCCTTCGCTCCCATCGGGAAGCTCAGGAGCCGGTGCCGGAACAGGTGACGGGAACCGTGCAAGAGGCCTGGATGGGGCCGGTGGTCGCGGAGCTCTTGCAGTTGCCTAGCACGGCCTCTTCGGGACGCAGGGGAACCCGCACGAGCTGCGGTTTGCGATAGGTGCGGCGAGAAGATCCTTCGCGGCGGTCCATAGACGAGAAGATTTCACCATCGCTGATCCCGGGATGGCGTGCAAGAAAGTTCGTGACCGGTGAAGGGGCAAAACGAGGGAAGTGTGGCGGCCGCCGGTGCCGCGTCCGAGGACGGGCCTCTACCGTTGGTCGGACTCCTTCATTTCCGTGGTGACCAGGCTGATGAGCTCGGTTGCCAAAGCTACGATCATGCGGCTATCGTAGCCGGCCCCCTTTAGCTCGCGGAAAATCGATTTCGAGACAATCTTGACCGCCCGCTCCCGCTCCTTCGGCATGTGGACTGCCCCGGCCTCCTGCACATTGAGCTGAGCCATCGCCTCCTCCTGTCCGCGCACTGGTCCGAGGAGGGGTGCAGAGGACATGCCACCCGGATGACGCGATGCAATTAATTAATTTCAAGTGTTTACGAGAAACGGGGCATGTGAATAGCCGCGTAACCACCGTGCCTGTGCGAAGTCGGCTGCGCACTCTTCGCGTTCCTTCGCGCTCCAGGGTATCCTGCGCCCTCGCACAGCATGGATATCGTCGAGCTCTTTTTGCCACTGGATGAGGACCCCAAAGCGCTGCCGGAGCTGGCCGCGCGCGCGGCGGGACTTTTGGTGACCGATCTCGCTTCCATCGAGACGGTGCGCCGCTCCTTGGACGCGCGCAAGGGGCATCCGATCGGGTGGCGCCTCAAATTGCGATTGCGGCGGACGGGAGAGGTCGAAGGAGCGGTGCCTTGCGGTCTGCCGCCGCCTCGTGCAATGCGCCGCCCCCAAGTGGTGATTGTGGGGAGTGGTCCCGCCGGTCTGTTTGCGGCCTGGCGGCTCGCCCAGGCGGGTCTCACTCCCACCCTCGTCGAACGAGGCAAGCCGGTACAGGCGCGGCGCCGGGATCTCGCCGCGTTGGTGCAGCGTGGCGAGCTCGAAGGCGATTCCAACTACTGTTTCGGGGAGGGCGGGGCGGGTACCTTTTCCGATGGCAAGCTCTACACCCGCAGCAAGGATCGCCACGCGGTCGATGAGGTCCTCAAGGTGCTGGTGGAACAGGGCGCGGATGCGGCGATCCGGATCGATTCGCGGCCCCACATCGGCTCCAATCGTCTGCCCGAGATCCTGACGAGGCTGCGGCGGACGCTCGAGGAGCGTGGTGTGACCTATCGTTTTTCGGATCCGGTCACCGACCTGGCCATCATCGGGACTGCTCCCCAACGCCGGATCGCGGGGGTGCGGCTGCGTTCAGGCGACGAACTCCCAGCGGATGCAGTGGTCCTGGCGGTTGGCCACAGTGCCCGCCCGATCTATGAGTTGGCCCTCGCGCGCGGGATCGCGCTTGTGCCGAAGGCCTTCGCGGTGGGGGCGCGTATCGAGCATCCCCAACCGCTCATCGACCGGCTTCAGTATGGTGCCGCCGCCGCCCATCCCGCTCTTCCGGCCGCCTTCTACCACCTGACCGCCAACGTCGATTCGTCGGCCCGGGGCGTCTATAGTTTCTGTATGTGCCCGGGCGGCTGGATCATCGCTTCGGCGACGGAGCCGGAGGGGCTCTGCGTCAACGGGATGTCGCTCAAGCGGCGCGATTCGCCCTTTGCCGACGCGGCCCTGGTGGTGACCGTTGAGCCACGCGATTTTGGCTCCGACCCGCTCGGCGGAGTGGAGTTTCAGCGCGCGCTGGAGCGCCGAGCCTATCAGGCCGGGGGCGGCGGCTATGTCGCTCCGGCGCAGCAGGCGAAGGATTTTCTTGCCGGGCGGACCAGCAGCGGACCGCTGCCATCGAGCTATCGCCCCGGCCTGACCTGTGCCCGATTGGACGAAATCCTGCCACCGCTGGTCACCAGCGCGCTTCGGCAGGCCCTTGTGCGCTTCGACCGTACCCTTCCCGGCTTCATCGCGGCGGGGCAGCTCGTCGGCGTCGAGACCCGGACCAGCGCTCCCGTCCGGCTCCTGCGCAACGTCGACCTGCAGTCGCCGACCCTGGCCGGCCTCTATCCTGCCGGGGAGGGCGCAGGATATGCCGGGGGCATCGTGAGCGCAGCGATCGATGGGCTGCGGATTGCCGACGCGATTCTTTCCTGAGCTATTCCTGTACTACTTTTAAGAACTCCAGTAGGCCCGCGGTTTCCACCGGGGTCAGCCCCTCAAATCGCATCCCCAGGAGAGCCGGCTGCTCGCCATCGCTGGGTGAGCTCCAGGCGGCATGTCCCCGCATTTCGAGCGGCGCTCGGATCGAATCCTCCACCCCATCGATCACCAGAAAGAGGGCAATTCGCAGCGGCGTGCCCTCGGGAAAAGTGACCCCTTCGAGACAGACGCCGCCGGGAGAGAGGTTGCGGGTGGTGGTGGTGACCGGGTTGCGCCCGAGAAAAACTTCGGCGCTCAACCGGACATCGATCCTGGGATTTTTGCGCGTTTCTGCGGTGCGGACCATCATGGGCCCCTCCCCGGGCCGTCACTGCTGCCTTCCAGCTCCTCTTGTAGCATGTTCATGAGCATTTCCACCTGCCGCTGAAGCTCTTCCGATATCCGAGCGAATTTGGCACCCAGCTGGTAGCCTTCGCCGACCGGGGTGCACCAGATGATGGTGGCCTCCAGGCGCAGGGGAGCCGAACTGGAGCGGTCGGAGAACAGCGCGGCGACCTTCAGGCCCACCGCGGTGGAAATGGCCACCGGCTGCGCCACGACCAGGGACAAGCCGCTCCGAGAAAGGTCTTTAGTCACCGCGGTTTGGAGCTTTCCATCGGCTGCCTGTAGTTCGCAGCGAAGGGCCCATGCACAGCGCTGCTGCTGACGGGTCTGGGGGGGCTCCATCATGGCGCTCCGCGGGGGGCGGTGAGCGCGCCCCCGGTCAAGCCATCGAGGAGTGCCGTCATCTCTTGGAGGGCCATTGCCTCGTCGCCCCCGGCCGTTCCGAGTGGGGCTCGCTGAAGCCAGCGCTGGCGCTCGAAATAGAGGTGCGTGATCTCGCGCAAGAGGCGTTCGCGGTGCGCGGCCATGCGCTCGTTCTCACGGCTGGCGCGCAGCTCATCCCCATCGAAAATCAGCCGATCGAGCGACCAGGTGGCCGCCGCCTCCAGGGTCCAGCCATCGCCTGCCGTGCTGGAGAGCCGCTGAAATCCGTCGGTGGCGGTGAGGGCCTCGAGTTGCCGTGCTCCGCCTCCGAACCGCAGGCTGATCCGGGGCGCCCAAGCAGCGGTCCGCAATCGCTGCAGCAGGGACGTCAGGCGGTGCGGCTCGAGCGCCGCATAGCGAATCGCGGCCTCCTGCAGCTCGCGAACACCCGGTTCGCCCGCCGCCCGGGCCGGGGCGACGCTACACCACAGCCACCCAGCACCCGCCAACGCCCGCCAGATCGAACCCATAGGATGGTGATGTTCGCCGCACCCGGCGAGCCGTGTCAAGCTCACGCCGCCCCCCTTTCCCGCTCCGGACAGATTGTCGGCAGCCGCGCCGGAAAGTTGCGCGTTTTTTTGCGATTGCGAAAGAGCGCTCCCGTCGCATCTCCTGGGGACGCCGGTGAGCAAAAGCCCTTATAATCAAAAAGGTGTCGCCCTTCACACCCAATGCGCTGGCCGTTCTCGAGCAGCGCTATCTGGCGCGCAACGGGGACGGGCAGCTGCTCGAGACGCCCCGCCAAATGGTGGATCGGGTGGCGCATGCGCTGGCCGCGGCCGATGCCCTGTATGGCGCGGATCCGGCGGTCGCCGAGGTCGCTTTTCGCGGGGCGCTCGAGCGGCTCGAGATCCTGCCCAATTCGCCGACGCTGATGAATGCGGGACGGCCGCTCGGACAGCTCGCCGCCTGCTTTGTTCTGCCCGTCGCAGACTCGCTCGCGGCGATTTTCGATGCCGTGAAGTGGGCCGCCCAGATTCAGCAGACCGGCGGGGGCACCGGCTTCTCCTTTTCGCGCCTGCGCCCGGCGGGCGATCTGGTGGGATCGACCCACCGGGCCGCCTCGGGTCCCGTTTCGTTTATCGAGGTCTTCAACGCCGCCACCGATGCCATTCAACAGGGCGGGGTGCGGCGCGGCGCGAACATGGGGATGTTGCGGGTCGACCATCCCGACGTGCTTGCGTTCGTTGCGGCCAAGTCCGATCCCGAACGGCTCAAGAACTTCAACCTCTCCGTCGCCGTCACCGACCACTTCATGGCCGCGGTCGCAGCGGGGACCGACTATGCCCTGGTCAATCCCCGTAGCGGTGCCGAAGCCAGGCGGCTCGACGCGCGCGAGGTCTTTGCGTCCATCGCCCACCACGCCTGGGCCACCGGGGAGCCGGGGGTGATCTTCATCGACCGGGTCAACGTTGCCAATCCCACCCCCGCGCTCGGCCCCATGGAGGCGACCAATCCGTGTGGCGAGTTACCGCTGTTGCCCTTCGAAGCCTGCAATCTGGCCTCGATCGATGTCGGCAAGCTGGTGGTCGGGCGCGATTTCGACTGGCCCCGCCTCGGAGAGTGGATCGATCTCGGCGTCCATCTGCTCGACAACGTCGTCGATGTGAACCGCTATCCGCTGTCGCAGATCGAGGCCATCACCCGCGCCAACCGCAAGATCGGGCTCGGCATCATGGGCTGGGCCGACGCGCTCATTCGGTTAGGCATCCCCTACGACAGCGATGAGGCGCTGGCGGTGGCCGATCGGTTGGCGACCTTTCTCGAGGAGCGGGGCCATGCGGCTTCGGTGGCGCTGGCTCAGGCGCGCGGGCCGTTTCCCAACTGCCGGGGATCCCGCTGGGAGCAGCCGCTGCGGAACGCCACTGTCACCACCATCGCGCCGACGGGGACGATCAGTATCATCGCCGGCTGCTCGGCGGGGATCGAGCCGCTCTATGCCGTGTCCTTCGGGCGCCGGGTGCTGGTCGAGAGCCTCGACGGGCGAAGGCTGCCCGAGGTGCATCCGCTTTTCCTCGCGCGCGCGCGGCACGAAGGGTGGTTTTCGGAACGACTGATGGCGCAAGTCGCGGAACGCGGATCGGTGCGCGGACTCGATGGAGTACCCGCCGCAGTGCAAGCGCTATTTGCCACTGCACACGATGTGGCGCCGCGCTGGCATCTGGCGATGCAGGCAGCCTTTCAGCGCCATATCGATAACGCCGTTTCCAAGACCATCAATCTGCCCGAGAGTGCCACGCCCGAGGAGGTGGCGACGATCTATCGTGAAGCCTTTGCGCTCGGCCTCAAGGGAGTGACGGTTTACCGTAATGGCAGTCGCAAGGAGCAAGTATTGGCTTTCGGCCCCGAGATGCAAAGCTGCCCGGAGTGCTAGGGCGGACCCTAAAGAGCGCTCACCAATAGCTCGCCGAACTTTTCCGTGCTGCGGCGGTAGACGAATTCGATCCAGAAGCGCTTGGCGCCATCGGCCACGATATGGGGATAGAAGCCGTGGCCCGGATCGGGCGGAGCCCTCACAGTGTGGGTCCAGCCCCCGCTGCCACGGGAGGCGATCACCGCTTGGATGGCAGTGGCATCTTGATAGGCCACCTGCACGCTGGTGCCGTCGGTCCAAAGCGCGGCGCCAGCGCCGACCAGGTGGATCTCGCTGCTGCGCGCGCCATCGTCGATGGTCTCGGCCATTTTCCCCGGGGCCGTGCCCTTGAGCGTCCGATAGAGCAGTCGATCGCGGATCGCATCGTGGTAGGCGATGTGAACGGTGTCGTCGGGAGCCACGCGCGCGCTGGCGAACTGCCCGAGGTCGCTGGTCGGGTCCATGCCGTCGACCGTCACGAGAGTAAAAATGCCGGGCGCGGTTTCGACCGCGGCCTTGAGATCGCCCTCCTGGTGCTGGTAGTAGACCACCGTGCGCAGTCCGGTGGAGAGCAGCCGCAGTTGCGCAAACAGTCCCACGCCTTCGACGAGTTCGGGGGCTTTGGCGGTGGGCAGCGCCGGTTTACAAGTGGCCGCGATGCAGACTTCGCCCATCGCACAGGTGGGCGAACAGGGTTTGGCATCGACCGGCTTGCAGGCGCTCTTCTTCAGCGGGTCCTTCGGGTCGTCTACCAGGCAGGCCTGTCCGGTGGCGCACAGGCCGGCGCAGGGAATGTCGACGGTGTCGAGTATTTTGATGTTCCAGTCGCCCGGCGCTGCAGGGGCCGAACTTTGGGCGGTGGCGAGGCGCAGCTCCGATTTGAAGCGCCCACCCGCAACGGACAAGTTCGTCGCGACGTAGGCGACCGAAGGCACCCCTTTGGCATCGAGAACGAGCGAAGCATAGCGGCCGATATCGCCGCCCTTCGGATCCTCGTCCACGACGGAAGTGGTGAACTGGCGCGCGCTGCCGGTCGCAAACTTGAGACGGCGGTGAGTCGCATCGTAGTAGGCGATGCGCGGGTTGCCACCGGTCACACCCAGCGAAGTATAGAGTCCCACATCATCGCCCGGCTCGAGGATGCCGCGGCGGTAGTCGCCGGTGGCGACTCCTTCGGGCACGCCGTCGACCCACTGCCAGGCGATCGGTTGGGTGAGCGCTGCCTCGTCGATTTCGGTATAGGCGAGATCGCCGAGCGAGCCATCGTAGGCGCTGAGGTAGAGGATGCCCTTTTGCGCGACGGCATCGACGTGACGCCCCACCTCATCGAGTGGGTCGAGTAGATCGGGCTTGGTGAGAACGGGTGCTTCGTTGTGGTTGCAGCCGGCGACGAGGAGTAAGAGCGCGATCCGTCCATGGCGACGAGCGACAATGAGCGCCAAACCGACGAGGAACAGCAGCGGCGCCCCGCTGCCGGCGCGATGGCCGAGCGTGCAGCCCGCCGCCAGGGGAGCAGAAAGTCCCGGGCGCGGGGCAATCTCAAAGTGGAGCTCTTGGGGAGCTGGGTCGGTGGTCTCGGGCGCACCGATCCGGCGCGCGCGTACCAGGAGTGCATGGTGACCAGGCAGCCACAGCGTCGGATCGGTCACCGTTTGGTGCGGTGCCGAGGAGTAGGGCGTCCAGGTGAGCCCCTGGTTGAAGGAGACCGACCATTCCAGCCCCTCCGGCGCGCCGCCGAGCGCCAGCGCGACCCGCGGCTGCCGCTCGGGATCGAGCCGCTCGCTGGTGCTGAAGGCCTCGCGCTCCGGCACCTCGAGCTCCTCGATCTCCGCCCAGGTCGATGCGTTCTGCTGCGCCATCGGCGCGATGGCAAAATTGGCATAGAGGGAGAGCATCTTTTTGCCGTCGGTGGCACCGAGCGCCACTGGCTGGAGCTGGAGCCCCATCACCGCCGGCAGCGCGATCGGTTTGATCGCACTACCGAGCTGGCCGGTTGCGAGCCCGAGCAGCGTCGGGAAGGTGCTGGCCAACTTGGTCGGCGCCTCGGTGAGCAGCTCGCTATGGGTGACCGTGACATTGGTGAGCGCTTTGCCGAGGTCGCCAATCATCGGCACGATCTGCCCCTTGTCGTCGAGGTCGAGCTGCACCGGTAGATTGAGGTCGCCGGTGAGCTGCATCACGCGCAGGTAGTGCTCTTCGATGAAGACGTAGAAATCGATCGATAACTTGGGCAGGCTCACGAGCAGCGTCGGCTCCTCCTTGGAGCCCGCGCCGAGCGTGAGGTGCGGCTCTTGGCTGGGGCGGATCGCCAAATAGACCGGCGATTCGACCGAGTGGGTGAGGTCCGACAGCGAGGGCATGAGCACGCCCAGGGTTTTACTATCGAGCGCCGGCACCGCCGGCGAGCCGACATTGAGGCACAGGCCACCGCCGTCGAAGGCCGCCCAGGCCAGGGTGTTGAGCTGGCT
>JAHFDT010000262.1:834-4132 GCA_023248875.1 Myxococcales bacterium | reverse complement strand
GAACGATGTACATGCCAAAGCTTGCCCGCAGCTCGCGCAGTGCCCGCGTTGCCGCGGCCGCCTCTCGTGCGCCCATGCGTCCGGAGATCACCTCGCGTGCAATATGTGCCAGGGCTTCCTGGAGCTCGCACAGCTGCAGCAGTGGTGCCCACGCAGGCTCATCGGGTCGAGGAGTTGGGCTCGGCGCATGGCTCCATCGACGTCGCCCGCCCTTTTCGCGCCCCTTTGCTACCTGATCCGCCTTTGCAGGGTCGTGCAGGCTGCAAAACCCTCTGCCAGGCAATGCCGAAATTCGGCAAGGTTTGCCAGTCTTTGTCGTCGCTGCGCAGCTCATGCTACCTCCTTTGCTAGCGTTTTTTCAGCGGCCTTAAGCACCTCGGCCATTTTGCGAGCGAACGCCCTTGTTGCTGTTTCTCTGCTACTGATAATTTCTGAAGCGCCTCGCGGCGGTGACGCATTGGCCAACGGTGACGCTTGGTGACTCCAATTCCAGTATCTCGCTTGCGAGAAGGTGAAATAGACGCTCATCCAGGAACAAGCGTCTCCTTGCGTCACCATGCAGAGATGCGTCATTAGCGAACATCCCGAAGTCGAATGCCAATACGAAGCCGAGCCGTTTTGGAAGCTTGGGCTACGATGCCCCGCTCCGTGAGGCGGTCGCCAAATGCGCGTTTTGAGATCGCCTTTTCGCTCTCGGCGTCACACCACACCGAGTACCGCTGGAAGAGGTCCTTGAACGGCATCTCGGCGTCCCGGACCAGGTCGCAGCATTCGGCGAGAAATTCGGCGATCGCGTCCTCTTGGTCTTTGTATTCGTTGGTCGCCGCACGTATCTCATCGGGGTATCCGAGACCACTGCGGTACCATTCGATAGCCCCTCGTACGATCCACGCGAGAATTCCGGCACGCTCTCCCCACAATTTCGCAGGCAGATCCCGATCACGCTCGCCCTCTGGGATCGTGACAGTGAACGGCAGCAGGCGAATGCGCCGCCATGTGCCAAGATCTGAAGTGCGGATCGCCGGCTTGTGGTTCGTGTAGACCACGAGCTTGTGGGTCGGCACGAAGGACCAAAAGTTCTCCCGCATGCGCCGGGCGGCGATGCGATCTTCGCTGGTGAGCGACTTCATCAGCGCTTCGTCGATGCGCCGACCAGCGCCGGTCTCCGAGCAGATCGCGAGCCGTAGCCCAAAGAGCGTCGCGCGTTCCGTAGGATGCACCTCCCCACGCTTCGCGAGCAGCAGATCGGATGGAACGGTGCCAGCGTAGTCGCCAAATATCTTGGCGACCGTCTCGAATAGCGTCGATTTTCCGTTGGCGCCCGAGCCATAGGCCAGCACGAGGACGTGCTCGGAAGTGCAGCCCGTTGCGCAATACCCGAGCAGTCGCTGGACGAAAAGGATCAGTGACGCCTTGCCTTCAAATACCTGCGATAGAAATGTCTCCCAGGTGGGGCAGAGCGCGGCCGTATCCAACGGTACAGGCGCCAGGCGAGTGATCAGATCTTCTCGTCGGTGTATGGGGAGATCCCCCGTTCGCAGATCGATGGTGCCGCTCTCCACGTTGAGGAGATATGCGTTACGATCCAAGTCGGCCGGCAAAACTGGGATGCCGAACTCCGATTCGGCCAACGCCAGCATTGCCGAGATCGCTCCGGCCTTCTCACTGCGAAGAGCCCATTTCGCCAGCTCTTCGCGTTTTTCTGGATTCTCGGTGCGCCCCGCTTGGGCGTAGATGCTACTGATTGTCTGTTTGGCGCGACGTTGAGTTTCGCCAGTGTCATCAATTTTCCAGCGGCACCCATCGTAAACAAGCCACTGTTTCCAAACGTGGCAATAGCGAAGATCTCTCCCGCTCTGAGCGACGAGTCGGCGCGCCAACCCGATCTCGGTCCGATGCTCCGTCGTTTGGGCACTAGTTTCGCCCGCTGCTGCAGGGCTTGATTGGCGCTCGTCCTCGAGCAGGTAGCCCAACGGCAGGCGCGTAGACCCCGCTGCATCATCGAGCTTGTGCCGAAGCTCTTGCGGCGACCACGGAGGCTCGCAGCGGGCGTTATACGCGCTAAGAATGACCATCGCGTCGCCGTCATCGAGGGCGAAGCCCCGCTTGAGCACGAGCGCTACGTTGAACGTGGCCGCGTGACCGCCTTGACCGGAAATGGCCGGCGGCATCTTCTCGACGTAGGAACGAGCACGCCGGAGCAGATGATCGCTATCGGTGCCAGCCGGCCGCCGCTGGTCCCCCGCGGGTTTCATCCGTAGCCACTCGCGGATGCGATCGAGCGCCACCGGCGGGGCGTCCAATTCTGCTACGGAGCCCCGATCCACAGAGACACAGGCAACCCCGGCTGGCACACCGTGGCGAAACAGAAGCGCAGCCGACGCCAAGCGTGCTACTCGGTGCCGCAGATCGCCCGATCCAATGGGGATCGGCGCTTCGATCATCGGATCGAATGCGATCACTTCGCCGCTCTCGTGTGTTGAACCCGGAAAAACCGTTTGGGCACCGCTACTGCGCAACTCGACCAGCATTTCGCGCGAAATGGGATCGCGAAACTGCTCCGTCGCCGCGCCTGCGCTCAAGTAACGAAAGTGTGAGCGCGGCTTGCTCGAGCGGCCGAAGACCATCGTCTGCGGCAAGAATCGCTCCGCAAGATCGATCACCTCGGTGCAGTCGAGATCGATGTCCGTCAGCCAGCCGCTCGGCTCACCGAGGAGAATGCCGATATTCTGCGGCACGCCATTGAAGTGGTGGGGCAGATCCTCCGCCCCAAGACGAAGATTCTGCCATCCGGCGATCTTAGGCGCCTTCTCCCGATGGGGAATTGGAATCGGTTGCCAGCCCTGTGCGAGGTAGCACCGCGCGAATTCGATCATCGATATGCTCGTCATGGTGAGTCAGGATTCAACCAGACGATGCGTGCGGTGAGAGTGAACAGAACCGAATTGCGACAAAGTGATTTGTCTAGATCGGCCCTCGGCGTCCCGCCTGGCGGAGTCGCTCTCGCCGAGTCTCCGTGTAAAGCGTTCTTTCCCATCGACCGGTTGGGTCCGTCTTGTCAGTAGTCCGGCGGCCGGGAGGCTCGATGCCAGCCGCTACCAGCCGGCGAGCCAGGTCTGCGATTGAGGCTCTGTGCGCCAGTACCCACGATGCAAGACCGCGCGTAGCCAAGCTCGGAAGCCGTCCGCCGTCGCCACGCCCACTGTTCCTCTGACGTTCGGCCCAATCGGTACACTCCTCGACGAACTTCGCGAGGTTGAACGACGCCTTGAACGCTGCCGCTGCGCATTTCTGCCAA
>JAHFDT010000262.1:0-824 GCA_023248875.1 Myxococcales bacterium | reverse complement strand
CCGGATCGATCGCTGAGGCAGTCCCTGCTGGTAGTAGACGCGCTGCTACTATTTTCAGATGAGTCGCAAGGGGAACCGGAAACGCGTCCACCAGCCTGCCATTCTTTCGAATTAGGCTGGCCATACCTCTCAAGCTCTCCGCCAAATGTCGGTTGAGTCGCCGCTTGGAGAATCTGTTCCCGATCGCTTCGTCCGGTTCTGGAAGGGAGGAAAGCTCCACTTGTCGTTGAGCCGCCTTTCCATATGCGTCAAAGCTCTGGGCCAGGTTTCTCAAGTCTTCGATGTTCTCTTCCATCGAACGTATGAGGATGTAGTCATCGATCACGTTTCGAAAATCGGCATCCCCGAGTCCTTTGCGATCCGCGTTCGTCACCGTGATTTCATCAGGATCGCTACCGAGCTTTCGTGAGCCAGGTCGCCGGGGACCAGCAACTGAGCGACGCCTAGTCGTACTCACGGTTGGGACCTATCGACGCCGAGGCCGCTTCACGTCGCCGAAGATCGGCTGCGACTCGGCCGCCTTGTCGTGTACCTCAGGGCGTACCTGATACCGTCGGAATTCTTTTTCTGTCCGACGGATCACTCCCTCTGGAAAATGGCGAGTCGCATCCACGATCCGATGGCGCCCGCCTTGCTCGGGAAAGGTCATGAGGTCGAACAGCTCCAGCCCCATGTGATCGGCCAGCGCCTTGAGCCTAGTGAGGGTCGGTAGAACGAGACCATTCTCAATGCCCGACAAATGCCCTTTCGATGCGAACGGTCCATCCCAAGCTAACTGCTCCTGGTTCCAACCACGCTCCTGGCGAAGTTGGCGAATTCGACGA
>JAHFDT010000261.1 GCA_023248875.1 Myxococcales bacterium | reverse complement strand
CTCGGTTCCAGGGTACTAGCGGCGTTTCTTCGGCTTCTTGGCAGGTGACTTCTTCTTGGCCACCACTTTGACCTTCTTCTTCGCTGCTGGCTTCGCGGCCTTTTTCTTCGCCGCTACCCGCTTCTTTGGGGGCGCCTTTTTCTGGGGCGGCCTTTTCTTCGCTTGACTGCGCCCTGCCCGAGCCGGCCGAGCCTGTGCCTCCTTCGGAATGAGCGGCGGCAGTGGCACCACAATCGTCGGCGCCTCCGCTGGATCGGCCAGGATGCCAATCAGCTCCTGGAGCGCCTCCTCGGTGGCACCCGCACCATTCGAGACCACCGGATGGGGCTCGGCCGAGGAAAAGTAGCGCAGCATAGGCCCGAGATAGTGCTCCTGCCAACCTTCCCGGTACATCGCCCCCTGCCCCGCCGGAATGTCCGAATGGTTCAGTACCAAGCACGTCCCGGTAGTCGCCTTTTCGAGCACCAGCTCGAGGCGTGAATCGCCGCTGCCCGGCGGAAAATCGCTGGTTCGCCAACTCTGAACGATGCGCCGACCGGGCTCGAGCGCCAGCGTCTTGCCCTCGATGTATCCTCCCCAAGCGGTGTAGCGGCCCCCGATCCAGGGTTCGCACGTGGCACTTCCCCCCGTAAAGGCGGTGTGCTCTCCCGGGTCGAGCCAGGCCCTGTAAACTTGCTCGGGGCTGGCGGGAATCACCGTGGAAAGCTGGATCGCATCGAGCATGACCCCTCCTCTGGCAATGGCAGCGAAGATATCAGACTGCGTGCGAGAACGACAGATTATCGGGACTATGGCACCCGTTTCTCCACCATCGGAAAGAAGCCATCGATCTCGTCGCCGAGGGTCCAATAGGTCACGCCCCGTGCTCCATGGCTGAGAGCCGCGATGATCTTGGCCTCCATCGAAGCCAAGTCCTCGAACCAGAGGGTGCTCCCAGCATAGGCGCAGTGGGGAGCGCGGCCCGCCGAGTAGTCGCCATAGGGGCAGCTGGCCATGTGGTCGGTTTGGGTCAGGAGGCCGGTGCCACAGATTTGGGCCGCCGCCCGCGCCGTGGTCCAACTTCCCGAGGTGATGGCATAGTTGGCGAGACCTAGAATGAACCGGTTGCCGCGTCCGGTCGCCGCAGCGCGCGCAAAGGTCTGGTCCACCCAGCCGAGCGGACCGAGCGGGCCGAGGTGGCTGCCACCGAGGTAGTGAAAATCGTAGCCCATGACATGGAGCGTGTCGCAGGCGGCCGATAGCGCATTGTAATCGTAGGCCGAATTGCCGTCGTCCTTGGCCACCGATGGGAGCGCCATGGAGAGCTCGCGGCCGATCGCGTGGAGAGCGACGCTGAGCTCCGACATGAAGGCGACGAAGGGCGCCCGATCGGCCGCCTTCCAAAGGTGTTCGTAGTCGATATCGAGACCGTCGTAGGAATGGGACGTGACCAGCGTCACCAGGTTTTGAATGTGGGCAGCGCGCCGCTGAGGATCGTTAATGAGCAGGCGGATCCGCGCCCCATCGTCGGCATCGATGAGCGGCGATAGCCGCACGCCGTGGCTACCTGCCGCATTCACCACACTCGCCAAGTCGGTGTGCCCGACGGATCGAATGTTGACCCCATCGGACTGCAACGTGAACCACTTGGGATGGATAGCGCGGAACCAATCGAGGTGCTGAAGAAAGGCGTTTTCGCCGGCCACCTCCCCTGCACCGATCCAGCCACAGCGGCTGTGGGTGGCCGGTGCCATCGCCCCGTCGGGGATGACCGGAGGCGACGCACCATCCTTCGAAGCTGAAGTGTCCGGAGGAGACGACAGATCCACCATCCCCCCCGGCGCTCCCGGATCGGATCCACCACAGGCGCAGAGCACAGTTGAAACGAGAAGGAAAGTTCGCATGGTGCCCCCCCAAGAGCAAAGGACGCGCCAGCGGATCGGTGGATGGTGCGCGGCATTCGAACCCGCGACCTGCAGCTTCCCAGCTACAGGCGTAGCGCCCGAGCTACCGCAACCGAGGAGGTGTGCTAGGCTCGCGCATTCCGCATGAGCAACGAACCCGATCGCTTTGGTGGCCTCCTCGGTACCTCCGCCGCGATGCGCGAGCTATTCGCCCTGCTCGAGCGTCTCGCCCCAAGCGATGTTCCCGTGCTGCTCGAAGGCGAGACCGGCACCGGCAAGGAGCTCGCGGCACAGGCGATCCATGCGGCGAGCTCGCGCAAGAGTGGCCCCTTCGTCGTGTGCGACCTCGCCGGTGCGACGCGTTCGCTGTTCGAAAGCGAGCTATTCGGCCACCTGCGCGGCGCCTTCACCGGGGCCGACCGCGATCGTGCGGGCGCGTTTGCCCAGGCCCACGGTGGCACCCTCTTCATCGACGAAGTGGGCGAGCTCGCCCTCGACGCCCAGCCGCGCCTCCTGCGCGCGCTCGAGCAGCGCCAGGTGAAGCCGCTTGGCGCCAGCAGCTACCGCGATCTCGACGTGCGGGTCATCGCCGCGACCCACCGCGATCTCGCGAGCGAGATCCAGGCCGGGCGATTTCGCGCCGACCTGTTCCATCGCTTGGCGGTGGTGCGCGTGCCCCTGCCGCCGCTGCGCGACCGCAAAGAGGATATCGCGCTGCTGGTGACGCAGTTTCTCGCCGGTAGCGCCATCGAGGTTCCGAGCGAAACGCTCGAACGCCTCCGCGAACATCCTTGGCCCGGCAATGTGCGCGAACTACGCAATGCACTCGACCGCGCGCGCTCGCTGATCGGCCCCACCCAAGTGCTGGTGCCGTCGCTGCTGGGGCTGCCGAAAACCCGTGAGTTCCACCCTGCCCCCGACGGCTATCGTCGCGCCAAGCAGGAGCTGATCGCGCAGTGGGAGCGCGAATACCTGCGCGATCTTCTCGATCGCAGCGAGGGCAACGTCGCTCAGGCGGCGCGCACCGGCGGCATGGACCGGGTTCACCTCCACCGTCTGCTGAAGAAACATGGCCTCGCATCCCATCGAAAAAGGAGCGCGTGATGGAACTATGGCAACTGGACGCGACTGCACAGGCAGAGCTGGTTCGCACCCAGCAGGCGAGTCCGAGCGAGCTGTGCGAAGCAGCGATCGCACGGATCGAACGGTGCAACCCGGAGCTAAACGCGGTGGTACTGCCCCTCTTTGAGCAGGCGCGAGCGGCCGCGAGCGGTCCGCTTCCCCACGGTCCGTTCCGCGGCGTGCCGCTTCTGATCAAGGATCTGCTGGCCAGTGTCGCTGGAGTGACGATGACGTCGGGTTCGCGGGCCCTCGCCCGCTTTGTTCCCCCGCAGGATAGCGAGCTGGTGGCACGATTTCGCCGCGCCGGCTTCGTGCTACTCGGCAAGACCAACACGCCAGAATTCGGAATTCTGCCTACTACCGAGCCCCAGCTCTTTGGCGCCACCCGCAATCCCTGGGATCGCACGCGCACCGCTGGTGGATCGAGCGGGGGGTCGGCGGCCGCGGTGGCCGCAGGAATGGTCGCGATGGCCCATGCGAACGACGGGGGTGGTTCGATTCGCATCCCCGCCTCCTGCTGCGGACTGTTCGGGCTCAAGCCGACGCGCGCGCGCACCACCCTCGGCCCCGCGCTCGGCGACATCATGAGCGGTCTGGTCTGCGAGCATGTCGTCACGCGCTCGGTCCGTGACAGCGCCGCCCTGCTCGACGCCGTCGCCGGTCCTGCCCCCGGGGATCCTTACGTCGCACCACCGCCCGCCCGCCCTTTCGCCCGGGAGGTCGGTGCGCCGGTCGGAAAGCTGCGGATCGCCCTGGTAGTAGCCCCTCCCACCGGATCGCCCGTCGACCCGGAGTGTGTCGCAGCGGTGCGCCACACGGCGACCCTCTGCGAAACGCTCGGCCATGAAGTGGTGGAAGCCAGCCCCGCGCTCGATGCCCAGCTCCTCACCCAGACATTTTTCGTGCTCTGGACCGCTGGGGCCGCCGCCACATTGGACGGGACTGCGCTCATGACCGGCCAGGCCATTCCCGAGGAGCAGGTCGAGGCCCTCAGCTGGGCCTTGGCCACGGGAGGGCGCAAGCACTCCGCCAGCACCTACCTGCTCTCGGTCGGCTACCTCCAGCAGGTGACTCGCACCATCGCGCGCTTCATGGAGCAGTACGATGTCCTACTCACGCCGACGCTGGCC
>JAHFDT010000260.1 GCA_023248875.1 Myxococcales bacterium | reverse complement strand
CGCAGAAACATCTCCTTCAAATTGCCCTCGTAGTGATAGCTACCGACGTGGGTCAAGTCGGCCCCGATAAACAGGTGGATACTTCCGCCCAGGGCCTGCCAGCGCCGGCAAAAAGTGTAGTCCTCCGAGAGGTACCGCTTCTCTACGGGATCGATGATGCAATCGAACAGGGCGTGGTGTGTTTCACCGAGATTGCCTACGTCGTCGCGATAGGCGAGCTCAGGATGCGCCTCGATCATCTGTTCGAATACATGGCGGGCGATCAGCATGAAGCCAGTCGCGCCCTCTTTGACTTCGATAAAGGCGTCCTCGTCGCGCTGAACCGCCTGAAAACGTTTGCGCACCAGATCGTCGTCTTTGGCGTTAAACGCGAACCGAGTGGCCGCGCGTGGAAGCTTGTCTGCCGGAATCCCCTTCTTCACTGCCGCCACCACCTGGTCCCAGTTATGGCCCTTCTTGGGGTAGGCCCCGCATACGAGATCGAGGCCGCTCGTCAACATCGGAATCACATCCTTGGCCATGAATCCGATGTCCGCATCGATGAACATGAAATGGGTGAAATCGGTCTTCATGAAATCGGCGACCAGCGTGTTGCGGCCGCGTGGAATCAGCGACTCCTGCCCGATCATGCGCACACTGAAGTCGATCTTCGATGCGTAGAGCGTGAGGCACAAGTTGAGCAGGCCATTGACATAGGTTTGCGTCACCATGCCGCCGTAACAGGGGGTAGCGATGTAGAGCTTCATATCTTTCAGGTCCATCGTGAAGGAGTGTACCCTTCCAGTAGACCTGGGAGCAATTTCGGCGAGACAGCGAAGTGTTCGCTGCTGCCGGTGCTCTGTTTTGACGCGTTGATCGCGGCAATCTTCGGGCTTAGTCGGAGACGCCTCACCGCTACAGGGACGTCAGCGGCCGGGGGGAGTTCGCAACAATCTGATCTACCAGGGTGACGAACTGCGTAATCGGTATCATGAGCGCTTCGGGCGTGAGCGCTTCGGGCTCCCAGCTCCAGCGCAGTGTCATCGTGGCCCAGCCATCGGCGATAAGAAGCTCGGAGCCGCAGTGCGTTTCGAAGAGATAGTGGAGTTGTGCAGCCCCAGTCGACGCGAAGCCGAGCTCCTCGGCAGCATGGCCACTGCGTACCTGCAGCTCGAGACCCGCGGGCACTGCCAAGTGGAGCCGCAAGGCCTGCCCGCGCGAGAAAGCCCAGCGCACTGGAAAATCGATTTTCAGACAGTGCCCCTGATATTCGCCCGAGAGCAGGGGGCGGGCGCGCCACAGGCCCCCGCGCTCCACCCGTCCCTTGAGCCGCCTGGCGACCTCCTCCAAAACCACGGGGATACGCCGACTCCGATAGATCACACTCAATAAGATCGCTGCTGCGATCGCAGCCCGCAGCAGCGTCATCACTTATTGTTCCACCACCAGGAGAGCTCGTGGGCAAACTCCTTCGCTCCGCCCGCGATGCCGTGTTCGGCCCAATAGTCCCCCGCTTCACTCGATGCCTGCATCACCTTGCCATACTCCCCCGCCTTGGAGGCTTCGTGGAAGTTTTCGGCTGCGGTAGTGTTTCCCGTGACGATCCCTTCCCCAATGGCTGAGATCGCAGTCGCTCCCCCTTGGTAAACCTCGCTCAACTTGTAGCCCTTGGGGGTCAATAGATCGGCCGTCGCCACCAACGGGTTGGCCATCACCAGCGCACCGCCCCCGGCGGCCAACGCCGCATGGGCGACCTTGCCGCCCTGCGTTTGCGTTGGTGAATTCATGTAGGCGGTAACGCCCTCCATCGCAGCACCGATCACCATCAGCCCATGCACAAACGCTTCACTGGTGATGATCTTCCCGCCCTTGAGCAGCTGCCGACCGATCGCACTGTGCTCCAGTGCCTTCTCAAACTTGAGCGCATACTCGCCAATACGGAGCTTCGAATGGCTCATTGACCGTAGCAGCTGACTTGCCTCGTTCACCGCTGGGCGTTCGGCTGCAAAGGCTTCCTCCGCCTTCGTTAGAACAGCACGCCCCTCATCGATCTGAGCCTTGAGTTGGGCTGGAATCTTGCGAGCTCCTCGCGATTGCTGTTCCAGTGCGTGACATCCTCGCCTCATGAGATGGAGCTGGCGCGACATCGTGTTATGCGCGACCTGCAGCTCGCGGGCCTTGGTGATCTGTTCTACATACTCCACCCCCTCACTCACCCCTTCCAGGGCCTTGGCAGCCTTCTCCACCGCCAAGTGGGTCCCATGAGTCGTATGGGTTGCATGCTCAAGATGCTCGTGCACGCTATGCTCGTCCCCTTGGTGGTGCTGATCGAGGCCCCCCACTTCGATCGAGCGCGTACCATCCGCCTTCCCCAACACCTCGGGTTCCGATTCGTGCCCATGCCCGTGCTGCTTCTTCTTCTCCCGCATGGTTTCGCTCATCTTCCTACCTCATTGCTGTCATCGTGGACCAGCTTGCCGATCTTGTGCATCTCGTCCCGTACCGCCGCCCAAAATGTGCGCCGATCGATCGCCGTGAGCCCCTTGTCGTGAGCCAGGAAGGCCGCGTTGATGGCGATGTTCTGGATTGATCCGCCCGAGAGCTCATCGATTTTGCTGAGGCAATTCAAATCCATATCGTCGCTGAGCGGCGCGTTCGCCAGACACAGTTTCAAGATTTTGGCGCGCTCCTCTGGGGTCGGCATGGGGAACTCGATGAACACATGAAACCGCCGCTTGAACGCCGGGTCGATCATGGCCGGGTTGTTGGTGGTCACGATCGCCAGCCCGTTGAAGCGCTCGATTCGTGACAAGAGCAGCCCGATTTGTGAGTTGTGGGCAAGCTCGCCCGAGCCCTTGGCTTCGACGCGCTTGGCAAAAAGGGCTTCGCCCTCATCAAACACCAGTGCGATATCGCTACGCTGCTCCGCAACGCTCAAAATGGCGTCGATGTTTTTCTCTGTCTCGCCGATGTAACGCGATAGCAACCCGGGGCTATTGATTTGATAGAGACGGAGTCCAAGCGTGTACGCCACCACCGAAGCCGACTCGGTTTTTCCGGTGCCTGGCAAGCCCGCAAACAGCGCCACGATCCCCTGCGACTTGAGCCGTCGCCCGAAGCCCCACTCCCTGAGTACGAAAGCACGCCCCCGCCAGCGGTTGACGATGTGTTCGAGCCGCTGACGGACCTCCGTGGAAAAAAGCAGGTCATCCCAGGAGAGACGAGGCAAGATCTCCTTCGATAGGGGAGGGCGCGTGGCCTCCTCATCGGTGGGATCTTCCGATGGGCTACTCACTCGATCTAGTTTAGCCTACTTCAAAAGATCACCCAATACCTGCCAAGGAGAGCCTTATGAATCTCGAAGGAACAGTCGCACTGGTGACAGGAGGCGCTTCGGGACTGGGAGAGGCCACGGTCCTCCGTCTGACGATGGGCGGTGCCAAGGTTCTGATCGTCGATCGGGATGAAACGAAAGGCACTCAGTTGGCCGTCGCACTGGGAGAGCGTGCACACTTCGCCAAAGCGGATGTCACCGATGGCGTACAGATCCAGGCCGCCATCGAGCAGGCTCGGGCGCTCGGGCCGCTACGCATCGCGGTCAGCTGCGCCGGTGTCGGTTGGGCCAGCCGAACGATCAGCAAAGACGGCACGCCCCACGATCTTGAACTATTCAAAACGGTCATCGGCATCAATCTGGTCGGCACCTTCAATGTGCTGCGGCTCGCGGCCTCAACCATCGCGCAGGCGGAACCGCTCGAGGATGGAGAGCGCGGGGTGATCGTCAACACGGCCTCGGTGGCGGCCTTCGACGGCCAGATCGGCCAGGCCGCCTATGCCGCCTCCAAGGCCGGCGTGGCAGGCATGACCCTGCCGGCGGCCCGCGATCTCACTTCGGTGGGTATTCGCGTCGTGACCATCGCGCCCGGCACCTTCGATACGCCGATGATGGCCATGCTACCCGAGGCAGCACGCCAGTCGCTCGCAGCGTCGATTCCGTTTCCACGGCGGCTCGGTTCACCGGCAGAATATGCAGCGCTGGTCGCACACATCGTCGAAAATCGCTATTTGAACGGTGAGACGATCCGGCTCGATGGTGCGCTGCGGATGGCGCCCAAATAGTTTCTCAGTTCTTCAGGTTGGCGGCACCGGGGGTGGGCGTCGCGGTAAAAAACCAGTCGGACGC
>JAHFDT010000259.1 GCA_023248875.1 Myxococcales bacterium | reverse complement strand
AAGAGCTGGCGGCCGGGACTGTCCGATCCGAGTCGCTGCAGAAAGTCCTTCCGGTTGACATACTCGAGCGACGCCACCGAGAAGCTCCAGTCTTCCGAATCGACGGCACCGCGTGGCCAGACCAGAAAAAGGGGAGCACGTGGCGGCGGGAGCGGATAGGACACCTTCTTTTCTTCGACAAAGCGCGCGAGCAGGGCATCGGGATGGGTCCGGACCTTCTCGAGGGGCACGAGTGAAAGCCAGCCGTCGTTGCAGCGCACGGCCAGGGTATCGGCGCCACGCGGCACTGGCAGAGGGGCCAGCACCTTCTGCAGTGGAATACCGTTAAAGATGGCCTCTCGATGGTTGTCGGTCGGATCGTTGGTGATGAGCCGGCGCATCCCGAATTTCTGTAGCTGGACCGGAACCGTGTGCCCGCCGTTGCGGAGTTCGAGGGGCTGGGCGGTGGCAGCCGATGTGAGGCAGAGGAGCAGAAGGATCCTCATGCCGCCTGCCTTGCCGATGGGTCGGCCGGGGCAGAATGGGCCCGATTGAGGAGGACGATCGCAGCGAGAAGGAGCAGCGCCTCGAAGAGCTGGAGCCCGCTCAGGTGACCGTCGAGGAGCATCCAGGTGACGAAGGTGGCCGACAGGGTGTAGGCCATCTCGCAGTAGCCGGCGATGGCGGCGGGGGTGGAACGTAGCCCGAGAAAATAGCAGGCGAGAGGCAGGACGCCGGCCACCGAAGTCAGCAGGAGAAAATCTCGGATGACAGGCCACTCGGTGAGGGGGGCGAGCTCGAGCGGCTCGCCGCGCGCCGCAACCACCAGCGCGGCGGTGGCCAACCCCGCCCATAGCCGCAGCGGAGCTGCGATCTCGACCGGGAGGTCACGCATCGCTCCGCGGCCTGCCGCGGTGGCAAAGCCCCAGGCGAGGATGGTACCCATAGTAAAGAGCAGCCCCGCCGAAGGACCCAGGGCCAGCGCAGCCCACGGCGCATCCCCGAGGGCGAGGCCAGCACCAGACAGAATCGCAATCGCACCCAGGGGATAAAACAGGGGGCGGATGCGCTCCCGGAACAGTAGGAGACCCAGTGCCGTCGAGACCAAGGGTTGGAGATTGAGCAGCACGACCGCGGCAGTGGGATTGATTCCCGACGAGCGGGACATCGCGGCGGTGAAGCAGATCGTTCCCAGCGCCGAGCCGATCGAACCGGACAGCACCACCCACACCAGGGCGCGCCGCGGTGCTGACCGAATCTCGTGGCGGTGTCGCACGAGCCACGGCAGGGTGTAGATCACCTGCAAGAGATGCTCGACGAGCACGATCGGATAGGGCGCTAGGCGCGCGTTGAGATGGCGCCGAAAGAGTGCCTCGGTTCCCCAGCCGGCGGAGCCCAGAGCGACCAGCACAGGGCCATGCGGTTTGGAGCCAGTCGAATCCACGCGAAGAGTATGCGATACCTGGAGCCGAGATGGATGATCAAAAGATCGTTTGCCCGGAATGCCGAGCGGAATTTCCGCTCACCGCTGCGCTGACCCAGCACCTCGAGGAGCGGATTCGCCACAGCTACGATCAGCGCGCCGAGGCCGATCGGGCCCGCATCGAGCGAGAAGCCGTGCGACGGGTGCGGGAAGAGCTTTCTGTCGAGCTCAAGGATTCGGCGGCGGCGGCCGACGAAGCACGCCGGAAGTTAGCGGAAAGCGAAGCGCGCGAGCTCGACTTTCGTCGGCAGGCGCGTGAGTGGGCCGATAAGGAGCGAACGCTGATGCTCGCCTTCGAGCGGCGGCTCGATGAGGAGCGCGACAAGCTGGTCGATTCTGCGCGGCGTCAAGCGGGCGAAGAGAGCGAACTGCGCCTTGCGGAGAAGGAAAAACAGATCGCCGATCTGCGGCGGTCGATCGAAGAGCTTAAGCGACGTGCTGAGCAGGGCTCCCAGCAGGCGCAGGGAGAGATCCTGGAGGTGGAGCTCGAAAAGCTGCTCGGCGAGTACTTTCCCGAGGATGAAATCGTGCCGGTTCCCAAAGGGCGGCGCGGGGCCGATCTCCTGCAGCGGGTGCGTCGCAATGGCCAGGGTTGCGGCACAATCATTTGGGAAGCGAAGCGCACCAAAGCCTGGTCGAACGACTGGCTGGCCAAGCTCAAGGAGGACCGCGACCAGGAGCGTGCCGATCTGGCGGCGCTGGTTTCTACGGTGCTCCCGAAGGAGGTCCGCTATCTCGGTCAGATCGAGGGCGTGTGGGTGTGCGAGGTGGGTACGGTGCTGGGCACGGCGACGCTGCTCCGCAAACTGCTGATCGATAACTTTACGGTCCGCCAGTCGCTGCGCGGCCGGGCTGACAAGAAGGAGCTCCTCTACAACTATCTGGCAAGCACCGAATTTGGCCAGCGCATCGAAGGGCTGTGCGAAACCTTTCGCGAGATGAAGCGCGAGCTCGATCAGGAGAGGGCCGCCTTTCAAAGAATCTGGGCGCGTCGTGAAAAACAGCTCGACCAGTTCATGGAGCACACCGCGCGGATGTATGGCGATCTGCAGGGCATCCTGGGCGCCGGTCTATCCGAGGTGACTGGTCTCACACTGCCGGGGACCGAGGAGCGGCCGCTGCTCGAAGGAGCAGGATCGGACGATTAGCGGCCGCCGGAGACGGAGACGGAGACGGAGACGGAGACGGAGACGGAGACGGAGACGGAGACGGAGACGGAGACGGAGACGGAGACGGAGACGGAGACGGAGACGGAGACGGAGACGGTGTCGGTGTCGGAGCTGTTTCCGCGGAACTACGCGCTCACAGCGACACTGATGTTCACAGGGCTGCGCTTCTGCCACGCCTCCGCCCTTAAGTGGGAAGATCTCGACGAGGCACGAGGCGTGCTGCATATCCGCCGCAAGCAGCGTTGGGGCCACGTTGGCCCGGTATCACGCCGTAAGCGGGCGCCGGCAGAGTATCCGCTACATCCGCAGTTGGCGGAGATTCTCAAGGCACACCGATGGCAACTGGTGGGGGAGCAGGCGCCGGGGCTTGGAGAAGGCTGGATGTTCCCGAGCCGGGATGGCGAGCTGCGCAGGCCAAGTTCGCTATGGCACGCGTGGCAGCGCTGCTTGAAGGAGATCGGCGTCACCCGACGGTTCACGGTTCACGGGCTGCGCCGCACCTTCAACGATCTCTCGCGCCGGGCGAACATCGACGCAATGGTGACCCGCTCGCTCACGGGGCATGTGACCGAGCGGATGCAGGAGCACTACAGCACCATCGGGCTCGACGAACAGCGCCTGGCGGTAGCAGGGGTGGTTCGGCTGCTCACGGCGGAAAGTGGTGATCGAAGTGGTGATCGAGATCCAAAAACAAAAACGCCCACCCTCTAAGTGGCTGTTTTCATTGAGCGGGAGACGGGATTTGAACCCGCGACGTCCACCTTGGCAAGCGACCCAGGTGGATTTCGTTCCCGTCGAGAATCGAAACAAGACAGCAGGTTAACGTAACGAAGCGTCACCAGGCGACACCCAGAATCACGGTCGAATAGGCACATTTCCAGGCATAGGCACATCGCGATTAGGCACATCCGTCACAAGGCGTCACCAACTAGCCGCGCCCGGAGCTGCGACAAAAACTACGGCGCAGTTTCCACTTGCGTTCAATTGTTTGCTTCATCCACCGAGCCAGGTTCGCCCGGCGGAGGCCGTGCGCGCGAACTCCATCGGCGAGTAAGCGAGCTACTTGCTCCTTGGTTCTGACATGTTGTCGCTCGTGATGCCGAACGGCGACACAGATCGTCGCACGCTCGTGGAGAACAACCTGGCAGCGGGTGATCCCGTTTCTGGCTTTTCCCCGAGACATTCGGAAAGCGATCTACACGACCAACGCGATCGAGTCGCTGAATTTTCAGCTACGGAAAATCATCAAAACCAGGGGGCACTTCCCCACGGAGGATGCTGCCATCAAGTTGCTCTATCTCGCGCTCGAAAGGGCGCAGACGAAATGGACAATGCCGATCAGACGTAACCGATCGACGATGGACGCCTACCGAGCGCGAGGGCGCCGTGGTGTGATGCCGGGAGATGCGCTCGTCGACAGGAGATCAGGAGCTGTCGCTACCGAAGAGCTCGACCCAGCGCTGGGGCAGGAGGTCGTCGAGCTGGGACTGCGGGTGGGTCTGGATGCGGATGAGCAGGTCGCGGAGGTAGCGGAAGGGG
>JAHFDT010000258.1 GCA_023248875.1 Myxococcales bacterium | reverse complement strand
CGTCGCTCAAAACGCAGCTATCCACGCAAGGTAAAGCTCAAGATGAGCAACTACGATCTCAAACGGCCGTCACCGACGAGAAATGATCGTTAACCGACTGGCATTGCTGCTAGTGGTGCCCTTCGGAGCCCTTCTTCGAGTGCTCTTCCCCGGTGCCTTTCGGGGCCGGCGGCGCTTCGACGGGCGTGAGCGGCGGCAGCAAGCTGTCATTGGCCTCGCGCGACGGCTGCGAGCGCACCACGATATCGACGCGCCGGTTGCGGGCGCGCCCGGCGGGCGTGGCGTTGCTATCGACGGGGCGGAACTCCCCGTAGCCCATCGCCGAGAGATGGTCGGGCGAGAAGCCATGTTTGGTGATGAAATAGACCACGACGAAAGTAGCGCGCGCGGTCGAGAGCTCCCAGTTCGTCTTGTAGCGACCGCCGCGGGTAGGGGTGTTGTCGGAATGGCCCTCGACGGTGATATCGAGCGACGGCTGCTGGAGCTCCTGGGCGATCACGGTGAGCGCTTCGAGTGCCCCTTCGCGGAGTTCGGCTGCGCCAGGGTCAAAAAAGCCCGCCTCCGCCAAGCTGATGATGATCCCACGCCGGTCGAGCTTGACCTGCACGCGGTTTTTCAAAATCGATCCGCCTACGAGCCGCTGCAGACTGGACGCCAACCCCTGGAGCCGTTTGTCGCCACGAGCATCGGCGCCCATGCCCGATCCTTGGCCCATGCTCTCCGGCTCCTTTTCCCGGCGTTTGGTGGCCAAGATCGCCAGCTGCTCGATCGGGATCAGCTGCGGATTGTTGAGCGCCGAGCCGGCGACCGCCTTCGGGTTGGGAAAGAAGTCGAGGTGCAGTGCAGTCATCATCGAGTACATGAGCTTGCCAGCCTTCTTCTGATCCACCGAGGAGATGGAGTAGAGCGTGGTGAAGAAGGCGAACAGTAGAGTGATGAAGTCGGCGTAGGAGACCAGCCACCGCTCGTGGTTGACATGCTCCGGGATTTTGGGTTTACGCGGCATGGCTATGCACCGGCCGCGGCGCGGGCGCCCGCACCCTCAGCGCCGCCCTCTTCCGTTTTGCCATGGACATAGATGGAGAGCTTGCGCTCGATGAGCCGCGGGTTTTCACCCGAGGCCACGCCGCACACTCCTTCGACGATCATCTCCATCGTGGTGGTGCGCTCCTTGAGGCGCGCCTTGAGCTTGCCCGAGAGCGGCAGCCACAGGAGGTTGGCGGTCCCGACGCCGTACACCGTGGCGACGAAGGCGACCGCGATACCGGAGCCCAATTTCGACGGGTCGGAGAGGTTTTCCATGACGTGGATGAGGCCGAGCACCGCGCCCAAGATGCCGACCGTCGGCGCGTAGCCACCCGCCGCCTCGAACACCTTGATCGGCCCCTCGCCCTCCTCCTCAACGTGGGTGATCTCCATCTCCAGGGCGGTGCGTAGATCCTTCGATTCGGTGCCATCGACCGCCAGCTCGAGGCCACGTTTCAAGAAGGCATCTTCGATGGTGGCGGTCTCCTTTCCGATCGCCACCAGCCCCTCGCGCCGCGCCTTGTTGGCGAGCGTAATGATCGTCTGGACGATGGTATCGATCTTTTGTGCGGTCGGTTTGAAGGCGGTCTTCACGCTGCCGAGCGTGTTTTTGAGGGTCCCCCCCGGAAACTGGACGACGCAGGCACCGATCGTGCCCCCCATCACGATGATCGCCGCCGTCGGCTGCACTAGCGCGCCGATATGACCACCTTCCAGAAGGTCGCCACCGATGATGGCGCCGAACGCGACGAGGAGACCAAAAATGGTTGTCAGGTCCATGAGCTATTCTCCGATTCGAGGGGGCGCTAGAGCGGGTGGGGAATGGATACGCTGCTGGTAGTTTACCGCAAGTTCGACCACCTCGTCGAGGCTTTCGAGCACGTGCAGCTTTTCTCCCGTGGTGAGCGTGATCAGGGTGTCGGGGGTGAGCTCGATCGAAACGATGAGGTCGGCGTTGACGACCATGGACTGGTGGTTCCTGCGGGTGACTGGGATCATTCTTAATTGTAAGGGATGGAATAAAAATAAGCGAAGGGCTCAGGCGGCTTCGAGCTCGCCATCGGCGTGGACTTCGACGCGGTTGCGACCGCGGTTCTTGGCGGCATAGAGCGCCTCGTCGGCGCGCGCCAAGAGCTCTTCCGCCGCCTCATCCGCGTCGCGTCCAGGGATGGCGCGGTAGGTGGCGATGCCGATGCTGGCGGAGAGGCGGCAGTTGCCCGGGATCGGCAGCTCCTCGACGCGCGCGCGGATGCGCTCGGCCACCTCTTTGGCGCTGCGCATCTGGGTCTGCGGCATCAGCACGCCGAACTCGTCGCCGCCGAGGCGCGCCGCCATATCGGAACGGCGCACCGAACTATTCAAAATCCCACCGACACCACGCAGGCCGATATCCCCGGCCGGGTGGCCCTGGGTATCGTTGAGATGCTTCATCCCATCGAGGTCGATCATCAGCACCGAAACCGACCCGCCGTGCCGGTTGGCCAGACTGATCGCCTGCGCCAATTGGGTACGAAAACCCCGCAGGTTGTTCAGCCCCGTCAAGGCGTCATGGTGTGCAAGTTCTCGTAATTTAAGGTTTTCCCTTGCCAACTGGATCAGCTGCTCCTCCAGGGCACGGGTCCGATCGACCAGCTTGGCCATCACCCACTCCTCGCCCGGGGTCTCGGCGCCCGGCCGCTCGTCCAGGACATTGCGCAGTTCATCCGATCGCTCCATGAGAGGGGCTGTGACAGAAGCCGCCATGGGAAACTCCTTTCGGACAGCTCGAATTCTCGGGCTGCTCTTTGGGCTCGTTCTCTGGATCGGCCGTCCCATCGGAGTCTTGAGTCGTGCGCGCATGTCGGAAAGGCAAAGCAAGCTCTGTTCCTGACATTGAATCGATAAGTTTCAAATAGTTATATGGGATCAAAAATTTAGCGTCGTCGATTTTGACTGCTAAAAAAAGATGTGTTTCAGACTACATGTGGGCGGCTGCCTCACAGAATGGCGTGATTTCGGAAGCCTTTGGCGGACAGACGGAAGCCTGGGACATCACCTACGGCGGTGCAGGCCAATCAGGCCGGTGCCGACGCCGCCGCCCGGCGGTTGAGCGACCCTTCGGCGGTGAGCCTCACGGCCGTGGAGAGGCAGCTGGAGGGGCTGGAGGGGAAGATCCCCGATGCAGCGGTGCTGGGCACTCTGAGCGAACAACTACATCACGCGGGCTTGGAACCAGGAGACATCGACCGGTCGCTGGCGAGGGCCACCGAAGGGCGGTGGCGCGACTTCTACCGCGACCTGGGAACCTTTGGACTGGGGATAAGCACGATCGGTACCCTGTGCTACACGGTGGTCCAATTCTTGGCCCGTGACAGTGCGGATGTGATCAGTCAGACCTTCGCGGCGGGTCGGTACATGCCTGCAGGCTGGGCCACCGAGCAGGCAGCAGAAAATCTGGCGCCTGCGGCAGGGGAACTGGTCGGCATGGTTGCCTTACCGGTGGCGAGTCTCGCCTTCATTTACGATGGCCTGCGGGCAGCTGGTGAGGCCCTGGAGGCGGGCGCGGATTGTCGCGGTGGCGGCCATCGACCACAGATACCAACACGTAGCCCTCGACACCGATGATGCCGAGCTCGATAGCGCGCGAGCGCATGCGCGCACCGACGCCCTGGCCACTTTGAATGGGTGGGGCGAGGGAAGAACGCGACAGATCGGCACGTCTCTCGTGAGCCAATACGGCGACCTCGATAACGCCAGGAGTGCGCTCATGACCGAGCTCATGCGACGGGCCGGATACGAGGGTCTCAAGTTCCACGAAGGATGAGGCAGCCGAGTCGCAGGGCAATCGCATCTTCTGCCTCGCAGATCGATAGTCGATAATCGAAATTCGAGGATCGACGGTCGAGAGATCGATCATCGATAGTCGATCGCCTCCTCTACAGCCGTTGCGCGCGGGCCCCCTCGACGAGCGAGGGGCCCATCTCGGGCCTCCGAGGAGGCTCCGATGACCTATCGAAACACTCGAATCTATTTGCGTTCTCTCGACCTTATCGATCTCTCCGAGCGCATCTTGCGCGAGTTGCCTACGGGGTTCGGCTTTATGGCCAGTCGTCCGCACCACCGATCACCGCGCAGATCGTGATGACCAAGATGTCGTGCAGTAGGT
>JAHFDT010000077.1 GCA_023248875.1 Myxococcales bacterium | reverse complement strand
CAGTGGGGGATGCTGCGGCCGTCCTGGTGCGGGTGCAGTCCGCCTGCATCCCGGGCGACGTGTTCGGATCGGCCGCTTGCGATTGTGGCGCCCAGCTGAGGGCGGCCCTGCAGCGGATCGAGGAGGAGGGGCGGGGCGTCCTCCTCTACGTGCTGCCGGGCGGGCGACTTTCGTTGGTAGCGGATGTCGAGAGCCATGTGCTGCATCAGGGCGGACGGCCCTCGTCTGGCCATAGCAACAAGCTGCGCGACTTTGGACTCGGCGCACAGGTGCTGGCGGCGCTGGGCGTACGGCGCATTCGTCTCATGACCAACAATCCGCGCAAGATCGTCGGACTGGAAGGATATGGCATCACCGTCGAAGATCGTGTGCCGATCGAGATTGCGCCGACGCCGAAGAACATTACCTACCTTCGCAATAAGCGCGATCGCGAGGGCCATCTTCTGGTCGACGACCGGCTGATCGGTCCGATCGGAAAAAAGTGAGGAACGATGTCTTCACCTGTTGTGATTGAAGGAAATTCCGACGCACGCGGGATGAAATTTGGGATCGTCGCCGGGCGGTTCAACGCCTTTATCGTCGACCATTTGGTGACCGGCGCAGTCGACGCTTTGACGCGCGCTGGTGCGCAGGCGGCCGACATTACCGTCTACCGCTGCCCCGGCGCGTTTGAGATCCCACAGGTCGCACGTCGCGTAGCTGCTACCGGGGTCGACGCTGTGGTCTGCGTCGGGTGCGTCATCCGCGGTGCCACGCCCCATTTCGACTATGTTGCTGGGGAGGCCGCGCGCGGTATCGGGGAGCTGGCACGCACCCTCGATGTTCCGATCACTTTTGGGGTTCTCACCACCCTCTCCATCGAGCAGGCGATCGAGCGGGCCGGCACCAAAGCGGGTAACAAGGGCGCGGACGCCGCCCTGGCAGCACTGGAGATGGTGGCGCTCTTTCGCGCGATCGGGCGGCGTAAAGGTTCCCAAGGATAGCGATGCGACGCCGCGCCCGAGAGACCGCTCTGCAGACCCTCTACCAGCTGGATGTGCAGCCCGACTTGGCACCGGCGCTGGCACTGGAACGCTACTACACTTTTTTTTCTGAAGAGTCGGGGCGGGAACCCGATGGCAACGATCGGGAATTTGTCGAGCGACTGGTGCGGGGCGTGGTCGACCATCGTGAAGAGCTCGATGGACGGATTGTTCGCGCCTCCAAGAATTGGCGAATCGAGCGGATGGCTCGTGTCGATCGAAACCTTCTGCGCCTAGCCGTCTACGAGCTGCTCTATTGCAAAGACATTCCCGCCAAGGTGGCCATCAACGAGGCGATCGAGGTCGCTAAGCGCTTTGGTACGCAAGAGACGCCCCCTTTTGCCAACGGCATCCTGGATCGGGTACTCGAGGAGCTCGACGTTCCGCTGCGATGAAGGCCTCCTTTGTAGTTCCAGAGTTGGCAAAGTGGGATGTTCTGACGGAAGCACCTGAGCTCTTGGTTGCGCCCTTCTTTTCCGATGAGCGGCCGCTCAAAGGGGTCGCCGGCCTGGCCGATTGGCGACTGTGTGGGAGACTGTCGCGGCTGTTTTCGATCCAGCGAGTGACGGGGGAGTTCGGCGAAACGACGCTCTTGCCGGCGTCGCGGGTCGGCTTTGCCAAGCTGGTGCTACTGGGGCTGGGGATCGCGCAGGAGTTCAACGAGGAGCGTTTTTGTAGCGCCATGCGGCTGATCGAACGAGTGGCGGCTGAGCTGGGGAGCCAGCGGATCGCTCTCGCGCTGCCCGGTCGAGGCACGGGTCAAATCCGAGCTCGCCGAGCCATGGAGCTTTGCCGTGACGATGGGGCGCTGGAGGGGCTGGAGGTGCTGCTCATCGAAACACTGGCGGGACAGAAGGACATGGGCGACTTCATGGTAAAATCTCGTTGATGTCCCACTCTGCCCTGGTGGTCGAAGACAGTCCTACCATGCGACAGCTGATCGGGTATGCGCTCTCCCGCGTGGCGGAGCTGGAGGTGGTCGAAGCCAACGATGGTGCCGAGGCGCTGGAGCAGCTCGCCCACCATCCCTTTGATATCATCCTGACCGATATCAACATGCCGGTCATGGATGGATTCACTCTGATCCGTCGCATTCGCGCCGATGCCAATCTGAAGGAGATTCCGATTGTGGTGATCACCAGCGAGGGAGTGAGTGATAAGGCACGGGCGATGACACTCGGGGCCAACGCCTACATCACCAAACCGATCCAGGCACAGCAGATCCTTGCGACGGTAAAATCGTTGCTGAAGATCGCGTGAAGCTCGATGCGGCGATCGATCTGTTTTTGACGCACTGCCAGATCGAACGCGGCCTGTCGCGCAATACCCTCGTCGCCTATTCGAGCGATCTGGCGAAATTTCGCAGCTATTTGGATAGGGCCAGGGTCGACCGCGCCGCTGACGTGGAGTCGCGCCACATCCTCGGCTTCCTGGTGGCCGAGTCGCGCGGCGCCATCTCGGTGCGCACCCAGGCGCGTTATCTGGCCGCGCTGCGCGGGCTGTTCCGCCATTTACGCACTGAGCACCATATCGATCGAGATCCGAGCGTCGAGGTACAACGCCCGCGGCTGGGACGGCCCTTGCCCCAAGCCCTGACCCTCGAGGAGGTAGAGCTGCTGCTCGCGGCACCCAAGGGCAATACCGCGCGGGGGCTGCGCGACCGGGCGATGCTGGCTACTCTGTATGCCTCCGGCCTCCGTGTTTCGGAGTTGATTTCGTTGAGAGTCGCTGACGTCAACCTGGATTCGGGATTCATCACGACGGTGGGCAAGGGACGAAAGCAGCGCATCGTGCCGCTCGGCCAGGTCGCCTGCGAAGCGACTCGTGAATACCTCGTCGCCGCGCGCCCGCAGCTCGCCCGTGCACGCAATCCCTCGGCGCTCTTTCTCACGGCGCGGGGTGCTGGGATGACGCGCCAGTGTTTTTGGAAGTTGATCAGCGACTATGCTCGCTCCATCGGGATCCGTGCCGTGTCGCCCCACACCCTGCGCCACTCGTTTGCCACGCACCTGCTCGATCGCGGTGCCGAGCTGCGCGCGGTTCAAGCGATGCTCGGCCATGCAGATATTGGGACGACACAGATCTACACGCACTTGTCGTCTGAGCGACTGGCGGAGGTAGTGCGCAAGCATCATCCGAGGGGTTAGGGCCCGTGAATCAATAAGTCGATCGCCCTCGCGGCCGGTCCATCCCGGCTGGCTTCGTTGCCGGCTCCGGTCCTCAGGTCACATCCGTCGAGGATGCTCCCTTCCGGTCCTCGCCGTCGCCTCATCATTCGGGCGGATCGACCGCGATCATCGATCGACTTGTTGATTCACGGGCCCTTAGCCTGCGCTGCTTCTCGATGATTTGCCTTGAATGGTTCCGTTGAGATTCGCATAATCGCTCGACTATGGAGTTTGACGTCGAGCTGGTCCGGATGGCCATCATCTATTTGGCCACCCTGATCCTCTCCATCTCGATCCACGAATTTGGCCACGCTTTCGTCGCCGACCGGCTGGGCGACCCACTGCCGCGCGCCCAGGGCCGGGTCACACTCAATCCGATCGCTCACATCGATCCGATCGGCACTATCGCCTTTCCTTTGCTGGGTTTTCTCTTCGCGATGGGAGGATCGTCGCTGGGCCGCTTCATGCTCGGCTGGGGCAAGCCGGTTCAGGTATCGCTCCACCCCGCACGTATGACGCGCCGTTTTCGCGCCAAGACCGCACATCTGTTCATCGCCGCGGCGGGGCCGATGATGAATCTCTTGCTGGCAGCGATCGCCTCGGCTCTCTATCTCCTGTTGCTGCAGGCACAGGTGAGCGACCGGGGTCTCGTCGTTGGCCTCATTCAAATGAATATCGGTCTGGCGCTATTCAACCTTATCCCCTGTCCACCCCTCGACGGTGGCACCATCTTCGCTGGGCTGGCCCCGGATCGTAGCCCGGTCGTGGCGTTTCTCCAGCGCCACGGCCAAATGATCTTTTTCGCCCTGCTCTTCACCGGACTGATTTCGATCTTGATGCGTCCGGTTCACTGGCTGACCTACCTTTGGATTGGTCAGCTTCAGCAGTGGGCACCGTGAACGAAACGCCAGAGCTGGTCGCGACGGGCGCGCAGGCGATCCGTCTCGAGCTGCCCGAATTCGAGGGGCCGCTCGATCTGCTGCTCCATGTCGTCAAGAAACACGAGCTGGATATTCTTGATATTCCAATCGCGTTTATCACCGAGCGCTATCTCGATCATATCCGCGCCATGCAGGCACTCAATCTCGATATCGCCGGCGAGTATTTGCTGATGGCGGCGACGCTCGCCTACCTCAAGTCACGCGAGCTGGTACCGCCGACCCCCGAGGAGCTCGCCGCCGAGGCGGCTGCCGCGGCTGTGGGCGAAGAGGAGTTCGTGGATCCTCGGCAGGATCTGATCCGCCGCCTGCTCGAATACCAGAAGTATAAGGAGGCGGCGCAGCAGCTCGGCCAGCGGCCGGTGATGGGACGCAATGTTTGGACGCGCGGTGCGCCGGCGGAGCAGGTGGCAGGCTTCGCGGCCTCCTCGGAGGCGCCGCTCGCCGAAGTGCCGGTGTTCAAGTTGATCGAAGCGCTCGAGCAGGTGCTGCAGCGCGCGCGCCTCAAGTTGACGCACGATGTAGTGGTCGATCGCATTTCGCTGACCGATAAGATCAACGAACTCGTGGATCGACTCCTGCGCGAGGACTCCTTCACGTTTGCCTCTTGCTTTGAGTTCCTCGACAGCGCACCGCCCGGTGAGGTGCGCCATCTCATCGTCATCACCTTCTTGGCGCTGCTCGAAATGACGAGGCTCAAGCTGCTCTGTTTGCACCAGCCCGCCGACCGGGGCGAAATCTACATTGCGCGCGGCGCAGCCGCGTACCACGTTCCAGAGGGGGATACCACCGCATGAGCGACTCGGAAGAGTTTTTGGCGAGCGACGATCCCGGCTTGGGAGAAGGGGGCGCCCGTTCGGTGAAAGGCGCTGCGGAGGAGCCGGCGCCCGCACCGAGCGATCGACTGGGGTCGATCCTCGAGTCGCTGCTCCTGGTAGCTGACCGTCCAATCGGTGCTGCCGAGCTTGCAACACTGGTGGGCGAGCGCGAGGTGCTGGTGATCGAGCAAGCCCTGGAAGTACTCGTGGAACACTATGGCCCACGGGGCATTCAGCTACACAATGTCGCGGGCGGCTGGCAGCTGCGTACGCGCCCGGAAAATGCGCCCTGGGTGCAGCGTCTTCTGGCGCAAAAGCCGGTGCGCCTCAGTCGCGCGCAGCTCGAGACCATGGCGATCGTCGGGTACCGCCAGCCCATCACGCGCCCGGAGATCGACGAGATCCGCGGTGTCGATTCGGGCGGAGTACTACGAACTCTGCTCGACCGGTCGCTGGTGAGGATCTTGGGGAAGAAGGAGGAGCCGGGGCGGCCGCTGCTCTACGGCACTACGCGGGAGTTTCTCGAATTTTTCAATTTGCGCACGCTCTCCGACTTGCCGACCTTGCGCGAGTTCCACGAGCTATCCGAGGAGCACCAGGCGCAGGTGGCGGCGCTCGAGGAGGCCGCCACACCCGGAACGATCGAACCAGTGGCCGCACTATCGCTAGGGCGGGTCGACTTGCCCTTGGACAGGGAAGAGGATCTGGGGGAAATCGACACCCTCATCGAGGGTGCCGGAGCGCGGGCCCGTGCCGCGATCGATGCGATTGGCTCCCAAGATCCAGAGCGCAATGAGGGTGAGCAGCCGGCATGATGCGGTTGCAGCGCTTCTTGGCGCTCGGTGGCATTGCTTCGCGCCGCAAGGGCGAAGAGCTTATCACCGAGGGTAGGGTCACCGTCAACGGCCGGGTCGTGACCGAGCTCGGCACCAAAGTCGATCCGGATCGGGACAAGGTCTCGGTCAAAGGGCAGCGCGTTCTAGCGCAGCGCCATGTCCATCTGCTCCTCTATAAACCGGGCGGCTACGTGACTACGGCGAGCGATCCCGAAGGTCGCTTGACCGTCATGGATCTGGTGCAGCGACCGGCGGGGGAGCGGCTCTATCCCGTAGGGCGGCTCGACTACAACACCGAAGGGGCGCTGGTGCTCACCAACGATGGGGATCTCGCCTTCGCGCTGATGCATCCGCGCCACGGCGTGCGCAAAACCTACCGCGCCAAGCTCAAAGGCACGCTGCGCCGTGATGAGGTGGAACTGCTTGCCGGTGGTGTGGTTCTCGACGATGGCACCAAGACCAAGCCGGCCGAAGTGCATCTGATCGGCGATACCGGTCGTCACACCTGGCTCGAGATCACGCTGCGGGAGGGGAAGAATCGCCAGATCCATCGCATGGGCGATGCGGTTGGCCATCCGGTGCTCAAGCTGGTGCGCGTCGCCTACGCGGGGCTGACGCTCGAGGGGCTCAAACCGGGAAAGTGGCGGCGTCTCACCGATGAGGAGGTGGCGGGGCTGCGCGAACGATCGGGTGCGCGATCGACGGTGGTACGGCGGCAGGCTCCGCCGCCACGCGGAAGAGGCCGCGGGCGATGACCCAGCTGCTCGGGATTGCTCCGGTCATTGCGATCGATGGCCCCGCGGGCGCTGGCAAGTCGACGGCGGCCCGGGATCTTGCGCGTCGTTTGGGTTTTCTACTGCTCGATACCGGTGCGATCTATCGCAGCTTGGCGCTGCAGGCGCGCGAGCGCAGGGTCGCTTGGAATGACGAGCGGACGCTGGCCGATCTGGCCCGTCACCTGCGGATCGAATTCGTGCCGCTGCCCGATGGTACGCAGGCGGTTTTTGTCGACGGTCGTGATGTTTCAGCGCCGATCCGAACGCCCGAGATTTCCGAGGGCGCCAGCCGTGTCTCCGCTCTGCCGGCGGTGCGCGAGGCGCTACTCGATCTACAGCGCCTGATTGCCGCCGAAGGGCGCTACGTGGTCGAGGGGCGCGATATTGGCACGGTGGTGCTGCCGTGGGCACCGGTGAAATTTTTTCTCACGGCCTCGGCCGAAGTGCGGGCACAGCGGCGGCACGAGGAGCTACGCGGGCGTGGCCAGAGTTCGGATCTTGCGGCCACCCAGGCCGAGATCGAAGCGCGCGACCAGCGCGATCAGAGCCGCGCGGTGGCGCCACTGCGGGCCGCCGAAGATGCGATTCGGATCGACACCTCCAAGATGGCACTCGAAGAGGTGGTCACCGAGCTCGAGCGGGTGGCACGCACGCGGCTCGGCGTGTGACGATCTGGCTCCCTGTGATTACAGCGATGTGACGAACAGGTAGACCGTCCAGGCCTGATCGCCTGTGCGCCCCATCAACAGACTGATGCCAAATCGTCGCTGGCCTTCTTCACGGATGGCATTTCCCGATTGAAATGGAGTGAGCTCGTCCGGCCTCCACCAGGGCTCCTGTGAGAGGAGGAGAGTTCTCAGGGGTCTATCCGTGGTCGACAACTGTCCGGTGAAACCGGTAGCGCGAAGGAATTCCGCCTTCGACTCTTCAGGAATGGTCAACTTTGCCCAGATCGCAGCGTCGATACCCTGTTCGGTATGCACATTGGATACTGCGCTTCGGTCGGGAAGTTTGAAGTGCGCCCAGCTCTCCACCGTCTCTCGCAGTGAGCGCTGGGATGGGATCGACTCCCGGTTCATTCTACATCCCCTTTCTTGCGAACAGCCGGCGGCAATCCCGGTGGCGAGGAGAGCGATCACAAAACGCGTCGCTCTTGACCGAAACTGTTCTAGCCACCCGCTCCTACTTTCGCTCGCGGGACCCATCGCTTCTTCCGCTCTGCCCATCGGGTGCTTTCGGCACTATACCGTTCGAGGGAGACGGCTCTATCCCAGGCGTGCTTTTCCATGTGATCAGCTTGGGCTTTGACTGCCCCACAATGTCATACTCCTTGGCCAGCCCGACGCGATGTAGTCGTCCAAGCTCCTCGTCAGTTACGAGGAAGATTCCAAGGATTGGTACCGCTTTGCCTTTGTCCCAGTTGTATCGATCTTGCATATGCCACACGAAGCTCATTTCGATTGTGGGTCGCAGGGTATCGCGACTTCTGGTCACGACGACGTCGGCGGTCCACCACTGAGTGAACCCTCCCACGGCATAGAACCAGTCCCGAGATGACTTGGTTTCGCAATACAACGCCTGTTTTTCGCCTGCCAACGAGAAGGCCTGAACGTCCTTGAATTCGCCGAGCTGAAGAGTTCGAAGTTCGGCCAGCGTCTTGGCGTAGTCCACTGATTGGTCGATGAAGCCTAAGAGCCAGGACAGGTCGCGCAGCATCTCACCTACATCAACCGTAAGGGGCTCCCCCGTGTTGGCTAGGTAATGACGCATGTGGCGGGCAGCATGGGGCAGTCCCATGGCCTCCGCAGCAGCGGCAATGCCCCGCCATTTCGCCAGACTCGCGCGGTTCGCCATCCCCTGGTTGTTGGCATCGGCACCCCAGGGACCGGATCCCTCTTCAATAATCTCTCCCTTGTTCCCGGGCATGCGACGATCCAATCCTTCCGCGCCAGGTAGGTTCTCCTTCCTCTGAACCGTACCGAAGGATGTGGCATCCGTCGGCGCTAGCTGGCCAAGGAGCGCTTCCGATGACTCGCCGCGCAGAACCTTATCCGCAACAGCGTCGGCCTGCTGCTCGTAGGGATCCCCCTCCTGGCCAACGCCGCCTTTGAGCTGCACGCCGGCCCGTTGCTGGACGA
This sequence comes from Myxococcales bacterium, assembly GCA_023248875.1. Taxonomy (GTDB): domain Bacteria; phylum Myxococcota_A; class Polyangia; order Palsa-1104; family SHYY01; genus JAHFDT01. The sequence goes on along the minus strand of JAHFDT010000077.1, from coordinate 8,858 downwards.
CGTGCGCTGCTTCGTGGGCTGCCGTGTGCAGGTCAGGCGCGCCGGCGAAGGCGATCTGATCGCCGGTCGTGAACGCCTCGGCGCCCATCGCCTCGGCGCCTTCGCGGGCCGGGCCGTCGGCGTAGGCCCTTACCTGCGAGAGGTCATGGTGGCCGAAGGACTTCTGAATGGCGCCGAGGTGAGGCAGCGGTTCGCTCGCACCGCTGGTGCCTAGTTTCGCCGCTGCCTGCGTCTCGTCTGCAGTCTGCCGCTGGCTGTTAGCCCGCCGGCGTTGCACCAGGCGCCGCTGAACGATCGGGCTGAAGCGGCTAGTTAGACTTTGAACCGGTTTCGCCGAGTCGGAGGCCTTTGATTCGTGATCCTGGGTGCTGCTAGAACTGCGCCCTTTCGACTCATTGTCCCACGGCACAATTGCAGTATAGCTCGGCCGTGGCTCCAGTGGTTGCTGCATTCCGTCTAGCAGGCTGTTGATAAAGTCGTTTTTAGGCCGCTATGGGCGGCCCGGCCGGAAGTCCGGCCGCAGCAGGAGAGGGGCCCCGGCGAGCTTTGCTCGACGGGGAGAGGCGGCACGCCTCTCCCTCGATCGACTAGCAGGCGGCATTCACTGGCTTGGTTTTTTGTGCTCATTTGAGTTTTTCAACAGCCTGCTAGTGCCGACGACAGTGCCACCACCTTATCGAAGCCACCGATTCCCGTGATCTCGCCCAGGACGTCGATATCGCCAAGGTCGGTGGTGAGTGTGAAATTGAGTCCACTGCTGAGCGTGCGGTCATCCCACAAAAACGGCAGATCAGGCGGTGCCCCGCGTAGATGGGGATGATGGGGGGCTAGCGCGGTGGCCAGTCGTCGCAGGTTTTCGGGGTCGCGCGCGTAGCAGATATCAAGGTCGACGGTGACGCGGCCGGAACCACGCAAGACAAGCGCTACACCGCCAACAATGACGAACTCGACACCAGCGTCGTAGAGGACTTCAAGGAGTCGATCGATGTCGGTCACGCTGCACCTTTTCCAAGAAGGAGAGCATCGCCTGCATGCGCCGTAGACGCTCGGTCGGCGTACGGCGCAAGTTCTCGACAATAATCGTCTCGTCGATACCGGGATCGATCAGGCGAAAGATCCGCACGTCCCAGGGCTCCTCCTGCTCGCCACTCATCCCCTGATTATGTCAGTCCGGCCAACGATATTGCAATCGTTCGACCGGCTGCCCACCGACGAGATGTTGCTCAGCGATTTCGCGCGCGGCCTCGGCGCCGACGGGTGCATACCAGATCCCCTCGGGATAAACCACCACCGTCGGGCCATCAAAGCAGGGGCCCAAGCAACCGCAAGCGCTGATTGAAACGGTATTGGCAAGCTCCGAATGTGCCATCAGTGCCTGTTCGAAGATCCGCAACACCTCTCCTCCACCGCGCGCGCCGCAGGAGGGGCGTCCGCCCTCCGGCCGTTCGTTGACACAAACAAAGAAGTGACGCTGGAACTTGCCCATGGCAGCCCCTAATATAGCTGACTGCGATGGCCTCCACGCTACCCACAGTCGAAAATGTGCCTTCCCTCAAGCCGCCCGTCGAGGAAGCGACGCTTTTGCACAAGCAACTGCTGCGCGGCCCCTTTTGGCAGCGCATTCCGACCTATCGTGAAGTGGGTGAAGCGGAGTTTCTCGACCATCGCTGGCAGGCCAAGCATTCGATCACCAACGTCCCCAAGCTGCTCGCTGCTATCGAGGGGCTCGTCGACGAAAAATTCATCGATGACGCGCGGCAGGGTTTCGCCCATGCACCGATGAGCGTGCGTGTCTCGCCCTATCTGCTCAGCCTCATCGACTGGCAGAACCCTTACGACGACCCGCTGCGGATCCAGTTCATCCCGCTGCAGTCGCGTCTACTTCCCGACCATCCACGTCTCGAGCTCGATTCGCTCCACGAGCGCGCCGATGCGCCAGTGCCCGGTCTGACCCATCGCTACGTCGACAAGGCGCTGTTCTTGCCGCTCGACACCTGTCCCGTCTATTTCCGCTTTTGCACCCGCAGCTATGCCGTCGGCATCGACACCGAGGAGGTGGAAAAGTACGACCTCCATGCCGATGAGAGCCGCTGGCAGCGCGCCTTCGCCTACATCGGCTCGCGCCCGGAGCTCGAGGACATCGTGGTCTCCGGCGGCGATGCTTACAACCTTCGCGCCGCGCAGGTAACGCTGATCGGCGAGACGCTGCTCAAGCTGCCCAATATCCGGCGTCTCCGCTTCGCCACCAAAGGCCCAGCGGTCATGCCGCAGAAGATCTTGACGGACGACGCATGGCTCGACGCCGTCACGCGCATCGTCGACGCCGGCCGCAAACTGCATAAAGAGGTGGTGATCCACACCCACTTCAACCACCCGAACGAAATCACCGGCATCACCGAGACAGCAATGGATCGCCTGATGGAGCGCGGCATCACCGTGCGCAACCAGACCGTGCTGCAACGGCGGGTCAACGATTCGATGGAGACGATGAAGCTGCTCGTCAAGCGGCTCGGGCACGTCAATGTGCATCCTTATTATTTGTATGTGCACGATCTCGTGAAGGGCGTCGAAGATCTGCGCACGCCGCTGCAGACCGCGCTCACGCTTGAAAAGCATGTGCGTGGCACTACCGCCGGCTTCAACACGCCAACCTTTGTAGTCGATGCGCCCGGCGGCGGCGGCAAGCGCGATGCCCACTCGTTCGAATACTATGACCGAGAAAGTGGCATTTCCGTCTTCACTTCCCCGTCGGTGCACGCGAATACGCACTATCTCTATTTCGATCCGCTGCACGCTCTGCCGCCCGAATCCCAGGAGCGTTGGCGCCACCCTGCCGAGCAACAACGCATGATTGACGAGGCTCTTTCGAAGGTGGGTACCCGTTAGGCGCCCGGCCGGAATAAACTGCACAACTGGGCAGCCGATTCATCCCTGCTCGCCTCGTTGCTCCTCGGTCAAATACGGAGAGTATTCTCCCTCGTCGCGCCTCGCGAATCAGGGCGCCTCGACTGCCGAGATGTGCAGTTTATTCCGGCCGGGCGCCTTAGCGACGAAACGGGTTTTCGATCCGAACTCCATCGATCACCTGACCGTGCTGCAGATCCTCACTGAGAATACGAGCACACCCCGCCGCCGCCGCCGAACGAACCACGAGGGCATCCCAGAAGGAAAGGCCATGCAAACGGTGTAGATCGATCGCCGAGAGAATCAGCTCGGACCGAACGATCACAACCTCGAGTCGCATCAACAACTCAACCTTCTTGCTTGCGATCTCCGCTGGCACACCCAACTTTCGCGTCGCATTGACGAAAAATTCCTGCAGCACCTGCGTCGAGAAGACCGCCCGCGATTCGGTGATTAGCTCGCGCAACACCTCCTGCGCGATGAGGCGCTTCTCTCCCGCATCGAGGTCATCGGCGTAGAGCAGCACGTTGGTATCGATCAAAACCCGCTCACTCATCGGCGCCGATAGGCATCCTCGCGCGAGATCTTCTTCCCCCGGGAATGGCCCCCCTGCTTGCACATCAGCGCGAGCAGCTCATCGGCGCTGGCCGCTCCGCCCTGCATTCCTGCCAACCGTTCCAGGAACTCTCGAATCACGGCGTTCAGGCTCTTGCCCTGTTGGCGCGCCACCTCCCGAGCCCGCTCGACCAGTCCGTCATCTACCGATAGGGTGAGGTTCATGAACACAGGATACGTGCGCACGTAATCCGTGTCAATTCTCCCAAAGGAATTCAGCATGACGATATTCTCGGTTGCCACGTGGAAAAGTTGCCCATAAAGACGGTCGCCAATTTGACAAGCGATCCGCCGATCGCTTACCGTCGGGTGCTTTTTTCTTACCTGCGAGGGCTGGGCATGATGGTCGGTCAGCACCACATCATAAAGGAAACCAGCGAATCGCTCGGCCAGCTACTGCAAGGCACCTTTCGCGAGTCGGGCTACAAGCGCGTCCATATGGTGGTCGCTGCACCCAAGCAGGAGGCCATCGAAGGCAAGCTCCCGGCGGTTTCGATCTACCTCTACAACCTTACAATCGACGAGGAGGGCATCAGTTCGCACCGCACCGAGCGGCGCATCGAGCAGGAGCTCCAGCCCGATGGCAGCATCAAAGAGATCGCGCGCGATCCACCGCTTTGGGTGCGGCTCGACTATCTGATTTCGACCTGGGCTCAGACGCCGGAGGAGGAGCAGCTCCTGATGGGCGTCGCCATCAAGGGGATTATCGAGCACCCCACCATGAAGGGGGCCGAGCTCAAGGGCGAGTCCATGGCTTCGGTCGAATACGTTCCGCTGCTGCTTTCGCAGCGATTGGATGAGGGGGTCCTGTCCCGCTTTTGGGCCAGCCTCAACCAGCCGCTCAAACCGGCTATTCAATGTTGGACGACCATTCCTATCTACCCGAGCGGCGGCTACGATGTCGTCCGCGTCCAGGAACGCGATGTGCGTTTTTTCGACCTGAGCAGGCTCAACAAGGTGAGGCGATGAGAAAGTGGGTCCCTTGACGCAACTTTCTCAGCGTGCTTACCGATAACCATTCCGCGGGGGTGGAATGCGCCACCCTTGCGGGCCCTGTGTAGAGCAGGGGAACTCAGAGGAGGCCCGACATGGCAACAAGTTATCTGTCCCCAGGCGTCTATGTAGAGGAGGTCGATCGCGGTTCGAAGCCGATCGAAGCCGTCGGTACCAATACCGTTGGCTTCCTTGGCGAGTCGATGATGGGCCCCGTCAACCAGGCGGTGCTATGCACCAACTGGAGCCAATTCGTTAAGACTTTCGGTGACTTCACTCAGTCGACCTACATGGCCCACGCGATCTACGGCTTTTTCAACAATGGCGGTTCGCGCTGCTTCGTGGTCAATGTCGGCGCCCCGGCCTCGTTGGAAGTGGAAGCGGCGGCCGCCCCGGCTGGCGACAAGAAGGATGACAAGACGGGAGCGGCTCCAGCTGCGCCCAAGCCTGCCCCCAAGAACGTCGATACCGCAGGGCTCTACATCGGTAAGGACAATGGTCCAGGCGCCCGCACGGGCCTCAAGTGTTTCGAGGAGATCGATGAAATCGCGCTGGTCGCTGCCCCCGGCAACACTTCGCCGGCGGTCTCGGATGCGCTGCTTTCGCACTGCGAAAACCGCAAAGATCGCTTTGCTATCCTCGATTCACCGGAGACCATCCAGGGCGGCGTCGACAAGCTAGCTCGCCCGCGCGACTCGAAGTATGGCGCCTACTACTTCCCCTGGATCCAGGTTTACGATCCGGAGCGTGGCAATGTCTTCATGCCACCCTCGGGCCACGTCGCGGGCGTCTATTCCCGTGTCGACAACGAGCGTGGCGTCCACAAGGCGCCGGCCAACGAGATCGTCCGCGGCGCGCTCGGCCTCAAGTACAACATCTCCAAGGGGGAGCAGGACATCCTCAATCCGAAGGGCATCAACTGCATCCGCACCATGCAGGGTGGCGGCATCCGCATTTGGGGCGCCCGCACCCTCTCGTCGGACACCTCGTGGCGCTACATCAACGTCCGCCGCCTCTTTATTATGGTGGAGACGTCGATCGAGCGCGCGACCCAGTGGGTGGTGTTCGAGCCGAACGACCACCGCCTGTGGAAGCGTGTCAGCCGGACCATTTCATCGTTCCTAACGCTGGTATGGCGCCAGGGCGCGCTGTTTGGCGAAACCCCGGAGAAGGCCTTCTACGTCAAGTGCGACGAAGAGACCAATCCGCCGGAGACCATCGACGTGGGCCAGCTGATCGTGGAAATTGGGCTAGCACCGGTCAAGCCCGCGGAATTCGTCATCTTCCGCATCGGCCAGATGCCGATCGGTGGCGGCGTCGAGGAGTAATTGGGACTGCGGGGGCTCCGGTAGGTGCCGGAGCCCCTTTTTAATCGACAGGAGGTAAGGAATGGCGATCACAGCGGATAAGCGCGGATATGTAGCAGGCAAGTACGCCATCGAGCTCGATGGCATCATGGCAGGCTGGGTAGGCAGTGTCGAAGGCGGCCACGCGACCTCGGATGTTGTCCAGGAGAAGCTCGGCCCGGACCACATCATCCATAAGCACCTCGCGGGCGTAAAGTACGAGGACATCTCGGTCAGCTGCGGCACCGGTATGTCCAAGGGCTTTTACGAGTGGCTCAAGGCCTCGTTCGATCACAACTACCAGCGCAAGAGCGGCGCGATCATCGCCGCCGATTTCAACTACAAGGAGCACTCCCGTCTCACCTGGCATCATGGCCTGATCACGGAAATTGGCTTTCCTGCCCTCGACGCTGGGTCGAAGGATGCGGCCAAGATGACGATCAAGATCTCGCCGGAGTACACGCGTCAGACCACCAGCACCGGAGGCCCCTCGATCGCGGGCGGTAAGTATGCGCTCGGCAAGATGGAGCAGAAGAAGTGGCTGCCCTCGAACTTTCGGATCAAGATCGATGGTACCGACTGCTCGAAGGTCAACAAGATCGAGGCGATCACGGTCAAGCAGAAGGTGGTCGAGCACGCCGTCGGCGAAATGCGCGACTACGAGAAAGAGCCGGCCCACCTCGAAATCCCAAACTTGGTGGTCACGCTCGCCGAGTCGCACTGCAAGGAGTTCTACGATTGGCACAAAGAGTTCGTCATCGACGGCAAAAACGATGATGGCAAGGAGCGCGGCGGGAGCCTCGAGTACTTGACCCCCGATCTGACGACGGTGCTGTTCACCATCAACTTCAAGCACCTCGGCATCTTCAAGCTGACTCCCGAGAAGGTGGAAGCGGGCAGCGAAAACATTCGGCGCGTCAAGGCTGAAATGTACTGCGAGGATCTGGACTTCAAGTACGGCGGCGGCGCGGCGTTCGCGTAAGCCTGGGATGAGACGGGGCGGCCGGCCGATTTGAGAACGCCGGCCGCCTCGCTGTTATAAGGAGATCACAGCGACCGATGGCCTTCCAGACCGAATACCCATTTACTCTCCCCAAGGGCTTTGTCGATAGCGAGGGGAAGATACACAAGAACGGCGTCATGCGCCTGGCGACCGCCAAGGACGAGATCATTCCGCTGCAGGACTACCGGGTCCAGGGCAACCGCGCCTACCTGGTGATCATCCTGCTCAGTCGCGTGATCACGAAACTGGGCGACATCAAGTTCATCGACACGGATGTGATCGAGAACCTCTTTTCGACCGACCTCGCCTATCTGCAGGAGTTCTACCGGCGGGTCAACGAAGAGGGGTCGCCCAAGGTGCATGCCAAGTGCCCCTCGTGCCAGAATGAGTTTGACATCGATCTCTTGGGAGGTGATGGCCGCGCAGCTGGCCAGGGGGGATAGTTAGCTACCCCCTGGAACAGCTGTACCAGGAGGTAGCGTATATCGCTTATCACTTTCACTGGACGTTAGATGATATCCTAGGGATGGAGCACGACGAACGGCACATTTGGTTGCGGGAAATTGCCAGGATCAACAAAGAGATTAATGAAGCGCGAAAGAGGGGTTAACGAGTGAGAGCAGTGCGGGAAATGAGGCCCCCGGGCGTCTATCCGGCGACGGAAGAGGTGAAAGGGCGGCCGATCGCAGTCTCGGACACTCGCATCGCGGGCTTTGTCGGCCTTGCCACCAAGGGGCCGCTCGATGTCCCGGTGCGCATCTCCAGCTGGGGGGAGTTTCTCGAGGTCTACGGCTTTGCGAGCGAGGGCTATCTCGCACGGGCCGTCGAAGGATTCTTTTTAAACGGCGGCACCTGCTGTTTTGTAGTACGGGTCGCCCACCGTCCTCGTCCGAACGAGGCGGGCGGTTCCGACCATGCGGCATCGGCTGAGCTGGCGATCGCTGACGCATGGGACAAGCCCACTCTGCGAGTTCGCGCGCTCAATGAGGGGCGTTGGGGCAATGCCATCTGGGTGCGCTTTGCCCAGAGCACCGCGGCCAAAACGCTGCTCACCCTGGACCTCGATGTGGGGGCCGGAGAAGCGCGCGTCAACGCCTCGCGCGGATTCGAACGCGGCGCGCTGGTGCGCATTTTTGACCGCGAGAACTCCGACTACGTGATCCTGACAGAGGTCGACGACCGAACGCTGCGTTGGAGCGAGGCGACACCGATTGTCCGTCGCTACCGAGCTGCCGGACCGACCTATCTTGAGGTTCTCGAATTTGAAGTCTTCGTGTCACTCAAGGAGCGCCGCGAAGCCTTTCGCGGGCTGCAGCTTTCACCGCTATCGCGAAAATATGTTGGACGCGTGCTCAATGAACAGTCGCAGTTCATCCGTGTCGAGGATCTGCGTTCGGCCTCTCCCGCACCCCACAACCTGCCGCAGGCTGCCCCGGCCGCCAAGCTACTAGGAGGGCGAGATGGCTGGAACACGGTGACTGCAGAGGATTTCGTTGGCCATGACCATGACCCGGACGATCGACGCGGGCTCGGCGCCCTGGCGGCCGTCGAAGAGATCGCAACGGTCGTGGTTCCCGATGCCGTGCTGGCCTACCAGCACCATCCGGCCGCCCAAGCCGACCGCGATGTGCAGCGGATCCAAGATGCCATGATCGATCAGTGTGAGAATCTGAAAGATCGATTCGCCATCTTGGACATGCCTCCGACCAAAGATATCGAAGCCATCAAGCGCTGGCGCCGGCGCGTCGATAGCTCCTACGCCGCCTACTATTTTCCCTGGATCACCATCGGCAGCAACGGCAGCACGCAGCGTCTGCCGCCGTGCGGCCACCTTGCCGGAATCTTTGCTCGCTGCGATACCCAAAAGGGCACTTTCAAGGCTCCGGCCAATGAGGTGGTCGCAGGTGCCGCCGGGCTGACCCTTTCGCTGTCTGATGACCACCTTGGAAACCTCAATGCCGAGGGCATCAACACCATGCGCAGCTTCCCGGGGCGTG
>JAHFDT010000076.1 GCA_023248875.1 Myxococcales bacterium | reverse complement strand
AGCGCTGCTCAGGCGCGTTCAGCGCGAGCGCCTCCCCTCGGCCTCGGCCGCAGACGCCCTCGGACCGGGGGCCCCGCGGAGCGACCCGAGGGAGCGTACGCGGTTGGTACGTGACCGAGGGAAGCGAGGACGTAAGCCGCGATCAACGCGCCTGAGCAGCGCATTAACCATCGGCTGCAGGGAACTGGACCTCCCGGATCTCATACTCGCGCGTCCCTTTGGGGGTACGCACGGTCACCGTATCGCCTGCCTCCCGCCCGATCAGTGCACGGGCCACCGGTGCGGTGATCGAAATCAGCCCGCGCTTGATATCCGCTTCATGCTCGCCAACGATGGTATAGGCGACCGGGTCGCCCGATTCGCCATCGGTCAGCTGAACGGTCGCGCCAAACACCACGCGATCCCCCGATAGCTTGGCGGGATCGATCACATTGGCGAGGGCGATCATCGCCTCGAGTTCTTTGAGCCGCCCCTCGTTGAACGACTGCGCCTCCTTGGCGGCCGAGTATTCGGCGTTTTCGGAAAGGTCGCCGTGAGCACGTGCCTCCTCGATCGCGAGAACGATCTTCGGACGCTCGACCTCCTTGCGCCTGCGCAACTCGTCTTTGAGGAGCACAAGACCTCTAGGCGTCATGGGAATCTTGGTGTCAGCCATCGGTCATCCTTGAAACGATTGATGATACTCTTGGAGTCGCCGAACGTCGAGCGGTCCGCGCCGCAGGGCGGCGATAGCGGCCGTAGCGGCCCGCGCCGCTTGGACCGTAGTAAAGTAGGAGAGGTTCTTCGTCAGTGCCGTGCGCCGTAGCGAAAAGGAGTCCAAAATCGCCTGCGGGTCGTTGCTGGTGGTGTTGATCACCAGCGCCATCTTGCCCTCGGCGATCCCATCGACGCAGTGGGGCGACCCCTCTTTCACCTTGTTGAGCCCCTCGGCCACGATGCCGCGCGACCGCAGATAGGCCGCAGTTCCATGGGTGGCGCCGATCGAGAAGCCCAGCTCCGAGAGCTGCTGCGCCACCTCGACGATCGCCTCTTTGTCCTGGTCGCGAACCGAAATAAAAGCCATCCCGCCCATCGGCAGCAGTGTCCCCGCACCAATCTCCGCTTTGGCAAAGGCGCTCGCAAAATCGGCGGCAATCCCCATCACCTCACCGGTCGATCGCATCTCCGGACCGAGCCGCGTATCGACGCCGGGAAACTTCACAAAGGGAAACACCGCCTCCTTCACCGCGACGTATCCCGGCACCACTTCGCGCACCCCCAACTCCTCGAGTGTGCGCCCCACCATCACCCGAGCCGCCACCTTCGCCCAAGCGACACCGGTCGCTTTCGAAACGAAGGGCACGGTGCGGGACGCGCGTGGGTTCACTTCCAGCACGTAGACCTCGCCACCCTTGACAGCGAATTGCACATTCATGAGGCCGATGACACCCAGTTCGCGAGCCATGGCACGGGTCTGCGCGTGGATGGACTGCACGATCTCGGGAGAGAGCGAATAGGGGGGCAGCGCGCAGGCCGAATCGCCCGAGTGGATGCCCGCCTCTTCGATGTGCTCCATGACCCCAGCGATGAGCACCGTGTGGCCGTCGCTGATGGCGTCGACATCGACTTCGGTCGCGTCGGAAAGGAAATGGTCGACGAGAATCGGGTGTTCACCGATTTCGGCGACGGCGGCCGCGATCCGCGCCAGCCAAAGATCGAGTGCGGTGCGGTCGTAGACCACCTCCATCGCTCGTCCGCCGAGCACATAGGAGGGGCGCACGAGAACCGGATAGCCGAGCTTTTCCGCCACGGCGGCGGCTTCGCCCGCCTGGCGCGCAACCCCCCAGCGCGGCACTTTGAGCCCCAGCTTCTCCACCAGCGCGCCGAAGCGTTCGCGATCCTCCGCCCGATCGATCGCATCCGCAGGCGTGCCGAGCAGCCGCACACCCGCCCGGGCCAGCCCCACAGAAAGCTTGAGCGGAGTCTGCCCGCCAAACTGAACGATGAGGCCTGCCAAATCGCCGCACCGCTGCTCGGTCTCGACGATATTGAGCACCTCCTCCATGGTCAGTGGCTCGAAATAGAGTCGGTCGGAGGTGTCGTAGTCCGTCGAAACCGTCTCGGGGTTGCAGTTGACCATGATGGTCTCGAACCCCTCCTGGCGCAGTGCCATCGCTGCGTGCACGCAGCAGTAATCGAACTCAATTCCCTGGCCGATCCGGTTGGGGCCACCGCCGAGAATGATCACCTTGCGCCGATCCGTGGGCGCGGCCTCGCACTCGTCCTCGTAGGTCGAATAGAGGTAGGGCGTATGCGCCTCGAATTCGGCCGCGCAGGTGTCGACCCGTTTGTAGACCGCGTTTACGCCCGCATGGGTTCGCAGCGCCCGCACTTCGCTCTCGGTACAGTGCAGTCGCTCGCCGAGGTAGCGGTCGGAAAACCCCATCCGCTTCCAACGAGTGAAATCGTCGCGCGTCGGAGGACGGCCTCCGATCGAATCCTGTTCGGATAAAATCGTCTGGAGCTGTTCGAGAAACCAGGGATCGATACGAGTGATCGCGTGGGCCTCATCGACAGTGAGACCCAGTTTCAGCGCGCGCGCCAATTGAAACAGACGCTCTGCCGTCGGTATCGCAATCGCGCGCTTGAGCTCCTCGAGAGTTCCCTCCGCACCATCGATACAGAACCGACCGATTTCGAGGCTACGCACCGCCTTCTGCAAGGCCTCGCGAAAGCTGCGACCGATCGACATGGCCTCGCCGACCGACTTCATCTGCGTCGTCAGCGTAGGGTCAGTTCCCGGGAATTTCTCGAACGCAAAGCGGGGCATCTTGACGACCACATAGTCGATGGTCGGCTCGAAAGATGCCGGGGTTTCGCGCGTGATGTCGTTTCTGATCTCGTCGAGCGTGTAGCCCACTGCCAGCTTGGCGGCGATCTTGGCGATCGGAAAACCGGTCGCTTTGGAGGCCAACGCTGACGAGCGCGACACCCGCGGGTTCATCTCGACCACCACCATGCGACCGTCGATCGGATCGATCCCGAACTGAATATTCGAGCCGCCCGTCGCCACACCGATCTCGCGGATCACTGCTGCCGCCGCGTCGCGCATCCGCTGGTACTCTTTGTCGGTCAGCGTCAGTGCCGGTGCCACCGTGATCGAATCGCCGGTGTGGACACCCATCGGATCGAAGTTCTCGATCGAGCAGATGACGACCACATTGTCCTTGCTGTCGCGCATCACCTCGAGCTCGTACTCTTTCCAGCCGAGGATCGACTCCTCGATGAGAATTTCGCCGCGCGGCGACTGCGCAAGACCCCACGCCGCACGCTGCTCGAACTGCTCCGAGTCGTAGGCCACCGCGGCCCCCTGCCCCCCCATCGTGAAGGACGGACGCAAGATCACGGGGAAGCCAATCTCCCGCTGGATCTGGCGCGCCTCCGCCATGGAATGGGCGTAGCCCGAGCGCGGCACCTTGAGGCCGATGCGGGACATTGCCGCCTTGAACTGCTCGCGGTCCTCCGCCATTTCGATCGCCTGGACCGAAGCGCCGATCAGCTCGACCTGGTACTTCTCGAGCACTCCGCGCTCCGCGAGCGCCAGGGCCAGATTGAGCGCAGTCTGCCCACCCAGCGTCGGCAGCAGTGCATCGGGCCGCTCCCTCTCGATGATCTTGGCGACACTGTCGACCGTAAGCGGCTCGATGTAAGTCGCGTCGGCCAGCTCGGGATCGGTCATGATCGTCGCCGGATTAGAATTGACCAAAATGACGCGATAGCCCTCCTCGCGCAGTGCTTTGGTGCCCTGGGTCCCCGAGTAGTCGAATTCACAGGCCTGACCGATGACGATCGGCCCCGAGCCGATGAGGAGGATGCTCTTGAGATCATCGCGGCGGGGCATGGCGGGAGTCTTACTTAGAACCGCGCCCCGCTTCAAGCGCCATCACCGCGGCCGGGACGAGGGCAGTCCCCTCCTCCTCGGACAGTCCTCGGCGCGCTGACGCACCTGCGGAACTCGTCGTCGGCGACCGCCCTCGTCACGCCCGCTGTGCTATTTTCACCGGGCCTCGGATCTACGGTGCGAAAGGAGGGTTACGGTGCCACGTAGGTGCCCTTGACGCTCGAGCAGGCGCTCTTCACGGTTGCAGACGAGCCGCTGTAGTACCAGGTGATGCTCGTGATCGAAACAGCCCCTGATGTCGATTTTATTTCGCAGCCACCGATGGCGCTGGAGTGTGAACAGCCCGAGCCGGAGGTGCCACCACCCATGCTACAGGCGGCGTTCCACGAACTGGTGGAGTAGTTGCCCCCGTTCCAGTTGTAGTCGTTGCAGCTGTGAAAACCGCCGAGCTGCTGATCGCAGCTGAACGTGCCGCTCTGGCCGCCACCACCGCCACCGCCGCCAGAGTATCCGCCGCCGCAGGCAGCTAGCCCGGTAACGACCAGTGCTGCGAGAATCTTGTTCGCTTTCATTGTCATGTTCAGCTCCTGTTGTTTGGCGAGCGCTCATCGACGCTCAACTGCAAGAGCCAGCAAGTGTGGTGTGGTCGCATTTTTTCTCACGGGTTGTGCTAACGAGAAGGGCGAGACAGTCATTGGTATGGGGGGCAGTGCGTTGATAGGATGAAAAGTCATGGGATGGTTTTCTCACAACGATTCAGACGACTCGAAGAACAAGGAAGGCGAAGAGGGCGGGGCGCCTGAGTTTCATTGGTGGAACCCATTTAGCTGGTTCGGCGGTGGTGGCCACCAGCAAACCGGATACGAGACGTTCTTGCGCTGGGTGGAAGAGCATACCCGGAACGGGAGGGTCCTTTCGCAGGGAGAGTTTGTCTACGCCCGAGGAGAATGGCAGAGATTTAGTTCGGTCGAGCATTACGCCATGGCCAGCTCGCAGCGGATCCCCGAAACGCTACGGAGCGCGCTCGACCGCAATGACTACGCGAGCTATAAAGAGTACGCCGACGCAGGGGTCCAGTAGTTAGATCACTTTGCCGGCATCGCGTAGCACCAGCTCCGCCGCCTGACCTAGGATTTCAGTAGAGAGTGGCCTGTTGCTCGCTGCTGCCAAATAAGCTCCTCGCAGAATGGCATTGCGGATGTAGCCGCCCGACATCACCAGCCGCTTCGCGAGTGCACGGAGGTCGATCCGTTCAAGAGCGACCCGGTCATGGTCCCCGAGTAGACACCGCCACAGCGCTTCGCGTTCGACCACCTCGGGCATCGGAAAGTAAATGCGAAAGGTGAGACGCCGCTGAAAAGCCTGGTCCATCACTGACTCACGGTTGGTGGTCAAAATCGATACGCCGTTGAAGAGCTCGATCTGGGTAAGGAGAAAATTGGTCTGCATGTTGGCGTAACGATCGGTGGAGCTTTGCACATCGGTGCGCTTGCCAAAAACCGCGTCCGCCTCGTCGAAGAGGAGAATGGCGTGGGCCGATTCGGCAGCGCGAAAAACCTCGGCCAAATTCTTTTCGGTTTCGCCCACCCATTTGGAAACGACCTGGTTGGTGTCGATCTGGTAGAGCGGCAAGCCGGCAGCGGCAGCGATGGCACTTGCGGCCATAGTCTTGCCAGTGCCCGGATCGCCATAGAAGAGTGCCGAGACGCCGCGCCCCCGCACCAGCCGCTCGAAACGCCATTCGTCGAGTACGCGGTGGCGCAGTCGTACAGTCGCCTCCATCTCGACCAGTGTTTCGCGCGTTTCGGGATGGAGCACCAGGTCGTCGAACTGAACCGTTCGGCGAAGGCGACGGCCCACTGTTTGGAGCTGCGGCGCAAACTGGGCATCGATCGCATCGATGGCATCGACGAGCGTCGGCGGGTCAGCGCGCGCAGTGGCCAGCACCCGGGCCTCACCTGCAGCGTGGAATATTTCCCCCGGCGAGAGCGGATAGTTGCAGGCCAGAAGGGTAAGAACGCTGGCACTGACATCACCAAGCGCCGCCTGCCAAATGTGCTCGCGCTCCTCGACTGTGGGGAGCGGAACAGGCACTAACGCGATGCGATGACTCGGGGGAAATTCCATCAGCGCACTGCCCGGCTCACGGGAGATCGCCACCTGCGAAAGCGTGCGGTTGATGAGCTCGGTAAGCCCGCGCTGCCAGGGCTTCGCTTTCGGTGAGTCATTCGGCAGCGGCGCCGGCAAACTGGCGAGGAGGGTCGCGTCCTTCAGCCAGGCGAGCCGCGCCAATGCACGCACCTCATCCAACGAAAGCCCATCGGGCGCCTCGGCGACTTCGACTTCGAGGAGCGGCCGACCCGCTTCGGCGCACGCCGCGCGCATGAGTTCGTGTCGCGCGCTCGGTGCGGTCCCCTCGAGAATCGGTATGCAGCAGCGATCGCCGAGCAGGCCTGCAAGACGAGTATGCGCTGCCGGGGAATGAAACGGACGCGTCTGTTCGAGCACGGGTGGATCGGCGCGGACAAAATCGCGCAGCGCGGAATCTTCGATCGGTAGCTCCAGTAAATAAGAAATCACAGGTGGCGGCACTTTGAGCAGCGTCGCGCGCCCCGGGCTCTTCGTGCGCGTGCCCTCCTGAGTCCAAAAATCGAGGAGGCCGAGGCGCTCGAGCGGCGCCCCGTTTCGCAGCGCTCGCCGAACCGACTCGGCAGCGGTATCGCTCGGCTCGAGAATGTTGGCGGCCAGCCCTACATCGACTGCGGCGCGCGACTGGCCGGGGCCGCGAAAGGCAGTGAAGATCCGCGCGAACCCTTCGTCGATCTCTGGCGCGAGGGCGAGCAAAAACAGGTCGCGCTCAAGCGAATTTAGCCCCGCGCGCGCAATCAGGCGGTAAAGTGGCGCCTCGGGGATCTGGGCGCGAACTTCCATCGCGGCCGTCTCTAGCGCCTCGGCCTCGTGGGCCCGATCGGCCAGCTCCTTGGCAGGAGGCGCCGACCGATGGCCCAGTTGGGTCAACCGGATCAGCTCTGCGTCCATCTCGCTGATATTGTTTAGGGCAGAGCGCGCAGTCTGGCCGAGCTGGTGCCACCAGGAGTGGCGTACCCTGGCCGCCACACGGCGCAATTCGACGGTGAGCGCTTCAGCCAATGCCAGCGACGGAGAAACCACGTCGCTAAGGTGTGCGACCGTGTTTATCAAGCATCTTCCTGCGCTGAATCATCTGTCGCTATCTTTAGCATGGTCCTTCCGCGCGACGCGTTCGCGAAAGCGCCCTGCAGGATATTCTTCCCGATAGCGCGCGGCAAACGTCGCGGCCGCCTCCTGACTCTGTGCCGCTTCCACCAGCAGCGCCAGTGCCTCCTCTCGTACCGCCCCGTTCGGATAGCGACGGAGGTAGAACTGGAGTAGCAGCTGCGCGCGTTCTGGATCGCGATCACGACGCAAGGCATTGGCTCCGTCGATCACCAAATGGCTTTCAAGATCCCCATGCTGAAGCACCGATTCGGCGGGATCCGGGGAATCGGCAGTGCTCTTGCGCCGTGAGATTCGACGCTGCGGGGCAGGCGTCTCGCTCACTGCGGGTGCAAGTGCAACTGCGGGCGCAGCCTCTCCCGGCGACCGTGGCGCGCGCTTGGACCGCTGCGGTAACATGACCTCCGGTACCAGCTGGAGTGCTGCATGTCGCTCGATCCAGAGCTTTCCCACCGCTGCACTCGCGGCTGCGACCAGCCCGAAGGGAACCGCCCAAAGCAGCACCGGCCGGTATGGCAAACCCCACCGCTTGGCCGTCCCCGCATCACCGAGGCGGGAGCGAACGCGCCGTTTGCGCTCCTCCGACCGCTTGGAATTCGGATCATATCGTACGACGGACAGGAGCTGCTTCTGCTGTGCCGCCTCAGAATCTTCCTCTCCGCCGCACGGATTCATCGCAGATCCCTCACTTTCTCGAGCTTCTGCCAAGCAGCCCGAAATTCTCGTCGAGCGTGAAACAGCCGCGAGCGAACGGTGCTATCGGGAACCCCCTCCCAGCCCGCGATCTCCTCACTGCTATACCCCTCCACATCCACCAAAACCAATACGGTTCGACGTTTGGTGCTCATGCCATCGAGCACCTGGTAGACGAGCTGTTGCACCTCCTTTTGCTCCAGTAGCTCCATGGGCCCCGCCGCCCGCGAGGAGATATGTTCGCCCTCTTCCGACTGATCGCGCCCGAGAAAAATCCGGCGTAACCAGGATCGCCGCCGATGGTTGCGTGCCAAATTGGCGGCGATGCGATAGATCCAGCCAGCCTGGTTGCCTTCGACAAAGCCTGCGAGCTTTCGCTGAACGACCAGGAAAACCTCCTGTGCCAAATCGTCCAAATCGGCTTCCGCGATCCCCATGGCCAGCAGCCAGCGGCAGACCGGATGAAAAAAGGCTTCGTAGATGCGGTCGAAGGGGTCGCTCCGCGCGGCCGCATTGAGCCCGAGAGGCACCTCTAACGCCATCGCTACGATCTGTACCACAATGACTAATCGCAGCGATTCGCAGAAACGTTTAATGGGAAGTTGTAATTTCTGGCACTTTCGCGCGGTCCTCGCGCGAACGTTTAATGAATTCGTACCACCAGTCCCAGTAACGCTCCGAGCCACAGCGGAGGCACCGTGCCAATCACCGTGCTATCGAGGGCCAGGTCCCGGGTCTGGGAAAAGAGGGCTTCCACGGCGGCCATCACGGCAATGCGAGGTGCCAGCCACAGCCGCCCGAGCAGCGAAGCGCGTAGCCCCACGGCTACCCAGTTGGCACTGGTATTCATGGGCAGCCCCTGCCCCTCGGCAGACAATACGGTGAGCGCCAAGCCGAGCTCGCCGGCCGCTTCCCATCGTCCCCGGCGGATCCCGCCGCGGAAATCGAAATCGATCGGCACCCTGAGGAGTTGAGCTTGGCCCTCCGCGAGCGGCAGCAAGACGCGATGGGGCCCCGAGACCCCCAGCACCAGACTCACCTGCCGTTTTCCGATCGCCCATCGCAGGGCACCTCCCGCTGCCACCGGTAGATCGCGCACCGGTGCCAGTGCGATCTGGCCACCAGCCTCCAAATCGACGGTCCAGTGCTCCCGCAACAATAGTGGCTCTTCCGGCGGTGGAGGGGACGCTGACAAAGCCGGCGGCGAGGGCCGCGCTCCCGGCGCTTCGGGTGCGAACAGCTCGAGGGTGACCGCGATAAAAACGGCCGCCGCTCGCGCCCGTTCGTCACAGTGGCGCGCTCCATCGGCAAAAACACGCTCCATCCCCGCTACCGAGACCCGATACGATTCCCCCAGGTCGTCGACCTGTACCCCCTTCGCCGTCTCATCGACCACTTCCGTTGTGATCACCTTGGCGCCTGGCAATGCCTGTCGTAGCGAAACGACCACCGCTTCGGCCGCCGGGCAGGAGCCCCGAACGATCGTCCGCAGGGCCGACAAAGATCCCCCGTGCGCCACGGCCTCTAGGAGGAGCAGAGCTTGGCAAAGTAGGGGCAACCGCACAGACAACGACTCTCTTGCTATTATCGCTTTTTGGGATGAAACGAACAACCCCGAAGCCCACATCTCTCTGCCAGCCAACGGCGCGAGGGGTAAACCACATGCGATACGCTGCGATGGTTGCGATGATTGTGTGCGGCTGTGAGAATGCGCCAGCCGTAGTGGGCACTTCGCCGGATGCGGCATCGACCCCTTCGAGTACCGATAGTGGCCTGGTTCCGGACAGTGCCCATAGCGGCCCGGATGCTCTCCTCCCCCTCACCACCGATGCCGCACTCCCGGCTGCCGACCTCGCCGATGCAGCCTCCGTACTCCCGGTGGACCTAGCGATCGCACCGCCTACCGACCTGGCCAAAACCCCCGACCTGGCCATCGCCTCCGATCTGGTTGTTCCCCCCGACCTGACTACCACTTCCGATCTGGCCGCTGCCCCCGACTTCGCCGCTGCCCCCGACCTCGCCGCTGCCCCCGACCTCGCCGCTGCCCCCGACCTCGCCACTGCCCCCGACCTCGCCACTGCCCCCGACCTCGCCGCCCCCGACCTCGCCATGGCGAGCGACCTCTCCTGGCCACCGGATAGCGCGATGGCCGCCGATCTGGCACTGCCGCCCGATATGACCCCGCTCGGCCCCAACTGCGGCGATACCAGCGGCCTTCAAGCCGGCGCTCCCTGGCCGATGCATAACCGCTGCCCCACCCACATCAGTCAAAGCCCCTACAATGGCGCTCAGACGGCCACCAAGAAATGGGACTATCTCACCGGCGGCGCCATCACCTCCTCCTCGCCCGCGATCGACAAAGATGGCACGATCTACATCGGCTCTTACGACAGCAAGCTCCACGCGGTTCTTCCGAATGGCACGTTCAAATGGACCTTCGCCGCCGGTGGCGTGGTCGTCTCTTCACCTGCAATCGGCAAAGATGGCACGGTTTATATCGGCTCCTGGAATGGGACGATGTATGCGCTCAATCCCGCCGACGGTACCAAAAAGTGGGAGTACCCAACCGGTTGGCCAATTCAATCGGCGCCCGCGATCGGCAAAGATGGCATCCTCTATTTCGCTTCCGGTGTGCTCAGCGGGACCGTCTACGCTCTCTCGGCGAATGGCCTGCTCCAGTGGTCCACAGTCCTGGGCGGCGCGGTCTCCTCCTCGCCGGCCATCGCTGCCGATGGAACTGTCTACCTCGGATGTAACGACAAAAAACTCTACGCTCTGAATCCCAACGGTGGCACGGTGAAATGGACCTACCCCACCGGCGGAGCCATCGTCTACGGATCGCCCGCGATCGGCGCCGATGGCACCCTCTACGTTGGTGCTGAGGACAGCAACCTCTACGCGATCAAGCCCGATGGAACGTTGAGGTGGACTTTTTTAACCGGCGCCGTGCTGGAGTCGACCCCCGCGATCGGCGCGGATGGAACGATCTACTTCGGTTCCCGGGATTACTATTTCTATGCCGTCAACCCAGACGGCACCCAAAAATGGCGCTTTTTAACCGGTAATCGGGTCGACTCTTCACCGGCGATCGGAGCCGATGGCCTAGTCTATTTTGGCGGCGGCCCCTTCGACAAGAAGGTCTACGCGCTCAAGTCGGACGGTACCCTCAAATGGAGCTACACCACCTTGGGCGAAGTCGCATCCTCGCCAGCGATCGGTGTCGATGGAACTGTCTATGTTGGCAGTTACGACAACAAACTGTACGCTTTCGGACCCTAATGTTTTCTTCTCCAACCCTTCCCAGCCACCTCCCCACGCCGGCCGCCCACTCAAACATCTAGCGGGCGGAGCGATGGTTTCCCCGACAACGAGTTCCGCAGGCGCATCCGCGCGCCGAGGACTGCGGGGGAGGGGCCCCATCGGGCTTTGCTCGATGGGGAGGGGCGAAAGCCCCTCCCTGGAAGAGGAGGAGGGGAATCCCTCACTCCGCCCGCGATTACTTGGCGGCCGGTTTGCGAACGCGGCCCTTGCTGTCGATGCCATGGCCACGGCCAAGCTGTTCGCACACTTGTTCGACCGTGCCCTTGAAGCCGTGCGTATTCCAACCCACATCGGACAGTCCATCGAGGATACGGATCTTGATCCGCCGCGATTCTTCGGCCTCGTTGGTCAGGAGCTTGAGCAGCGGTTCACGCGCCGCCTCTTCATCGCGCTGGTGGAGGAGCGCCTCAACGGTGGAAAAACGAACGGTCTCATCCATGTCCTCCAGGTACTGCACCAACGCACGGGCAGCACGTGGATCGTGAAATTCCTCACCCAAGAAATTGATCAGCTGGATCTTCTTCGAAGGATCGCGAACATACTGGTTATCATTGGCCGCAATGACCTTCTCCAGAAGGGGCCAAGCACGCTCCTGATCCGCGACGTGCGTCAGCACCTTGAGCGGCCAAGCGATGGACTCAGCGGTCAGCAGCGACTGCTCGATCGGCCCGAGCACCCGATCGCCCAATTCGACCAGCGTATCGTGCACCCACTGCTTCTCCTGCTCGTCTTCGATCGACTTGCTGTAGGCAAAGCTGAACCGCCGGAGCAGTCCGGCGATCGCCTCCTCCGACGCATCATCACGGAGCCCTTCGAGCGCCTTCCAGCGGTCGACCGACTGCGCATCCTTATTGTTGGCCTTGGCGACCAGCTTCTTCACGCCCGCCGGTCCGCCACCGAGAAAATCCAAGAACCCCATAATCAGGCTCGTATAGGCCAAACCATGGATAGATTCAACCGCCGTTTGCCTTTCTTTGCGCGGCCGCCAAACTCCGCCGCGCCTCGAGGTTGTCGGGCGCAGTGGCGAGCGCAGCGCGATACTCGTACATCGCATCGCTGTAGCGCCGCACCTTGAAGAGGGCATTGCCCAGCGCGATGTGGGCGCTCGTGCCACCGCCCTGCTCGACCGCCTGACGACCTAGCCGCAGCGCACTCGGCAAGTCTCCACGGTCCAAAGCGATGCGCGAAAGCCCTGCGGCGGCTCCTCCGCGCGCGACGCCGTTGTCCGTGAGCTCACGATAGACCCGCTCCGCTTCGTCGATTTGACGCAGCCCATAGAGGCGCTGAGCCTCGCCGAGCGTCGGTAGCGGACGTTTGGGTAGACTCGGCAGTGGACGCGGATGGCTCGTCGGCGTAGCACGGGAACGTTCTGGTGAGGGGGATACCGGCGGTTCAGCGGGGGTTGGGGATGCAATCACGACCGGGCGCACCACCGAGGGTGCGGGTGGAGTCCACCGCAGCCGGCCCGCCACCACCACCGATGCGGAGGCGGCGACCGCCAGGCTGCTCCAAATCAGTCCGCGATGCGAACGGCGCGGTGCCATCCGTTCCGGTACACTGACCGGCGTCGGCGCGGTGGGCCCCGCCGCCAACTCGCCCCGCGGCGGCGAAGCATCCTCGGAGCGGCGCGCCCGCCGGTCGGGCCGACTGCGCCCGAGCGCTTGCGCCAATGCCGCCATGGAGACCGGCCGCGCCTTGGGATCGATCGCCAGCGCCGAGGCGACCACCGATGAGAGCTCCGGGCTCACCTCCGGCCGCAGCTCCTCAAGGGGCCTCGCGGGGGTGTGTGACTTCTTGGTCAGCACCTCCATGAAGTTCTCGCCCGTGTGGGGGGGCACGCTGGCGAGGAGCTCATAGAGAATCGCTCCCAGCGCGTAGATGTCGGAGCGCGCATCGGCTGGCTGGCCCGCAGCCTGTTCGGGCGCCATGTACTCGGGCGTTCCCATCGCCATGCCGGGGTGGGTCAGCCGTTTGTCCAGTTCGTCTCCCTCCATCTGGTGAGCAATGCCAAAATCGAGCACCTTGACGAAATCGTCCTGCCCATCGCGCTGGACCAGAAAAACGTTCTCTGGCTTGAGGTCGCGGTGGACAATTCCGGCCGCGTGCGCCGCATCGAGGGCACGCGCCAGCTGGACACCGATATGAATCACACGCTCGACAGGCAGCGTGCTCCCCGCGGCGATCAGGTCGCCCAGATCCTCGCCCTCGAGCAGCTCCATCACAAAATAGACCGCTCCCGACGGGGTGGTACCACTGTCAGTGACATCCACGATATTCGGGTGGCCGAGTCGCGCGGCCGCACGCGCTTCGCGCCGAAACCGCGCCACCGCATCCGCACTCTGTGTGTAGCACGGGTGAAGCACCTTGATGGCGACGCGCTTGCCGATCTCCACATGCTCGGCCTCATACACTCGGCCCATCCCACCCTCGCCGATGAGGCGCTGCACCCGATAGCGCTCGCCCACCAGCGTGCCCACGAGCGCAATGCTATCGTCCGCTTTGGCATCTGCTGCGGCGGTCACCACCGGATCCATAGGAGGCGTTGTCGGCGTCCGGCGACGGCGCCGGTCGCGTTTGGCGAGCGAACGGGCGGCTTCCACCAGCTGATCGCGGCGCTTCCGATCTACTTCGATCTCGTCACCAAACAATTCCCGCAAGAAGGCCGAAACGCGCGCCGCATCCGTGGTGGGCGCTTCGGTTGCCAGGTATTCCGCCAGCGCTGCGCGGAACTCTTCGCAATCGCCGTAGCGATCGCCCCGCTCCGGGTTCAATGAGCGCATCACGATCGCATCGAGCTTGGGCGTCACCCGCCCCGCTTTGGTCGACGGTGGCTGTACCTTGGGATCGCGCACCCGCGGCAGCACTTCGCCTTCGGAGCTGGGGAAAAGCTGCCGCCCGGTCAAGAGTTCCCACAGGATGATGCCACAGGCATAGAGATCGGTCCGCCCATCCAGCGGTTCGCCGCGGGCCTGTTCGGGCGACATGTAGGAGACCTTGCCGTAGACCACCCCCGGCGCGGTGCGCTCCACCTTGAGCGTCGACGAGGCGAGGCCGAAATCGGTCAACTTCACCTCGCCGGAAAAGGCCAACAAGATGTTGGGCGGCGAAACGTCGCGGTGCACCAAGTGAAGGTCACCGAAGGTGTGGGCGTGGTGGAGCCCGCGCAGAAGCTCGCGGACGAGGTGAACGGCCACGTCGACGGGAAAGGCGATCACCTTCTTGGCGCAGCGATTCCACACCGCCCGCAGGTCTTTTCCATCCACGTAGTCCATCGCGATATAGAGCTCGCCCGCCGCCGTACTAGCATCAAATACTGGCACTAGATTGCCGTGGCTCAGCTTGACGACCGTCTTGGCCTCGTCGCGAAAGCGAGTGAGGTATTCCGAATCGGCCAGCTGCTTGAGCACAGTCTTGACGACGCACAGTTTTTCCAGCCCTGCCTCGCCCTGGCAGGCCAGATAGAGCGAGCCCATGCCGCCCTGGCCGAGTGGCTCGAGCAGCGTGTAGTTGCCAAACGGACGCGGAAATTCAGCCGGCAAGCGCTGCCGATGCTAACACGCTCGCAGGGCTGAGTCATGTTTGCGTACAACCACGTCTGGACGCCTCTTGGGAAAACGAGAAGACGTGCTTGACGAAGTAGCTACTAGAAGCTACCTCTCA
The DNA here is from genome assembly GCA_023248875.1 of Myxococcales bacterium. Lineage (GTDB taxonomy): Bacteria > Myxococcota_A > Polyangia > Palsa-1104 > SHYY01 > JAHFDT01. The sequence goes on along the minus strand of JAHFDT010000076.1, from coordinate 2,748 downwards.
ATATAGAGGTACAGGTCACAATCTTCGAGATTCGCCGACCGCAGGAACCCAAATTCTATCAATGGAAATGGGGCCACGACCGCGCTCCTGCTCCAACAGTGCCGCCGGCTCATCGAGCGGTTCATCGGTGAGTTTGAATGTAGCCCAATGCATCGCGCACAGTAAACGGGCGCCCAGATCGAGAAATGCGCGCAGTGCATCTTCGGGGTTCATGTGCTGTTGGCGCATGAACCACTCGGGATCATAGGCACCGATCGGCAAGAGTGCGGCATCGATCGCAGGAAAGCGGCGGCCGATCTCTTGAAAGCCGTTAAAGTAGGCGGTATCGCCCGCAAAGTAGACTTTGTGCTCCTTCTCGACGACAAATCCGCCCCAAAGCGAGCGATTGCGATCGAACAGGCCGCGCTGTGACCAGTGCTGCGCTGGCACAAAGGTGATCTTGAGCCCCTGGAGATCGACCGTCTGCCACCAGGGCAGTTCGATCACCTGCGGAAAGTCCCGCTTTCTAAAAAAGTCACCGAGCCCTTCCGGAACCACGTAGATCGGAGCGGCACCGAGCTTCTTCACCGTGGGTGCGTCAAGATGGTCGCGGTGATTGTGCGAGATCAGCACGATGTCGGTCTTGAACCGATCGAGCGGCAGCGGGGGTTCAACGTTGCGCGAAATTCCTGGGCCCAGGGACGAAGACCAGTTGGGATCGGTGAGAATGGTCCTGCCGCCCAGCCGGATCAGCCACGTCGCATGGCCAATCCAGGTCAGTGACGGCTCGGTGCCTGCGATGAGCGCTTCGTCGGGAACCGCGGTCGGCACTCGCACGTGGTGGGGGGATTGGCGCCGCCGACCCATAAACTTGTCGACGACAGCCCACTTCCAGACGGCGTCGATGCGTGGCGGCAGATCGGGCGGCTCAAGATTGTGGTACTTCACAGGCACACGGCCGCTTCCGTTTCCGTCTCCGTCTCCGTCTCCGACACCGACGCCGTCTCCGTCTCCGTCACCGTCTCCGTCACCGTCTCCGACACCGACGCCGACGCCGACAGCGACACCGTCTCCGACACCGTCTCCGACACCGTCTCCGACACCGACGCCGTCTCCGTCTCCGACACCGTCTCCGACATCACCGACTCCGACACTGTCACAGTGGATACCTCACCAATCCACCATCGACAGAGATCGCCGTGCCCGTAACATAACTGGCCGCCGTCGAGGCCAAAAAGGTGACGACCGCGGCGATCTCCGCAGGCTGGCCCAACCGACCGAGCGGAATCGCTTTCACCCGCGCTGCCACCACTTCGGCGATCGGTCGGCCGCTCGACTGTGCTTGCACCCGATCGAGTTCACGCAACCGCGCGGTATCGGTCATGCCCGGACAGACGACATTGACCGTCACGCCGACGGGGGCCATCTCCAGCGACAGTGTCTTGGCGAAGCCGGTCACGCCCAGACGCAGGGCGTTGGAAAAACCCAACCCATCGATCGGCTGCTTCACCGAAGTGGAGGCGATCATGACGATGCGGCCGCGCCCCGATGCCGCGAGCGACCGCTCGGCCGCGCGCACCATCCGAACCGGCCCGAGCAGCGTCCCTTCAATCGCCGAATTCCAGGCCGCATCGTCGAATTTGGCCATGCGCCCGGGCGGTGGACCTCCGCCGTTGACCACCAAGACATCGAGTCCGCCGAGCAATCCGATCGCCCGTTCCACCGCAGTAAAGGCTGCTGCCCCATCGAGATCGGCCTCGATCGCGTGGATTTCGCCGAGCTTGCCGAGCTCCTGCGCGGCGCGCCCGAGGCGTGCCGGATCGCGCGCCGCGATCGCCACACGTGCCCCTTCGCCGAGGAGCGCCTCCGCACAGGCCCGTCCGATGCCCGCTGATGCAGCACCGACAAACGCACGAACGCCTCGCAATCCATAGTCCATGACGCGAACGATGCCGAAAAAGGTTCAGGGGGGCAACAGAGACATGGCAAATCCCACCAGATCGCTGATCGCCAAATCGTCGCGCAGAGCAGCGGCACGTCGGGCGGCATCTCCACCCGGCATGAGCAGCCGCAGCCCCGCGCCGAGATCTCCGGTGGCGGCATAGGCGACACGATCGGCGGAAAGCTCCGCCGCCGCCAAGCATTGCGGCAGCCCTGCCAGCACCTCGGGATCGCAAGCCGCTCGCAGCGCCGCTTCGGCGGCAGGCAGTTGCGCCGACTTGATCGATTCGCGCCGCAGCGGCACCGCGCGCAGCTCTGCCAGCCAGGCCTGCGCAAAGGGCTCGGCGCGGGTGCCGGAAAAGAGTGCCGTCGCGGCCGCCAACAGCGCCAAGAGATCTTCGTTGGAGCGGCCAGCAGCGAGCACCGCCCCTGCACGCAGCAGGTGAAGCGCACGCGCAGCCGCAAAGTGGAGCCGACCGGGGTCCTCGAGCAGCTCGCGCCGCACCAGCAGCCGGGGCGGCGCGGTGGCCTCCATCCGCGCCAACTCGGTCAAGTCCCGACTGACCCAAACGGTGAAGGCGGGACCGCCGAGCGCATCCGAGATCGCCTGCAGCCGTGCTGCCCAGGCCGGCTCCGGCACTGCGCCCGGTTGCGACGGCGAGAGCCCGAGCACCCGCGGCCCCAGCGCCGCCAGGGCCTCCACCAGGGGCCCCATCGCCGAGGGATGGACGACTGACGACAGTTCGACCACCAGCGGCTTCGCCGGCCAGTCCCTCAAATGCTGTACCAACGGATCGCGCGGATCCCACTCGGCGCCCACCGCCACCC
>JAHFDT010000075.1 GCA_023248875.1 Myxococcales bacterium | reverse complement strand
CGCGGCCAGGCCCGCTTTGGCACCGTCGATAGCTTTCTGGTCGCGCGCCTCACCGGTGGCGCGGCCCACGTCACCGATGTCTCCAACGCCTCGCGCACGCTGCTGTTCAATCTCCATAAGCTCGGCTGGGACGACGAGCTCCTCCGCCTCTTCGACATCCCCTCCGCCTGTCTGCCGGAAGTGCGCACCTCTGCCGAAGTCTATGGCCACACCCGCGGCGTACCGGGCCTTCCCGACGGTGTGCCGATCGCGGGCATGGCGGGCGACCAGCAGGCGGCGCTGTTTGGCCAGGCCTGCTTCGCTCCCGGCGAGGCCAAATGCACCTACGGTACCGGAGCTTTTCTCCTGATGAATACCGGCGAGAAGGCCGTCCCCTCGCGGCGCGGTCTGCTCACCACCGTGGCGTGGCGTATCGGCCACCAAGTTTCCTACGCCCTCGAAGGCTCGGCCTTCGTCGCCGGCGCCATGGTGCAGTGGCTACGCGATGGACTCGGCCTCATCCAAAGTGCCGCTGAGATCGAACCGCTCGCCGCCAGCGTGCCCGATTCGGGTGGAGTGGTCGTGGTGCCCGCGCTGGCCGGCCTCGGTGCCCCCCACTGGCGCCCGGAAGCACGGGGCGTCATCACCGGCCTCACGCGTGGCACCACCCGCGCCCATCTCGCCCGCGCCGTGCTCGAGGGCATTGCGCTGCAGAACTACGATCTGCTCTCCGCCATGCAGGAAGATGCGGCCACCCGCCTCGGCCTCTTGCGCGTCGACGGCGGCGCCTCGGCCAACAATCTTCTCATGCAGTTCCAGGCCGACCTCCTCGGCGTTACCCTCGTGCGCCCCAAGATGATCGAAACCACCGCGCTCGGCGCCGCTCTCCTCGCCGGCATCGGTGCTGGCCTGTGGCGCGGTCTCGACGAAGCGCGCCGCTTCGCCCGGGAAGATCGCCGCTTTTTGCCCTCCCTCTCGGCCGCCGAAGTGGCCGCCCACCTCCAGCGCTGGAACGCGGCGGTCGCCACCGCCTGATCTACGTGACAGGAATCTGGCGCCGAGTGTGGCAAGGATGTCGCGCTCGATCGTGTCATACCGTTCACACCGATCGCCCCGCAGATCCATAACCTGTTGCCTCAGTAGGGTTTCCGCCGATTAGAACTTTCGGCACCCGAGTTGCGTCTAAGAGGGGCAACCGCGGCCAAGGAGCTTGCCATGCGTGCGCTCGATCACATCTCGTCCGATCTCTCCCCGCTCTCCGACTTGCAGCTGCTCGAGCGAGTGCTCGCCCATGACGAGGCCGCCTGGCGCGAACTCCTGCGCCGCTTTCGCCCCCTGATGGTCCGCTGCATCGCCAGCGCGCTCGTGCGCCACGGCCAGCCCCGCTTTGCCGTTTCGGAGCTAGAAACCGATGAGATCTTTGCCGACGTCTGTATCCAGCTCTTGCACGGAAACTTGCACAAACTCCGCAGCTACGATCCCGCACGCGGCACGAAGCTCAGCTCCTGGTTGGGACTGCTGGCCATTCACACCGCCTACGACCATCTGCGCGCCCACCGACGTCGCCCCCCAGTGAGCGCCTCGATCGATCGGGTGGCCGAGCCGGCGACCTCCGCACCGAGTGCGCTCGAGGTGCTGCTCGACCGCGAGCGCTCTTGCCACCTCCGCACGCTGCTTTACACCGAAGATCTCAGCGACCGCGACCGCCGCTTCATCGAGCTCTACTACGGCCAGGGGCTCAGCCCCGACGAAATCGCAGCCGCGATGGGCATCTCAGTGAAAACAGTCTATTCCAAGAAGATCAAGATCCGCATCAAGTTGGCGGCCCTGGCCGCGAGCTGATGACCCCTGTCCTGGACCCCCGGCCTGAAGGCCGGGGCTAAAAAAGTAGAAGCCCCTACGGGGCTGGTAGTGGAACCAGGCAACTCCGTGCTGGGTCTGGCGATTAGATTTTCAGCCATCGACCGAGCTCGCTCGGTTGGTGGGCGAAGTCAAAGGCTCATCGTCGTATCGGGTCGCGCATCGGGCCGCAGCACCCCCGATGGCCTTCCGCTGGCAGCAGGGATACGGAGCATTCACCGTCGCCAAGGACGATCTTCCGGTCGTACAACGGTACGTACTGGACCAGCCGCGCCACCACCACGCAGGGCGCCTCCTGCTGGAGCTGGAGCCCCGGGAGGAGGACGCCGATACCCCACCAGCCTCGTAGGGGCTTCCACTGTTTTAGCCCCGGCCTGAAGGCCGGGGGTCCCAGATTCGTCACATCTTTTTTCCCCGTTGCTGGGCACGTTTGTATGGGACCCCCGGCCTGAAGGCCGGGGCTAGCAATGGTAAGCCCGCCGTGTGGCGGGGGCTCCTGGCAACTTGTGGCACAGATCGCAGCAGCAGCTTGGGCAACTTCTCCGATGCTATTGCTGCCCGACAGCCAGCTTTCGCAGGAGCCCCGCAGGGGCTTAATACTGCTAGCCCCGGCCTTCAGGCCGGGGGTCCAAACAACAGCCAGGGCTAGGATGTGATGAATCATGAGGGCCGGGGGTCCCAGAGATACAGCGCGTCTTGCGGGAAACACTCAGCAATCGCAGCAATCGCGCGCATTGACACCTCCATGGAAAACGAGTAAATCGTGAAAATCGTGACTGAGCCGCCGGTCCTCCATTCCGAGCGCCTACTCACCTCCCATGAGGTAGGCGACCTCCTCCAGATGAACCCGAGTTCGATCAACAAATGGGTCAAGGAGGGGCGCATCGTCGCCTTTCGCACGCCGGGTGGCCATCGTCGCATTCGCGCGGGCGACCTGGTCGATTTTCTCACGATGCACAAGATGCCCATTCCCAAGCTGCTCGCACCGGCTACGCGTCGGCGTCTGCTGGTGGTGGACGACGATGCCAAACAGCTGCGCGCCATCCAGCGCTGGGTCAAACCGTATGAACCGCAGGTCGAGTTGGCGGTTTCCGAGCATGGGATTGATGCCCTCGTGCAGGTGGGCTCGTTTCGCCCCCACCTCATCCTGCTCGATATATTCATGCCCGAGCTCGACGGCGTCGAGGTTTGCCGCCGGCTCCAGGCCAATCCCGAGACGCGCCACATTCTCGTGATCGCAACCAGTGGACAGTTTACTCGAGCGCTGGAAGAGAGCGTTCTGTCAGCCGGCGCGCAGCGCTGTCTGCCGAAGCCAATCCAGTTCAGGGTCGTACTTGAGGAGTTGGGCGTGCCGCTACAGCTCAGCGGCTAGTGACGCAGGGGGACCATGGATCTCGAGCGAAGTCACAAAACTGATCACTTTCTCGTGCGACCTGAGGGGCGGACTGCAGATGCCCTGGTGGAGATCTTGGTCGATTCGGGCGTCGAAGTGGTCTTTGGCCTCCCGGGCGGTCCCATCTCGCCGCTCCACGACGCTCTCCTCGATCGCCCCGAGGTGCGGGTGGTGACGACGCGCCACGAGAGCGGCGCGCTGTTTGCCGCTGCGGGCTATGCCCATACCACCGGCCGCCTAGGGGTCGCGCTGGTCACGTCGGGACCCGGTGCCTTAAACGCCATGACTGGGCTGGCCTCGGCCTATTGCGATGGTCTCCCCCTGCTGCTGCTCGTCGGGGAGGTCCCCCGTCGAACCTTCGGCAAGGGCGCGCTCCAAGACGGCAGCGCCTACCATTTGAACATCGTGGCCATGGCCAGCAACATCAGCAAGCTGGCGGTGGAGCTACATGATCCCAACGCGGCGCCGCTCCTCTTTCGTCGCGCCATCGCCACCGCGCGCTCCGGCCGACCGGGGCCCGTGGTACTGACCCTGCCGATGGATGTGTCCACCGCTCACATCGCCATCCCCGAAGTAGCGCTCGACGTGAGCACCCGTTATGCGATCGCCCCGCGGGCGCTCGAACGCGCGGAGATGCTGCTCACACAAAGCGAGAAGCCGGCGTTGCTGGTCGGTGCCGGCGTGCGTAGCGGTGACGGTCCGGCGCAGCTATTGCGGTTTGCCGAGCGACTGCAGTGCCCGGTCGCGACCACGCCCAAGGGCAAAGGGATCTTTCCCGAGAATCACCCGCTCTCCTGCGGCGTCTTCGGCATGGGCGGCCATCCTTCCGCACGCGATCTATTTACCGCTGGCGTCGATGTGCTCCTGGCCGTTGGCACCAGCTTGGGCGATCTAGCCACCGATGGCTGGAGCCCGATCTTGAAACCCCAGCATGCGCTCATCCACGTCGATATCGAGGCGGCCCAGATCGGCAGAAGCTATTCCGCTTCGCTGGCCATCGCCGCACCTGCGGAGCTGTTCTTCGACCAGATGATCGAGCGGTTGCCCCAGCGAACGGCGAGCGCTCGCAGTGGGATCCACTACCATGACGAATTGGCCTCCCTCGCCCACGGCGACGAGGGGCGCATTTCGCCCCAGCGCGCCCTCCTCGAACTGCAGGAACGCCTGCCGGCCGATACGATTTTTACCATCGATAGTGGAGAGCACTTCCTCTTCGCGGTCCATTTTCTCCGTGCCCATCTTCCCGATTCCTTCGTCGCCATGACCGGCCTGGGCTCGATGGGCTCCAGCATCGGCGCCGCGATCGGCGCGCAGTTAGCGCATCCCCAGCGCTCGGTCGCAGCGATCTGCGGCGATGGCTGCTTTGCCATGAACGCCTTTGAAGTGGCCACCGCAACGGCCGAGCGGCTGCCCATCTGTGTGTTCGTCTTCAACGATGCGCGACTCGGCATGGTGGAGCTCGGCCACCAGGCCGTCTATGGCCGATCGCCCACCTATGACACCCGACCGATGGACGTGGTCCAGCTCGCGCGCGGGCTCGGGGCCGAGGCCTTGGCAGTCGAGCGCCCCGGTCAGCTCCTCGAAGCGCTGCTGCTTCCGCGCCGGCCGAATCGCCCGTTGGTGGTGGATGTGCAGATCGATCGCACCGTAAGAATGCCGAAGCGTGACCGCTTCGATGCCTTCAGTCAGCCGCCCAAAATCCTCAATTAGGAGTGCACAAATGAATATAGGTATCCACGGCCTTGGGGTTTACTTGCCGGAAGAGGTGCGACGCAACGATTGGTGGCCGCAAGCCATCGTCGAGGAGTGGCGCCGCAAACGGGAGCTAAACGTCATGCGCGGCAAGGGGGCGGAGCCACCGCGCAGCGAAGGGGCTCGCCTCATCTTACAGGAGCTGGCATCGCTCGAAAACGATGTCTTCGAAGGTGTGGTCGAGCGGCGGGTGATGCCGGAAGGCTCGCCCTCGGTGGCCATGGAGGCGAAGGCTGCCGAAGAGGCGCTCGCGCGCGCTGGCATCGAGCCGCACCAGATCGATTTTCTCTTCTCCTACACGCCCTGTCCCGATGTCCTGGGCGTCCCGAGCGCGTGTGCACTCCACCGTAAGCTGGGGCTACGGCGCGACTGCCTGAGCCTGGTCAACGATTCCGTATGCAACGCCTTTGCCGTCCAGCTCAAGCTGGCCCAGAGCATGATACAGAGCGGGCAGGCGCGCTTTGGCCTGCTGGTGCAATCGAGCAACCTGCGCAAGACGATCGCGATCGAAGATCCCGCCTCTGCCTGGTTTGGCGATGGCGCCACCGCCGTGGTCGTGGGTCCCGTCAGCGAAGGCTATGGGCTCTTGGCGAGCGCTCACCGCACCGATGGGGAGTACTACCGCGCCATCGGCTATGGTGTGCCGGGTCAGCCGAACTGGTATGATGAAGGTCGAGTGGTGCTGGCACCCATCGACCGCCAGCTCTGCCGCGCCATGGCGCTGAGTCTGGCCGATTATGCCCAGGAGGTGCTGGTTGCCGCACTCGCTCAGGCGGACCTGCAAAAAGAGGAGGTCGACTTCTACGCCAGCCACCAGGCGACCCGTTGGCTCCGTCGAGTCACGAAGGACTATGTGGGCCTCGCCAACGCACGCGGGATCGATACCTTCTCCTGGGCCGGCAGTCTCGCAGCATCAAATGTCCCGTTCCAGCTGGCCATCGCCGAGCGCGAAGGGCAGCTCGAGCACGGCGACGTTGTGGCCACATTCACCGGTGGAGCGGGTTCCACCTGGGCGGGAATGGTGCTCCGCTGGGGGCGGTAGATGAAGGAGGTCTCCTGCCGGGTCCTCGACCCCTTCTTTCGCGAACTGCGGAGAGGCGGCCGATCCCCCGAGCTCCTGCTGGCGGGCACCCGGTACTCACTGCCCGACCTGCGTCAATCGCAGAATCGGATCGACTGGTCTGAATTCGTTCAGATCATGCGCAACGCTGGCCAGATCTGGACCTCCCAGCAGTTCGTCGAGTTGGGCGGCAGCTTCATGCGCTCGCCGCTGATCCGCGCCTTTACCGTGGTAGCCCGTCTGCTCTTTTCGACACGGGATTTCTACCTCTGGATCTGGTCCGGGATCGGCCACCATTTTTTCACCTGTGTCGAGGGCAGCCTGGAGGAGACCGGCCCCAACCGGATGGTGCTCGAACTGCGGATCCACGAGGGATACGAGACCTTTCCCGAGTACTTCCTCGTCGCCCAGGGAAGTATCATCCAGCTGCCCTGCATCCTGGGTTTCCCGCCCGCGGAAGTCAGGATGAGCTTCATCGAGCAGGGCGCCCGCTTCGAAGTGGTCTATCCGGAGGGTGGTGGAACCCTGAGCTGGCTCCGCAAGGCGGTGACCTGGCCGTTTACCGCGCGCGCCGCCGCCCGAGAGCTCAAGGAGGCGCATGAGGTTCTGCAGGCGCGCTACCAGGAGCTGGCACAGGCCCACGAGGAGCTGGCCGACTACCGACAGAACCTCGAACGCAAGGTGCAGGAGCGAACCTGCGAATTGCAGCGTGCGAGAGACGAATTGGCCGATACGGTGGTGCAGCTGCAGACCGCCCAAGCCGCTCGCGATCGCTTCTTCGCCAACATCAACCATGAAATCCGCACGCCGCTTTCGCTCGTAACCCTCTCGGTCGCTGAGGTGCGTCGCTGCGCACAGCCGCTCGATCCCCGCGTCCACCAGGCCCTCGCAGCGATCGATAGCAGCGTGCACAAACTGCTGCGCCTCATCGACGCCCTGCTGCTGCTCGCCGCCAAACAGGAGAACAAGCTGCAGCTTCACCCCTCGGCGTGCGATCTGGCGGTGGCGCTGCAGCTGCTGGCCTCGGCCTGGGCCCCCGCGGCACAGGAGCGCGGCCTCGCGCTCGGCTATCAGGGTCCCCGTCGTTATACGTTTCACACCGATGAAATGGCGCTCGAGCGAATCGTCACCAATCTCGTTTCGAATGCCATCAAGTTCACGCCGCACGGTGGCCACATCGAAGTGGAGCTCGCGCCGCAGACGGAGGGCGTGGCGCTGATCGTTCGCGACAGCGGGGTGGGCATCGACGACGAGCTGCAAAAGCGCCTCTTTGGGCGCTTCGAGCAGGGCCAAGCGCGCCTCGGTTCCGGCAGCGGCATCGGCCTATCGCTGGTCAAGGAGCTCGCTGAAGCTCAGGGCGGCCGGGTTTCGGTGGAGAATCGGCCCGAGGGGGGCTCGATCTTCCAGGTCTTTCTGCCCTACCTATCCGCCCCTGCGCACGAGGAGCGGGCCATGGCCGTGCCCCGCCTCTCGTCGCCCCAGGACTTCGGCTGCGATCGCCCGAGCGAAGCGCGCTCGCGCGTTCTCGAATCCAATCAGCCGGGCGCCGCGACGATCCTCGTGGCCGAGGACGATGGCCAGCTGCGCGAAGCGATCGGCCGCCTGCTCGGGGGCGAATACCGGGTGCTCCTCGCCAGTGATGGCCAGGTCGCGCTCGAGTTGGCAGAGAAGAGCATCCCCGATCTTCTGGTCAGCGATATTGGCATGCCCGGCATGGACGGGCGCGAGCTGACACAGCGCTTCAGGCGCCTGCCCGCCAATCGTCTGGCTCCCGTGATTCTGCTGACTGCCCACGGTCAAACCATCGATCGGCTCGCCGGCTTCGAGGCGGGTGCCATCGACTATGTGCTCAAACCCTTTGATCCCGAGGAGCTGCGAGCGCGCATTCGGTCGCATCTGGCGCTGCGCAACCTGGCGCTCAAACTCCATGAGACGGAGAAGCTTTCCGCCATCGGCGCGCTTTCGACCAGCCTGGCCCACGAGATCCGCAATCCCGCCAACGCCATCGTCAATGCCATCGAACCGCTGCGGAACCAGCTGCCGCCCGAACTACTCGCGCCCGGCACGCCGACCGCGCAGCTGCTGGAAGTGCTCTCCGGCTGCGCCTCCCAGGTCGCGCTCTTTTCACGGCAGCTGCTGGGCCTTCGCCGCAGCGGTGAGATCGAACGCCAGACCCTGCCGTTTTCCACCGTGCTCTCCGGCGCCCTCGCGCAGCTGCAGCCGGCACTGGCCAGTGTGACCCTGCACGAAGAGCTCGCCTACGACGGTCCGCTCTGGTGTGCCGCGCCGCTCGTGACCCAACTGCTGACCAATCTGCTCGACAACGCCCTCTATGCCGCGCGCCCTGGAGGTTGGATCAAGTTGGCTTCGCGCCGCGAAGGCGATCGCCTGGTGGTCGAAGTCTCGGATAGCGGACCGGGCATCCCACCCGAGTTCCGCGAGCGCATCTTTGAGCCCTTTTTCACCACCAAACCGCCGGGGATAGGAACCGGACTGGGCCTTGCGACCGTACGCGAAATCGTCGACCGCCACCAAGGGACCATTCGCGTGGCCGAAGGAAGCCTGTTCCAGGTCGAACTTCCGATCGGGCCAGCGATATGAAGAACCAGCTCATCCTTTTCGTCGATGACGAATGGGCCAATCGGGTGGTGTTTGAGCAGAGCTTTGGCAGCCGCTTTCGGGTGCGGGTCGCCGCCTCCGGCAAAGAGGCGCTCGAATGGATGGAACAAGAGCCGGTCGCAGTGCTGCTGACCGACCAGCGCATGCCGGAGATGGCCGGTGAGGAGCTGCTGGCTCAGGTCAAGGCGCGCTTCCCCCATACCGTACGCGTCATGATCACCGCCTACAGCGATCTCGATCCGATCCTGCGCGCCGTCAACGAAGGGCTCGTGGCGCGCTACATCATCAAGCCATGGGATCGCGCCGAGCTCGAGCAGATCATCCGCTGGGGCATCGCCGCCTTCGAGCTGGGGCAGCAGGAGTCGGCGCTCCAGTTGCGCCTCATGCAGACCGAGCGGCTCGCCACGCTGGGAAGCATCGGCGCGGCCATGCTGCACGATCTCCATCGCCCGCTCTCGCACTTCATGCTCAATGCTGAACGGCTCGCCCAGCTGGCTCCCTCTCGCGAGGCGATCACCGCCGGCCCCGTGGATGAACTCGCGGCCGAGCTGCCCGAGATCGCGCGCGATCTGCTGGCGAGCGGCCACATGATGGTCGAGCTCACTGGACAGCTGCGCCGCTTCTATCAATCGAGCCCGATCGATGAGCCGACTACAGCCACCCCGGTGTTCGTGATCCGGCATGCCCTCTCGGTGTGCCGCGAAGTGGCGCTCCATGCCAAGGCCAAGCTTTTCTACGATGGGCCCGAAAGTTTACCGGAGCTGTGCATCAACCCTACCGGGCTCACCCAGATCTTCATCAACCTGGTGTCCAACGGCGCGCAGGCCCTGCGGAGCGAAAGCCGTCGCGATGGCCACGTCACGGTGAGCGCCCAGATCGCTCCAACCGAAGTGCTCTTTACCATCGCCGATAATGGCAGTGGGATCCCAGACGAGATTCTGTCCAAAGTGGGCACGCCCTTCTTCTCCACCCGCAGGGATGGTTCGGGCCTGGGGATCTCACAATGTCGTCGGCTGGTGGAGCGCGCCGGCGGGGAGCTGCGGATCGAGAGCGCGGTCGGTGTGGGCACGATCGTGAGTTTTGCCCTCGCTCGTTGCGATGCGGGGGCGCAATGAACGCCGCTCGCCGTGTTCTGGTCGTCGATGACGACCCGCTCATGCGACGCACCCTGGCCAACGACTTTGCGCGCCATCAGTTCCAGGTGGACACCGCCGAGAGCTACCTCGAGGCCCTCCAGCGCGCGGGCGAGCATGCGCCCGATCTGGCGGTCATCGACCTGTGGATGCCCGACTGCAACGGGCTAGAAGTCGTGCGAGCCCTGCACCTGGTCCACGCATCGGTGCGTGCGGTGATCCTGACCGGGCATGCCTCCGTGCCGGCCGCGGTCGAAGCGGTGCACTCGGGTGCCCTCGATCTCTTGATGAAGCCCACCGATGCGGAAGCGATCCTACAGGCCATCGCACACGGCGAACAGCGGGCACAAGAGGCGCAGGAGAGGGACAACACGACGCGCAACCAGGCGCTGGCACACAAGCTGGCCACACTTTCGCACGACCTCAAAAACCCGCTCAGCGTCATCCGCCTGTGCTCTCGTCTCCTCCTGGATCGACTACCCAAAGAGGACGAAACGCTGCACAAGACCACAACGCTCATCGAGCGATCGGTGCAGCGCATGGATCGGCTGGTCAGCGCACTACTCGACTGGGACCGGCTGCATCAGGACGATTTCACATTATCGTTGAAGAAAGAGTCCCTGCCAGCGCTGCTCGACGAAGTGCTGGCTGCCTTCTACCCGCTGGCAGATCAGGCGGGCCACTGCCTCGTGCTCGAAGTCGATCCCCATCTGGAAACGATCGAGTGCGATCACGATGCCCTGTTCCGCGTGTTTGCCAATCTGATCGAGAATGCTCTCAAGTTCACGCCGTTGGGGAAGGTGATCCGAGTGCGCGCCGAAAGCGTGGAGGGCGCGATTCTCTGCTCGGTCATCGATCAAGGAGTCGGCATTCCTGAAGCCGAGCAGCCCCATCTGTTTGAACGCCACTGGCAGGGCGAAAGCTCGCGTACCACCGGCCAGGGCTTCGGACTCGGTCTCTTCATCGCCTCGCGCATCGTCGCCGCTCACGGCAGCAAGCTCGAAGTCGAGAGTGTGCTTGGACAGGGCAGCCGTTTCTGGTTTCGCCTGGCGAAGAAACAATAAGTTAGGATGCCTTCTTGCGCCCAGCCTTGGAACGAGCATGTACTAGCTGCTGCACTCGCTGGTGGGATAGACCGAGAATCTCCCCCGCATCACGGACGCTGAGGTGCAGTCGCTTGGTGAGCAGGCGTGCAGCTTCCTGAGCGGACCGCTGTGCCTCGACCTGCCGCGCCACCGCCTGTCTTTGTGCCATTCTCAGCTTGGCCATTGTGCGCCGAGCCAGTGGCCCAAGCTTGACCTCATCGACCAGATTTGCACGATCGGCATCCTCCACAAACAAGCCCAGTGCCTCGCGGATCCGTCTACGCGCCTGAGCGATCGTTCGCCCCTGCGTATGGCAGCCCGCCACGCCGTTCACGGAGGTTACCCACCAGCCCTGCTCGTCCCTTTCGTATCGCACTGTGTAGCGCTTCATCGTCGCAACCATCCTTTTCCCAGGCAAGGCTCCATATCCCGCTCAATTGCCCTCAACAGCCCGGCGCCGATGTCATCACCTCCATGGACCGGGACCGTGCTCGTACACCAACCACAGCGTATCCGCACATGCGATCCCCGCTGATGAACCTCTTCGCATCCCAGCATACGAAGCTGCCGCAACAGATCCTTCGCCTTCACCCAGGACAGGATGACGCGACGTCATAAATCTGTCTAGTAGTAGTAGACAGTATCCGCTAGAGCTTCTCTAACCCCTCCAACCCAATATTGGGCAGCCACGGCAGGAGCTCATACTGCGCCAGTCCATTCGTCACAAAGGGATCGCCATCGCGAATTCGGTCGAGCTCCGCCAGAGGGTTCTCCTCGGATACCCGCAAGAGCAGCGCTCCGCCATGGCGCGGATCGAGCGGGCCGGAGACGAGCAGCCGGCCCTGCTTCTGAAGCTCGCGCAGATAGGCGCGGTGCGGATCGATCTGTTTCAGCACCTCTTCGAGCGGTCGACGGTAGCGGACGATGGCGATGGCATACATGCGGTTTTCATATCGCATTGCAGTCCGTTTTTGGTGAAAATGCGCGGATGAAATCCCTCGCCCTGCTGCTATTCGCTGCCGCAACCGTAGGCTGCACGCGTCCGAGCTGCTTGGGTGGCGGTGGCGACTGCCACGTTGCTGAACCCTGTCAGCAGCTCACCTTCACCTGCGCCGAACCTCTGCTCGAAGTGCGCATACTCGATGGCACTGATTCGCCCGGCGGCATCAATGCGCTCGGCCGCAAAGGCGATTATCTCCTCGGTAACAGTCGCGCGGTCGCGGTACTGGCCGGGCTCGGCAACCAAAACTACGTCGACCCGAACGGCGGCTCGCTCCTCGATCTCGTGAACCGGGGCGCCAACAACGATGGGATCAACCAGCTCCTCCAAGTGGTCGGTATCCTGCCGCGCGATGCCGCCCACTACCTCTCGGCGCAGATGATCGACGAGCGGCCGCGCCGCGTCGCCGTGGAGTTTCGGGGCACGCTCGATGGCCAGCCCGATATCCCAATCTACACCGTCTACGAAATGCGCGCCTGCGAACCGGGTGTCCGCGTGCGCACCGAAGTGGTCAACCGCAGCCCGAATTCGCAGCTGTGGGCGCTGTCCGACGGCTTCTACTTCAGCAAACGCGAACTGCTGCCCTTTACCCCCGGCACCGGCTTCGACCATCCGTCGTTCAACCTGCTGACCATCAATGGTGCCTTCCAAACCGCGCCCTTTCTGGCGGCTTCGACGCACCACAGCGCCACGCCCGCAAGCTATGCGATCGTCGGCTGCGACCAGCCGCGACTCGCCGGCTTCCAGAGCGAAACCGTCTCCTCCTTTGGTCTACCGCAAACGGTCGTACCACCGCGCGACTACCTGGCCTTCGAACGCTTCGTCGCCGTGGCTCCCGTCAGCGACATCGCGGGCGCGGCCGATCTGGCGCTCGAACTGCGCCGCCAGCTGTTCCAGGAGCGAGCAGCGACCGTGCGCGGCCGCGTCGACTTCGGCATGCCGATCCATGGCGTCGATGCGGTGACGGTGCAGATTGCCGAGGGCACCCCGTCCATGAAGTCCAGCGAACGCGTGCGCTGGACCGAGGTCGTGCCCGATGCCCAGGGTGCCTTTTCCGCACGCCTGCCCGCCGAACGCGCCTATGTCATCGAGTACTATGCCTTCGGGCGCAAAGTGGCGGAGCGGGCGGTCCCCTGGCTCGCCTCCGATGTCGAGGTTGCCCCCGTGGAAATGTCCCTGACCACGCGCCTATCGGTGGCGGTACTGGATCCCCAGGGCAAGCCGGTCGACGCTGAGCTCTTCTTACGCCCGGTCGACGAAATCACCCGCAGTGCGACCGAGGGGAGCTACCACGGCCAGTTCGGCCCCACCGCGCCGTGGCTTGGCTCGCCGCACGGAGGATCGCCGGCGGGCAATCGGCTGCTCGCACCAGCGGGCGCCAAGCGTACCGCCCTGGAGCTCCCTCCGGGCCGCTATTGGCTCTATGCCTACCATGGCCCGTTTTGGACCATCGCCCGCAAGCAGCTCGAGGCTTCGACGGCGGGCGAGCTGGTATTCGACATGATGCTATCGCCATTGGCCCTCAAGCCGTCGGGCTCCGTCTCTGCTGATATGCACGTCCACGGAGGTGCCAGCTTCGACAGCGGCATGCCCGACTCCGAACGCGTGCTCTCCTTCGTGGCGGCCGACGTCGATGTGATCATCGCCACCGATCACGACGTGGTCTACGACTACGCGCCGGTGGTCGAAGCACTTGGCCTTTCCAACCGCTTGACCACCGTCGCAGGCGTCGAGACCACCGGACACATTCCCTTCCTCTACACTCCGGGCGGCTCGTTCCCACTGGTGATCGGTCACTACAACTTCTGGCCGCTCAAGTACCAGCCGACGCTGCCGCGTAACGGCGGCCCTTTCGATGAGCTCGTCGAACCCGGCGCGCTGTTCGACCGGGTCGAGCCGCTCTACTCCAGCACCGTGCCGATCATCCAGCTCAACCACCCGTGGGCGGAAGCCGAGTTCGGCCGCGACCTCGGCTATCCGCGCGCCCTCGGACTCAATTTGATCACCGACCTGCCGGCCAAGGACGATGGCACAGTAGGCGGCATGTATGTGCGCGCCCCCAATCCCGGCGGCCACCATTCGAATGACCACCATGCTCAAGAGGTGATGAACGGCACGCGCAACGACACGCTGCTCGCCTATCGAGCACTCTGGTTCTACGGGCTCAATCAGGGCGAGCTCAAGACCGGCACCGCGAACAGCGATTCCCATACGCTCGGCGAAAACACCGTTGGTTCGCCACGCAATCTGGTGTTTGCCGCAACCCAGGCCGGCCCCAGTTTCAAGATCGATCTCTTCAACCAGGCGGTGCGCGACGGTGCCCTGATCGGCACCAACGGTCCAGTGATTCTAGCAAGCGTCCGCGGCGCCGATGGCTTTGACCATAGCTTCGGCATGAAGCCCTTCCGTCCCGCCGATCAGGCGGTGCTAAAGATCGAAGTGGATGCCGCGCCGTGGGTGCCCGTAGATGAGATCCGCATCGTCGTCAACGGCCAGGTGAAGAAGACCATCACCGGCTTGGTGAAGCCCGATTCGCCCTTCGGCACCGTGGGTCTCGTGCGCTACCTCGGCGAAGTAGCACTCCTAGATCTCTTGCCACCGAGCGGCGACGCCTGGTTGGTCATAGAAGCCGGCTTCCCGCTCTTGCCCGCGGCCGACCTCGGGGGTGGCCCCAAGCGCAGCGAGCTGCCGCACGGCGCACTCGACGGCATGCCCGATACCACGGATAACAACGGGGATGGCAAGATCGACTTCGCCGATATCGCGGCTGACGAAAAAGTCGGACCGCTCAGCAATCCCCCGCCGCCCCGCGATGAGGGCGATCCTCGTTTCCATTTCGCACAGGTCGTGCCCGACGCATTTCCGATGGCGTTTACCAACCCCTTCCTCTTCGACCGCGATGGCAATGGGCGCTTCGATGCGCCGGGGAGGGTGAAATGAGGCGGCTGGTCCTGCTGCTCATCGCCGGTGTGGCCGCCGCTCAAGAGGGTGGCCTGGCGGAGGGGCCACTCACGGTCGGACTCGGTGAGGCCGACCTCGGCACCGGCCATCGCGCCCGACCGTGCAGCGAAGTGAGTCTGGCGGCACGCGGTGGCGCGGTGATCGATGGCGCCGACTTTTATGGATCCATCGCTGCCGATGCGCTGCTCTCGGGTAGTTGGGCTGTGTCACGGCGCGCGGAGCTATTCGGTACCTTCGAATTCGTGCGCTGGCAGTTCGTGCAAAACGCCACCCTCAAGGGAACGGCACTCGGCCTTGGCCAGCTGACACTCGGTGGCAGCTGGGTGGCGTTCGAGCGCGGTCGCTTCGTCCTCACACCCTATCTGCGCGCACTCCTGCCCACCGCGACCGATGCGCCGCATAGCCATACGGTGGGAGGAGAGCTCGGCGCTGCCGCGGCGCTGCGCGCTTCGCCGCACTGGCAGTTCCACGGCTACCTTGGCGGCGATCTCACGGCGGGGCTCTCCGCAGCTCCCGCCGATCTTCGCGCCGGCCTGATCGTCGATGCGGGGCTGCAGTACTCGCCACGCAACTGGTTCGGCCTCGCGGTCGATCTGATCGGCCGCTTCGGCCAGCGCGCGGCCGTCGATACGGTCGCGCCCACCGTCGCGCTACGCTTCCGTCTGTGGCGTTCGCTCGGCGCAGAGCTGAACGCTCTGGTTCCCATCGTAGGAGCAGATCGCCATCTCGCAGTCGTCGCAGTGCGTACTAGCTGGCAATTCTGATGGCACGCGATGAGATCACGCCGCCGCAGCTCTATCTCCACCGTCGGGAGTTTCTCGCGCTCGGTGCTGGCAGCCTCGCCAGCGCCACAGCGGTGCTGGCTACGGCACGCGCCTGCGCCGCCCCACCGCCCCCGGCACAGAAACTCTCGATCGCCGTGCGCGGTAAATTCACCACCGAGGAGAAACCGACCTCATTCGAGGACCTGACCCACTACAACAACTTCTATGAATTCGGCACCGACAAAGTGGATCCCGCGCAAAACGCCGGCTCGCTGCGACCACACCCTTGGCAGATTTCGCTCGAAGGGGAGATCAAGAAGCCGCAGATCATCGACATCGACCAGCTCACCAAGCAGTTTCCCCTCGAAGAGCGAGTCTACCGCATGCGTTGTGTGGAGGCCTGGTCGATGGTCATCCCCTGGGTTGGATTTTCCCTCGGCAATCTGCTCCGCCGCCTCGAACCCACCTCGCGCGCCAAGTATGTCGCCTTCACCTCGCTGCACGACCCCACTCAGATGCCGGGTCAAAAACGCTCCGTACTCGACTGGCCCTATGTCGAAGGGCTGCGAATCGACGAGGCGATGCATCCCCTGACGCTGCTCGCGGTTGGCCTCTATGGCCAAGTGCTACCCCATCAAAACGGCGCGCCGCTGCGCCTGGTCGTGCCCTGGAAGTACGGTTTCAAGGGGATCAAATCGATCGTCAAGATCCGACTCGTCGCCGAGCAGCCGCCGACCACCTGGAGCCGCATGGCGCCGCGAGAATATGGCTTCTATGCGAATGTGAATCCCCAAGTCGACCATCCGCGCTGGAGCCAAGCCAAAGAGCGCCGCATCGGTGAGCTGACCAAACGCAAGACGCTACCGTTCAATGGTTATGCGACTGAAGTGGCGCAGCTCTACGCTGGTATGGATCTCGCTCACAACTACTGATGCGGTGGCTCCAGCCCACCGCGACCCTCATTCTATCCGCACCGGCGCTGCGCATCGGCGCCGATGCTCTGCGCGGGCAGCTAGGCGCCGATCCGATCGCCAACGCCCTCCACCGTTTGGGCTTCTGGGCGCTGTTTTGGCTTCTCACCACGCTCGCCTGCTCGCCCGCCCAGCGGCTCGGTCTGCGCGGGGCGCTCAAACTGCGCCGCCTGGTCGGACTGTTTTCGTTCGGCTACGCAGTGCTCCACTTCACCCTCTACCTCGCCCTCGACCAGGGATTCGATCTCGGCGATGTCTATGCGGACATCAGCAAGCGCCCGTTCATCACGGTGGGTATGGTGACGTTGCTGCTGTTGGTGCCACTGGCCATCACCTCGACGAGCGGCTGGGTGCGACGGCTGGGCTCGCGTCGCTGGCAGCGGCTCCACCAGCTGATCTACCTCGCCGCGATCGGCGGCGTGGTCCATTTCATCTGGCGGGTCAAAGCGGACCTGCGCGAGCCGCTGATCTTCGCCGGTGCGCTTGCGCTGTTACTGTTCGTGCGGATTTTCGACTCGATCTCGTCGCGGGGCGGCAGGGCGCGCTCCTCGCCGCGCGGAAATAGCTAGCAGGCCTACAACGCAAGGGCTCATGTATACTGTCGAAATGCGTTCGCTCGCGACTGCAGTGCGTGGAGCCCTGCTCGATCCCGAAGTGGTGCACGCGGTCGATCGCTGCATCGCTGCTGCGCCTGCGCGGGTCAACGAATTGGGTTACGACCAGTGGGGCTTCCATCCCGAGCAGGCGAAGGTCTACTTCTCGCTCGCTCGGCGGATCTACGACTACTTTCGACCCGAGATCTTCGGCATCGAGAATATCCCATCCGGGCGCGTGCTGATCGTGCCCAACCACTCGGGACAGCTGCCGCTCGATGGCGTGGTGGTGGCGATGGCCTGTCTTCTCCAGGCCGATCCGCCGCGGCTCGTGCGCGCTCAAGCCGAGCGCTGGTTCCCCACGCTGCCCTTTGTCAACGAGGCCTTCTCGCGCTCGGGAGTGGTGGTGGGCGATCCCATCAACTGCCGCAATCTCCTCCTGGCCGACAATGCCATCCTGGTCTTTCCCGAGGGCGCTAGCGGCTGTGGCAAGCCCTGGCGCGATCGCTATCGGCTG